>JAVBSG010000093.1:0-58075 GCA_031547245.1 Propionivibrio sp.
CGAGGCCCACGCCTTCCCGCTGGGCACGGTGGATACCTTCGGTACCTATTTCGCGCCCGCCGACTTCAACGAGACGGTCAACACCATCGGGCAGGCGCTCTATGCCAAGCAGGAGCCGCGCAAGTTCGACCGGGGTACCGATTTGCATACGCAGTCCAACCCGCTGCCCATGTGTCATCGCCCAGGTGTGCTCGTGAAGCTGACGGTGTAATGGTGCGCGTCGAAGACTTTTACGAAGCGGCGAGGCGGTCTGGTTTGCTGGTGGACGCGCAGATCGATGGCCACACCATCGCCGTCGACTTCCGCTCTCCGGACGAAACCGTGCTCGACGGGCTCGCGCTGTCCGCCGACTACACGATCCGCTTTCCGGCCTCGGCACTACCGGACCTGGCGGCAGGAGACACCGTGTCCATCGCTGGCAATCACTACCGGGTCCGCGATGTCCGTAGCGTCGGTGACGGCAGTGAACGACGCGCTTCGCTCTCTCGACTCTGAGGTCTCCCGCTCATGAACTCCATCCGCGAGCGCATTTTGCGCGAGGTCGTCGCTCGTCTCGTTGCTGGGGTGGCGCCGATGCCGGTGCTGCGATTCCCGACCGCGCCCGTTACCCGCGAGGCCAGTCCCGAGCTGCTGCTCTTTGCCGAAGGCGACAGCATCACCGCACATTCCAACACCCTCGTCGATCGGCTCCTGATTCTCCGCATCGCCGTCGTGGCACGCGGATCAGATGCCTTCGATGTGGCCGACCAGGCGTTGGTTGCCGCCCACGCGGCATTGCTGGCGGACCCGAATTTGGGCGGGCTGGCGATTGCCGTGTGCGAGATCGACGGCGAGTGGGAGGCGGACGACGCCGACGCCGGAGCCGTCGCGCTGCCTGTCCGCTACGAGATCCGCTACCGCACCCACGCGCTCGACCTGACCCGAACTGGATAAACCGACGATGAACATCGAATTGCTGAAACCCCATACCCATGCCGGCGTCGGCTTCGCGCCGGGTGACTCGCTGGACCTCGACGAATCCGCCGCACGCTGGCTGATCGAGGCTGGCGTCGCCAAAGCCGCTGACGGACTTCACGAGTCGACCGGCAAACCGCAGCCTACTGTACGCAAGGGAGACTGACCATGCCTTACTTTTCTGGACAGGGGCGCGTTTACATCGGCGCCCGCGACATCACCGGCAAACCCCAGGGCTTGAACTACGTGGGCAACGTGCCCGAACTCAAAGTCTCTCTTTCGGTGGAAACGTTGGAACACCAGGAGTCGACCAGCGGCCAGCGTCTGACCGACCTGCAACTGATCAAGACCAAGAAGGGTGAATTCGCCTGCACATTGGAAGAACTGATCGCCGTCAATCTGGGCTTGGCGCTGTACGGCACGACCACCGACCAGGTCAGCGGCACGGTGACCGCCGAGGCGCTGCCCAATCCCGTCACTCTGGGTAGTCTCTACCTGCTGGCCAAGCAGAACGTCTCGACGGTCGTGGTCAAGGACTCCACGGCTATTCCCAAGACGCTGCCGGCCGCTCAATACACCCTCAACGCCAAGCACGGTTCGCTGATGATCAACGACAAGACCGCCGGCGACCCTTACGTGGAACCGTTCAAGGTCGACTACGCCTACGGCATGGCCCAGAGCACGGCGATGTTCACCCTGCCGCAGCCCGAGCGCTGGGTGCGTTTCGAGGGGCTGAACACGGCTGACGGCAACCGCGAAGTCGTGATCGATCTGTACCGCGTGGCGATCAATCCGGCCAAGGAGCTCTCCGTCATCACCGACGAACTGCTCAAGTTCGAACTCTCGGGTCAGGTACTGGCCGACACGCTGAAGCCCGCGACCGGCGACCTGGGCCAGTTCGGCCGCATCGTGTTGTTGTGAGGTGAGTGATGAACGATTTCGATGCCTTTCCTCCCACCCCGTTGCCCCTGGAGATCGCGGGTGTTGCGCTGGCGATCACGCCGATCCGCGTCGGCGAGATCCCGGCGCTACTCGCTGCGGTTCGACCCTTCGCCCATCGATTGCTCGACGGCGATCCGAACTGGATTGAACTGTTGGCCGACCACGGCGACGCGCTGATCACGGCGATCGCCGTGGCCTCACGTCGTCCCCACGAGTGGGTCGCAGGGCTGGCGATGGATGACACCATCCAGTTGGCCGCCACCTTGTTTGAGGTGAATGCGGATTTTTTTGTGCAGCGGGTGGTGCCGGCGATCCAGCACGCCGCCGCCCGGATCAACGCACAAATGAGCGGTCCCTTGGCTGGGCTCACGCCATCCACCGTTTGATCCACGCCGGGCATCGGCTTCCTGATGTCCTGGACTACACATTGGCTCAACTGACCGCGTTTCTCGATGCCGAAATGCATCGTGACCGTGAGCACGCCAGCCTTCTTCTTGGCGTAACGGCCGTGGCCTGCCAGGGCGACAAGCGCGCCATCGAACGACTGCAGCGGGAGCTCGATCATGAAAATTGATCTGGTCACAGCCGGATTGTTCGAAGCGCGGCAATTCGATGCCTGGTCTACCGCGCGCCGTGAGGCCATCCGATCGGCGTTGAAGCGTGGTATGCAAGCGGGTGGTCGCGACGTACGCGATGCTGCACGTGCGCAGATGCGCGGCGCCTTCAACGTCAAGCGCAGCCGCTTCGTCTCGTCGATGCAGGCCAAGGTGCTGGACAAAAGGGTCGATCGCCTGCCGGCCTTGCTGGTCGGCAGCAAGATCCCTTGGCTGGGATTGCACGAAAAGGGTGGAACGGTCTCCGGCAATCTGCTGATTCCATTGCTTCCAGGACGGATCGGTCCCAAGCGCTTCAAGGCCGTGGTCGATGGATTGCTGCGATCGGGCAACGCCTTCTTCGTCGAGAAGAACGGCAAGGTCATCTTGATGGCCGAGAACATCCGCGAGAACGCATCCCAACTCACCCGCTTCAAGCGGGCCGAGCGCGCACGCACCGGGGCCAAACAGATCAAACGCGGCCAGGAGATTCCGATTGCCGTGTTGGTCAAGTCTGTCTCGCTCAAGCGGCGACTGGATCTGACCGGTGCCGTGCAACGGTCCCTGCCACGTTTGGCAAGCGCAATCCAACGAGAACTGGCGAAATCCTGATGGCCAACAACCGTGCCCAGATCCTGATCACCGCTGTCGACCAGACCCGTGGCGCCTTCGATTCGATCAAGCGCAATCTGGGTGATCTGGGCAACGCGGCGCGATCCATCAACGGGTTGCTCGGCACGCTCGGCCTTGCCGTATCTGCGGCCGGGCTCGGGGCGATGGTCAAGGCGTCGCTGGACTCGGCGGACTCGTTGTCCAAATTGTCGCAGCGGGTCGGGATCACCGTCGAGTCGCTGTCCACGCTGATCCCGGTCGCGGATCTCGCCGGTGTCTCGGCAGAAAAATTCGAAGGCGGCCTGCGCAAGCTCGCCACCCGCATGCTGGACGCGGCAACCGGTTCGATCGATGCCGCGCGCGGATTCGCTGCGGTTGGCGTCGCCATCCAGAACCAGGATGGGACGCTGCGCGCGACGGATCAGGTCCTGCTCGATCTGAGCGACCGCTTCAAGGCGATGCCCGATGGTGCCGCAAAAACCGCGCTGGCGGTGGAGTTGTTCGGCAAGTCGGGCGCCGACCTCATTCCGTTCCTCAACCAGGGGAGGGAGGGCGTCGAGGCGCTGACAGCGGAGTTGCAGGCCCTGGGCGTGCAGATTGGCAGCGATACCGCCGCGCAGGCCGAGGTGTTCAACGATTCGCTCGCCAAGGTGCGCCTGGCCATCGCGAGCATCGGCAATCGCGTGATCGAGGCCTTTCTGCCGGCCATGAACGACATGGCCAACGGCATGGTGGCGTCGGCAAAGCAAGGGGGCTCGCTGCGCGCGGTTCTGGACGGCGTGGTGCTGGTCCTCAAAACCCTGGCGCTGGGTGCCACCACCGTGGGCAAAGCGTTCGTGGCACTGGGCGAGGCGATTGGAGCCGGCATGGCGGCCGCCGTCGAGGCCTTGTCCGGCAACGTGTCCGGCGCGAAAGCCATCATCGCGGAACTCAAGGGCAGCCTGGTCCAGCGTCTGGACGAGCTTGCCGATTTCCGGGACAGCTTGTTCGATCCGAAACCGGTCGAAGTGCGCGCCCCGGCGTTCGTTGCCGACACCACCAGCCTGATCGACCGGCTACGGCCCGCCCGACGGGCCAGCGGCGACAACGGGGCGGCGCGATTGGCGTTGGCCAAGGCTCAGGCCGATGCCGAGCTGAAGCTGCTCAAAGACGCGCTGGATCGACAGTCGCGCAGTCTGGACGATGCGCTCGAAGGACGGCTGATCTCATTGGAGGCGTACTACAGCGCCAAAACGGCCCTGGAAACCCGCGAGATCGATGCCGAAATCGCCCGCACACAGAGCTTGTTGGCCGAACAGCAGCGTATCGTGGTGTCAGGACGTGACGAGGGGTTGCGGCTCCGGGCACGTGCCGAGGTGGCCAAGATCGAGGCCGACCTCATCGTGCTCAACAACAAGCGGGCCGACGTCGAGGTCGTCAATGCGCGCAAGGCGGCCGACGCTGAACGCTCCTTGCGTGAGGAACTCGCCCGCATTCGCGATGAGCTGCTCGATCTGACGGGCGCCGCGACCAGCGAGGATCGTCGTGTTGCGCTCGAGCGCCAGTATCACTCACTCATCGAGCGCCTGCGAGCCGAAGGCGACACCGACGGTGTAGCCACCGTTTCTCGCCTCATCGATGTCAAGGTCGCGGCGGCGGATCTGGCTGCCTACGAACGCCAGTTCAATGACGCGCTCAGCCGCATGCGGGCCACCGAGGAGTCGATCGACCTGCAGCGCCAATCCGGCCTACTGACCGAGTCGCAGGCGCGCGCGCAGATCCTGGTCTTGCATCAGGAAACGGGAGCGACCCTCGAAGCCTTGCTGCCGCAGCTCGAGGCGAGCGCCACGGCGATCGGCCCGGACGCCTTGGCACGCGTGCAGGCGTGGAAGAATGAGATTGCCCAGGTCAAGCGGGTGGTGGACGACGTGGCCGTCGCCATCGATGGTGCGGTCCAGGATGGCTTCGCCCAGATGTTCGAGGCCATCGGTAGTGGTGCCAAGTCCGCCAAGGATGCGTTCGCGGATTTTGCCCGTTCGGTACTGTCCGCGATCAACCGCATCGCCTCACAGAAACTCGCCGAGTCCCTGTTCGGGAGCCTCTTCGGCAGCGGTGGAACGGGGAGTGGCGGCGGTTTCGGAGCCCTGATTTCCTCGTTCTTCAAAGGATTTGCCACGGGTGGCTACGTCACCGGGCCCGGCACCTCCACCAGCGACTCGATCCCGGCACGCCTGTCCGTCGGCGAGTACGTGCTCAACGCCGCCGCCGTGAAGCGTGTCGGCGTGGCCTTTCTGCAATCGATCAATGGCATCGCTGCCGGCCCCCGGGTGGCGGGCCCGACGCTGGCGTTCGCCGCCGGCGGTCTGGTTCCCGAAGCCGCACCGGCGCAGGCACCGGGCCAGTCGCTGCGCATCGTCAACGTCATCGACCCGGCGATGGCCGCCGATTACCTGAACTCGTCCTCGGGCGAAAAAACCATCCTCAACATCCTGCAGCGCAACGCGGGCGCGGTACGGCAGGTGCTGGGCTGAACGTATCAACGCATCCCGAAAGGACATCCCCATATGACGGCCTATGTCGGTTTCGTCGACAACGCGATGATGCTCGCTCACCACAAGATGCTCGCAACGATTCGGGACGTCTGCCTGACCGAAGGCTGGACCATCCTTCGCTACGATACCGCCATCCCGAACCGGGAGTTGCTGATGATGGCGCCCGGACTTTCTGGCACTGAGCAGATCTTCTGCGGCGTTTACTGTTACCAGGACAGCAACGCGGACTATTACAACCTGGCCGTGGCGACCATGAAAGGCTATGTCGCTGGCAATTCGTTCCTGACCCAGCCGGGCATCTCGCCGGTGCTCGGGGTGCCCGCCCACAACCAGCGCATCGACTACTGGCTGTCGGTGAATGGCCAGCGGCTCAATGTGGCGATGAAGGTCGGCACGCCGGTCTACGAATCCTTCGGCATCGGGAAGTTCTTTCCTTACGCGTCCCCGGGTCAATACCCCCAGCCGCTGTTCGCGGCCGGAATGTTGACCAGCGCGTCCGCCACGCGCTACTCCGAGACGACCCACACGATGCCGTGGAAAGGCAACCGCAACAACCTGCGCATGCATTTCAACGACGGCACCTGGAAAACACCGCTCACGACGCCGTGGGGCCAAACGACGATGGCCAACGCCTGTCGCCCGGCGGAGAGCACCTACGCGCTCTACCCGGTGATGCTTTACGACTCCGCGAACATCTATGGCGCTTTGGATGGGATCTATCACATCACGGGCTTCGACAACGTCGTCGAGAACACGCTCGTCATCGACGGCAAGAATTACGTCGTCATCCAGGACGTTGGCCGCACATCGTTTGGCGACTACATTGCACTGGAGCTCTCCTGATGCCCTACGTCACTGGGCTGGCCAACAGCGCCAGCGATCTGCTCAACGCCGTGGTCACCGCCGGAACCGACAACGGCTGGTCCTGGGACGCCGGCAACAGCATGCTCTACAAGGGCGATATCTATGGCCGCCTGACGGTCAGCGGCTTGAACCTCTTGATACAGGCTGCCTTGGGTTACTCCGGCGCCACGCTGGTCACGCCGGCGGCCAAGATGGTCGGTATCACCAATCGGCTCGGGCAAGCGGGTAACACATTGCTCAGTTACCCGGTGACCTACCACATCTTCGTGCACACGGCCCCGGACGACATCATCGTGGCCGTGAACTATCAGGTGATGTGGTGGCAGTGGCTGGCGATTGGCCAGGGGCGTGGTTTTGGCGTGCTGGGCAACGCAGTGTGGCACTGGGGCACCGCGACTTCCGACATCAGCACCGGGGCCGGCGTGGCCATCGACTCCAACGGCAGCACCGGCAGCGGTGGCGGTAACACTTCGGGTGCGCCGTTCTGGCAGTCCAACGACACCAGCGGCGTCCAGAACAGCTCGATCTACCTGAACTTCAACGGCTTCGGTTGGTGGAACAACCCGGTGGGCGTTTCGACGGCAAACCCGAACAACGCGCGCGCCACCATCGCGGTCCCCACGCTGCTGCTGACCCAACCCAATACCTGGAACGGGGAAGCTGTGTTGGCACGCATCCACATTATGGCGGCGCAACCCTCCGGCTTCTGGTCGCACGTCGCGGAACTCCCGCATCTGCGGATGACCCGCAACGACAACATCGACGACGGCCAGATCCTGACGATCGGCTCGGAGCGCTGGTTCATCGCGCCGGTGTATCGCAAGAACACCGCGAGCCGCGCCGCGTCGCCGTACAACATCGCGACCCACTCCGGGACGATCGCGATGGCGGTCCGCTACGACGGTCCCTGATCTGCGCGCTTCACCTTAAACGAGACTCTTGACATGCCGATCCTCACTGGCGCGGTGCTCGATCGTGCGCAGGCCGGGTCGCTGAATCCTCGCCTGAGTATCGATGGGAATCTGGTCGCGCCTATCTATCCCTATACGGCCAGCGATACGCCACGCGCGGAGAAAGGAACGCGAAGCTACGCCACCGACATCACGGTTCCTGCGCAGCGTGCTCTGACCGGCATGCGGGTCCCCAGCTATTTCGAGGACTATTACTTTCGCGTGCATCTGCTGCCCGGGCGGATCAACCTTGGCAGTCTCGCCTCGGAGCAGAGCCGCACGATCGAGGTGTGGAATGCGCGGCTGACGCCGAATACCTTGGTTTCACTCACCGCCACTGGGGCGGAAGGCATGACGCTGGTCGGCCCGGCGCCAGCACCGAGCGTATTTGCCGCGAACGAATCCCGGCGCTATACGCTCGCGGTCACGCCCAACGGGCCACCGACGGTGAATGCCGCTTTCCTGTTCGCTTTCGCACTCGATGCGGTCACCTTGTGGGCAACCGGCCGCCGCATCGTCGGCTGGATCTTTGCGCCGAACTGGGTACAGCCGGTCGTCGAGCGGCTTGAATGGCTCACGGACGTGATGGAGTCCCATGCCGGTTTCGAGCAGCGCGTGCGTTTGCGCGCCGGTGCCAGGCGCAGCTTTGAATACAGCGTTCTGGTCGGCTCCGACACCGAGCGCGTGAAGATGGAAAACCTGCTGCTATCCTGGCAGGCACGGGTGTTTGGCCTACCGCTCTGGACCGATGTTGCACTCGCAGCAATCCCGATTCCCGCCGGAGCGACTTCCATTGCCGTGACGACTGCGAATCGGGACTTTGCCGTCGGCGGTTTGCTTGGGCTGGTTCTGGGCATGGAGTCGGAGTTTGCCGAGATCACGGCCGTCTTTCCCGCCTCGCTCACCATCAAGAGCCCGCTGGACACGACCTGGCCGATCGGCACGAAGATCCTGCCCGTCCGGCCGGCGCGGGTACAGAACGACCTTGGCCTGACCTATCTGAGCGATGCCATCGGCCAAGCCACGGTTCGCTTCCAGCTCGAAGACGAATGCTTGCTTCCCGCTGCCACGGAGACTTTGGATTACCGGGGGTTCCCCGTTCTGCTCACCGCCACCAATTGGACCGAGGAGGTCGATAGCGACTACACCCGCAAGCTCGACGAACTGGACTTTCTGACGGGCCGCCGTGTCATCGACGACCTCTCGGGCATTGGCACCGTTCGCCGCACGCACCGCTGGCTGATCACCGGACGCGCCGCGATCGCAGCGTTTCGCTCCTGGCTCGCGGTCCGGGCTGGCCGACTGACGGCATTCTGGATGCCCAGCTTTCAGTCCGATCTGAAGGTGGTGAGCCCGATCGGCGCGTTCGACTCGGCTATCACCGTCGAGAACCGCACCTATGCCGCCAATGTGCCAGCCGCCGTCGGGCGGCGCGACATCCTGATCGCGACGACGTCCGGTGGCCGTTACTACCGGCGCATCACAGGCGCCACGACGCTGTCGCCCAGCACTGAAAACATCGCCATCGACAGCGTGGTGGGCACAGCGCTGCTCCCCGAACAGATCCGCCACGTGTCGTTCATGAAGCTGGTGCGCCTGGACAGCGATGCCATCGAGATCGCTCATCACACCGACGACATGGCCGAGATATCGATCTCCGTCAAAAGCATTCGAGATGACACATGACCTACGCCAGCCGAGAAGCGTCCATAGACGCCGGCAGTCCCGTCGAATTGTATGAGTTTCGTCGGGGAGGCACCGCCTGGCGTTACACGAGCGGTGCGCAGGACGCGAGTTACGCCACCTATCCCTATGTGGCTGTTCCGATGAAGCGCGGCAGCATCGAGCAGACAGGAGAGATAGGCCGCGCCGGCTTGCGAATCACGTTGGCCCGCGACGTCGAGATTGCGCAGGCATTCATCACGACGCCGCCGTCGGAAGTGACGCTGCTCACCATCTACCGCCAGCATCGCAACGATGCCGAAACCGTGGCGGTGTGGATGGGGCGCGTTCTGAATGTCGAATGGCGCGGTTCCGAGGTCGAGCTCAATTGCGAGCCGGTATATACCAGCTTGCAGCGCACCGGTCTGCGCCGCCTCTACCAGCGCAACTGCCCGCACGTACTCTACGGCACATCCTGTCAGGCCAGCGCGGTGACCTTCCGGGTGGTGGGCGCGGTGGTGTCCGTCAATGGCGTCGCTCTCAGTGTGCCTTCGGCGGCTGGCTATGCCACGGGGCATTTCGCGGGCGGCTTCGCGACCTGGGCGGCCAACGGCATCACCGAAAAGCGAATGATCGTGGCCCACAGTCAGGATGTCATCACGCTGTCGGCCGTGCCACCCGGGCTTGCCGTGGGTGACACGATCTACCTGTATCCCGGTTGCGACCGGACGCTCGCAACCTGCGCGGCCAAATTCGGCAACAGCGCCAATTTCGGTGGTTTCCCGTTCATTCCGACGAAGAACCCCTTCGGCGGCAGCCCCATTTACTGAGTACACGGTATGCCCTGGGCCCAAATCATCGTCTGGATCGTCACCGCGCTGATCCAGTACGCGCTCCAGCCAAAGCCGCCACAGCCCCAAGCCGCCGAACTCAAGGACTTCGATGCGCCGACCGCCGATGAAGGCCGCCCGGTACCGGTCGTGTTCGGCAGTGTGCTGGTGAGAAGCGCCAACGTGGTGTGGTACGGCGATCTGCGCACCACGCCCATCAAGTCCAAAGGTGGAAAGAAATGACCGACATTCGGGTGACCCACGGCGACATGCGCCGCCTGGGCTATTGTAATCGTGGCGCGCGGGTGTGGTTCGCGCGTCACCGGCTCGACTGGGGACGATTCATCGAGCAGGGGCTGCCCGCGCCCCTGTTGCTGGCGACCGGTGACAGCATGGCCGAGGACGTGGTCGCCGTCGCCCAAGAACGCACCGCCTCCGAGGTGGCCGATGGGCGGTAGCAGCAAGTCGCAGACGGTCGGTTATCGCTACTACTTGGGGATGCACCTGGCGATCTGCCACGGCCCGGTCGATGCCATCACCGAGATCCAGGTCGGCGAACGCCAGGCCTGGAGCGGCAACCTCACCGCCAGCGGCCGGATCACGGTCAACATGCCGGAACTGTTCGGCGGCGAGAAGCGCGAGGGCGGTATTTCCGGCGCCATCGATGCCGCCTTTGGTCAGGCGGCACAGACGCCGAATGATTACCTCGTGGCGAAGATCGGCTCCCCGCAGCCCGCGTATCGCGGGATCCTGAGTTTGATTCTGCGGCAGGTGTACATCGCAGCGAATAACCCCTACATGAAACCTTGGGCGGTGCGCGTGAAACGCTGCTTCCGCGACTGGTATTCGGCGAAGGCGGAAATCAATGGAGCCGCCAATCCGGCGCACATCGTCTATGAGTGCCTGACCAATGCCGACTGGGGAATGGGCTATCCGACGGCCAGCATCGACGACGCCTCGTTTCGGGCAGCGGCGGATGTGCTGGCCGGCGAGGGTTTCGGGCTCAGCATGATCTGGTTGCAGCAGAGCAAGATCGAGCAGTTCGTCAAAGAGGTGATGGACCACATCGGCGGTGTGCTCACGACCTCGCCATCGACGGGGCGTTTCGTCCTGAAGTTGGTGCGCGCGGACTACACCGTGTCGGCGCTCCCGCTCCTGAATCCGGACAACATCATCGAGCTGGAAAGTTTCCAGCGGGCGGCCTGGGGGGAGACGACCAACGAAATCGTGCTCATCTACACCAAGCCGGATACGTTCAAGGAAACCAGCATCGCGGTCCAGGACCTGGCCAATATTCAGGCACAGGGTGCGGTGGTGTCGCAGACACGGCGCTATCCCGGCATCACCTCGGATAACCTCGCCGCGCGGGTCGCGATGCGTGATCTGGCCGCCGTTTCCACGCCGCTCGCCAAAGTGCGGTTGAAGGTGAACCGCAAAGCCTGGAATCTGTACCCGGGCGAGGTGTTCAAGCTGGAGTGGCCAACGCTGGGTATCAGCGGCCTGGTGATGCGGATTGCTGGCGTCGACGGGGGCACGCTCACCAACGGTGCCATCAGCATCGATGCGGTCGAGGATGTGTTTGGACTGCCCTCAGCGGTCTACACTGCCCCGCAGCCCACGGGATGGACCGATCCGGTCCCCGCGCCTACGGCCGCGACTCCCCGGCGTCTGATCGAGGCACCGTACTGGGACATCGCCCGCGCACTGTCCGCATCGGAGCTGGCTTACCTCGATGCCACCGACTGCTTCCTGCAGACTCTGGGCGGACGTCCGGTGCCGGGCGTCATGAACTACGACCTGTACAGCAAGACGAGTTCGGCCTCGGCCTACAACCCGCGGGGCCAGGGCGAATTCTGCCCCACGGCGGTTCTGACCACCGGTCTTGCTCAGGAATTGACCAGCATGGCTATCTACAGCGGTGAGTTCGACATCGATCTGGTCGCCGCCGGGACCTATGCCTATATCGATGACGAGATCGTTCTGGTCACGGCCATCAACCCGACCCCCCAAAGCCTGACGCTGACCCGTGGCGTCATGGATACCGTACCGGTCAGCCATGCGGCCGGTAGCCGGATCTGGTTCGCCGACGGCGCGCAGGGCATCGATCCGACGGAGTACGCGGCTGGCGAAACCGTGAACGCCCGGCTGCTCACCGTCACCGGCAAAGGCACCTTGGCGTTGGCATCGGCTCCGACCGATTCCCTGACCATGAACCGCCGCCAGAATCGTCCCTATCCACCCGGCAACGTCAAGATCAACAACGTGGCCTACCCGGCGGTCGCCAAGGAGGACCTGGTCGTCTCCTGGGCCCACCGCGATCGGCTGAGCCAGACGGTGAGCCTGGTGTCCCAAGCCAACGGCAACATCGGCCCCGAAACCAGCGTGACGTATACGCTACGCATCTACGGGGAATCGGGCGGCCTGCGCCGCACCTACAGCGGTCTGACCGGTACCAGCCGGACCTACACCCTGGTCGACGATGCCACCGATTCTGGCCTTGGTCGACCAAATGCCGCTCTGCGCATCGAGCTCGAATCCAACCGCTCGGGTGTGATCAGCCTGCAGAAACACGCGATCGCTTTCGAACGCGTGGGTTATGGACTTCACTATGACAAATACTACGGAGGTGCTTGATGCCCGCAATCACTGACCCGAATCTCGGACTCAACTACGGTTGGACGCTTGGCGAAAGCGGCTGGGGTGCCAGCATGGACGCCAATCTGAAGCGTCTGGGCGCCGTCGTCGGTCTGTCGGTCAAAGACCGCGATCTGGCAACACCGCCGACCAGCCCGGCGAATGGCGATCGCTATCTCATTCCCGTTGGCGCGACTGGCGTATGGAGCGGCAAGACCGACCAGATCGCAGTGCGCATCGCAGGCGTTTGGGAATACCACATCCCCAAAGTCGGCTGGTTGTGCTTCATCGAGGACGAGGCCGTGCTCTCGGCCTACAAGACTACCGGCTGGAGTTCTGGCATCGCCATCTGATTTCTTTCCCCCGAACCCTGGAAATCCGCCCAAGTGGCGGGTTTCGCATTTTTGGAGCCTGCCCATGACTGATCCACAAAAACTCGTCCTGGCCGACAACATGCTCATCCTGCGCAAGGAGGATTTCGATGAACTGCTGGAACGTGCCGCTGAACGCGGGGCCGAACATGTCCTGACCCATCTCGGCCTGGAAAACGGCCGCGCTGCCCGCGATATCCGCGAACTGCGTGATCTGCTCGATGCCTGGCGCGATGCTCGCCGTACCGCGTGGCAAACCACTGTCAAGGTCATCACCACCGGCTTTCTGGCCGCGCTGCTGGTCGGCGCAGCCATCAAGTTGAAACTGATGGGAGGCCCACAGTGATCGAGACCATGCTTGGTGGTCTCCTCGGTGGGGCCTTCCGTCTCGCGCCTGAAATCCTAAAATGGCTCGATCGCAAAGGGGAGCGTGGTCACGAACTGGCGATGCAGGACAAGGCGCTGGAATTCGAGAAATTGCGCGGCGCGCAGCGGATGTCGGAAATCGGCGCGGGCGCCGATGCGGCCTGGAACGTTGGTGCCATTGAAACCTTGCGAGAAGCCGTTCGTACCCAAGGCGAAAAGACCGGCATGCGCTGGGCGGATGCGTTGTCTTGCAGCGTGCGGCCCGTCATTACCTACTGGTTCATGGCCCTGTACTGCGCGGCCAAAACGGTGGCATTCGCGGCGGCTGTGACCGCTGGCGCTAGCTGGGGCGCCGCAATCCTCCATGCCTGGACTGAAGCAGATCAAGCACTGTGGGCAGGGGTGCTCAATTTCTGGTTCCTCGGACGCGTGTTTGACCGGATGCGGCCGTGATCGAGGTACCAAAAGCGGCCATCGAACTGGCCAAGCGCTTCGAGGGGTTCGAGCGCAAGGTCAAGCGCGGAATCGAGATCGCCGCCGTTCCCTATATCTGTCCCGCAGGCTTTTGGACGATTGGTTACGGGCATCTCTGCGATTCGAAGCATCCACCGATCACGGAGGCAGAAGCCGAGGTCTATCTGGCGCACGATCTGCAGACTGCGCTTGCCGCCACGTTGCACTACTGCCCGGTATTGGCCGCCGAGCCCGAGGGGCGGCTCGCAGCCATTGTGGACTTCACGTTCAACCTCGGCGCAGGTCGGCTGCAGACATCTACGCTGCGTCGACGGGTTAACCAACGAGATTGGGACGCTGCTGCGCTCGAATTGCGTCGATGGGTTTACGGAGGAGGGAAGGTGTTGCCGGGACTTGTCACGCGGCGCGAGGCTGGGGCTGCTTGGCTGCTTCGCAACGCGTGATTGCAGAAGCGCGCGGTAGCGCTTGGCTTTTCCGTCGAACAGCGCGTTCATGTCATCTACGCCAACAAGGAGTATTAGCCATGAATAACCGATTCAAGCGCGCCGTCATAGATGACGTGACCTCGCACAATATCGAATTCAGCCAGCAGGACTACCTTCTCGATCTATTCGAGTCGGCCATGAAGTCGGTGGCCACGACGCTGGTGCGCGAGGCTAATTTCGACACGTCAGATTTCGCCACGGCAAAAACGCGGGGCTGCGAAGGCTTTGCACTTGTCTTGAGCCGGGTTCACACCGACTCACGCACCGAGTGGCTTGGTGCGTTTCAGCGTGGCGAACAGCACCTCGATGTCATTGGTCATCTTGAGTAAAGATCCTCAGTCCGTCGTTTCAGGCACATCCCAATCAGCCAGCCGTGCTTCGCCGGTTTGATAGAACTGCTTCACTAGCTTCACGTACTCCAAAAAATCCCTGTTTTCCGTGGCCAGTCGATTGGCCATGTCCCAATCGATTTCGTCCCTTTCACGGGCTGGAATCAAGACCTGACTTTCTGCCGGATTTTCGACATCCAGTTTGATCAAACCGATGCCATGTGCTGCAAACAACATGCGTAGTTCTTTGAGCGTGTCCTGCCCTTCGATCTCCGCTGCTACTAAATAGCCGAAGTTCGCCCACGACGAGTTGGAAACCGCCTGGAAAAAGCACTCGCGCACGTTCGATCGGTTGATCAGCAACTTGGCTTCGAACGACCACAGCTTGGTGCGCTTATCGGAGTACTGATTCACACAGTCTCGCACTTCCTGGTGCCATTCAGCGCCCAGGTCCTCCATTCCGACCACGTCCGGGTACAGCCAACGGTTGCCGTTCGGCCCGCGCTTGTTCGATGAGCGTTTCTCATCGATGCGCTTCGAGTAAACCCCAAATTCTTCCCACAGATACAGCAAGAGCAGTGGGTACAGCGCGTGCTCTCCGCGCGATTTACCACTTGCGTCTGCCGCAGGCGTGGCAATCACGCTTTCGACCGCAGCCACTTCAGCGACGTCAGACATTGTCGAGTAGTAATACTTGCGCGGCCGCCCCTCGATCGTTTTTAGCTCCGGGTTCCGCTTCTGTAAACGAGGTCTTTGAGAGCTGATCTCCGCAACCAGTTGTTGCACCAAGTCGGCATCTGTCTTGATGTAATCGCCCCGGCTATTGGATCGCTTTGCCTGGCATTCTGCAGGATATGTTTCAAAAATCCACTCGGCGATCTGTCGAGCAGAAAACTTCTGTTCTGGATGCGTGGCCAGGTAGTCCACAACTACTTTGCCGAGGTTAAGTGCCATCTATGTTTTCCCCCATTTTCTTTGGGCTCAAGCCGGAATAGCGTTCAAATTGTCGGCCTGGGTGTTTTTGTGGTTTTCGATGCGGGCCATTTTTTGTCGCCTGTTTGTCTTACAATGGTATCGTTCATCATCTCCAAGCTGAACTCATCAGCGTGGCGAGATCGCGCCGCGACAAGACTTCCGTGAATTCACGCCAATCCTTCTCTGGCGGCATCATGGTGTCGGTGTAGCGCAGGTCGAAGCCAGTCGCGCTTTTTTGGGCGTTGATGTATTCGTCCAGCCTTTCCCCCAGTGTTTCGATGTCCTCTATCCACTCATCCTTGATGGTGTCCGGCAGCGATCCAAAAAGATCATAGCGGTTCTTCATTCGCTCGGAGAGGCGCTCGTAGATTTTCTCGTCTACGGTTTGCTCGAACACGAGGTTTAGCATGTCGACGATTTCACGCTTTTGCCCGAAGCGCTTGATGCGGCCGATGCGCTGTTCGAGACGCGTAGGGTTCCAAGGTAGATCGATGTTAATCAGGGTGCCAAGCGTTTGCAGGTTCAAGCCTTCGCAAGCGGCATCGGTTGCCACCATGACGCGAATCTGGTGCTCGGCCACCATGCGTTTGAGCGTTTCGCGCTCGACACTCACGCTGTCGCCTCGCTGGTATAGGCGACTACGACCTGCACCAGCGTAAAGGCCAACCGCCTCCTCGGGGTAGCGGGCGGCAAGCGAATCGGCCAGCCATTTTGCCGTGTCGTAGTACTGGCTGAAGATGATGACACCCAAGTCCAGCCATTTCTCTTTATCGAGGAAGTGAATAACGGCATCCATCTTCGGGTCAGCTTCCAGCCGTTCCAGGCGGTCGATCAGGCGTTGGAGCACTTCGCGCTCTTCGCCAGTCTCGACTTTGACATCACCTTCTTGCTCTTCGTCTTCCTCATGCACGGCGTCACCCTCCAGCAAACGTCGCGCCGTCGAAAGGCCTGCGTGAATGCTGGAACAAATTCGCTGTTCCATCAGGTTCTTCATGAAACCGCTGCCCTTGCCGTGCTTGGCCAATGCCTTGCCGAAGGCGCGCGCCTCGCCATATGCCTGCCGAAAGTCTTCGGATGTACGCAGCGCCTTGCCTTCAAACAACATATCGAAGGCTCGCTGCTCTGACATCTGTTCGCGCTCGGGATGGACGTCCACCCCGACAGGGGACAGCAATGGCTTGCCGTCCTTGTCCTTGGCCTCTTCTAGTTGCTGGCGCTTGCGCAAAACTACGTGGCGCACCAACGGGTTCTCGCGTTGGAACAACGTGGCCCCTGCAATACGGCGATCAAGCTCCTCTTCCAGAATTTCCCGCGTCTCCTCTGTCAGCTCAGCCAGCGAACGGTTGGTTTGCCACTCGCCGTTTTGCAATCCCAAGTCTTGCCGGATAGCAGAGAACAAACGTCGGGCGCGGGGCTCGGTGGTCGATTCCATGCGCGGCAGCGGTGATCGCAGTAGCTCCCACGCATGTGCCAACGTTTCCACCTCCACGCTACCCGAGAGGATGTCTAGCACTTCATCTGGACGGTGCCACGGTGCAAGGTCGTGGCCGAGCACGAAGCGACCTGGGCCTTGGTGCAGGATGCTTAGCAAGTCCCATAGATCGGCAGGGTTGGTCTGGATCGGCGTGGCCGTGCCCAGAAGCATGTGATCGGCACGCGCGGCGATTTCACGCATGAAGGCCAGCAGCTCGTTCGGTGTTCCCGCTTCCTTGCCGAAACCCTGGCGGGTTCTGGCTTTGTGCGCTTCGTCAAGAATCACTACACCGAAGCGCATGCCCAACAAATGCTGCTTTTCCAGCGAATCGCGCATCATCAATCCGGTGGAGACAATGCCGATGCGCAGCGGGCAACGGGCGATGTGCTCGCGTCCAGCAGGCGACAGCACGCGTTCGTCCGCATTC
Source organism: Propionivibrio sp. (assembly GCA_031547245.1). GTDB lineage: Bacteria > Pseudomonadota > Gammaproteobacteria > Burkholderiales > Rhodocyclaceae > Propionivibrio. The sequence goes on from JAVBSG010000093.1 coordinate 17,474, forward strand.
AGCCAGACCTTGCCCACGGTATCCCAACGTGCGGTCGGGATGCCCAGTTTGTCCAGCATCTCGGTCTGCCATTGTTCGGTTAGTGTGGCCGGGGCAAAGATCACGACCGGGCGGCGCGGTCCGTTGTCCTTGTCGGACAACAGGCATAGCGTCAGCGCGGCAGTGGCAAGCGATAGCGTCTTGCCCAGTCCTACTTCGTCGGCCAACAGAAGGCGCACCGTGCCATACAGCCGCTGATGGCGCAGACACTCAGTCAGAAACCCTTGCTGCCACGGCTGTAGCTGCTGGCCTTCGCGGTACAGCGGCGATTCAATCAGCGCCGCAGGTGCAAGATCTTCGTCATCATCGATCTCGATGAACTCGATCTCACGCCGATAGCCGCGCCGATGCACCTCACGGATCACTGCCTGAGGCAGTGGTTTTGCTGCGTTCCAGAGAAAGTCGAATTCTTCTTCAATCCACGCTACGCCTTCGGGGGATTCATCTTCCCACAGGATTTCGTAGTGGCGCTGCCAGCCGCTGCGCGTCTCGTTCATTGACCCGATAAAGCCCAGCCTACGGCCATCCGCCAAGGTAATCACGCCAGCCTTGCCGTGAACGAAACCGCAGATGTCGTCGGGCGCGATGCGCACCGCCTGCCCATGCTTGGCGAGAAACGCGTCCAGCCGCCGATAACGTTCTCGGTTCAGCAGTGCCTCGGCCTCCAGGGCGCGCTCGTTCCAGCGGCCCAGCATCTTGCTCTCACGTAGCTGCGCCACTTTTAGGTCATCCGGGTGGATGTCCACGTTGCAGACGATTTTGACCTCGGGGATGTGCTCCAGTGTTTCCCCTGCCACCTCGAATAATGAGCTGGTGAAATAGCCCGCGATGCGCTTGTAGCTTCTGGCTCTGGCCAGATGCTGCATCAGGAAGCTGGCATCCAGCCGATGGGTACGCGAAGAGAAGCGCCGAATGCTCATGCCTCAAGGCCTTAGTCGCCGAAGCGCAGATTCTTGAGGCGCGCGCCCAGCACTTCGGCGGCAGAGCGCACCTCAGATTCGGGAGCTTTACGCTCGATGAAGGCAAGCATATCCACCAGCAGGGAGCGGACTTCTAAAAAGTCCGCCATTTCAGCTCGCAGTTGTTCGACGATGACCTGCGCCTCGGTGTCCTTGAGCAGTTGCTGCAAGGCAATGATGAGCTGTCCCAGCCGTGTCACGCCGATCTGGGTGGCATCGGTCAGATCGCGCGAGGCGTATTCGCTGACGCGCTTGAGACGTGCGTTGTTGGGCCGCATGTCGCCCATCACGCGGGTGTAATCCGTCACGCGGAACGCCTTGGCGAAGTTCTGATAGTTGTCCAGCTTGGACGCGCCTGCGGTTTCCATGTCCATCATCCGTAATACAAAGCGTTCGATGCCAGTGAGGCGCCCCCAGGCATCGGCGGTGAGTCCCTCAGGCACCAGCAGGCTAGATGCGGTTTCTGCCGCCTGCTGGACGATTTCATCCACTACGGTCACCTCACCGCGCGCGCGCGGACGCAGTGCGAAAGTGGTGACGTCCTCATCGCCGATGCGGGTATAGGTGGTCAGCACCTTGAGCGCCGCCGCGTAACCAGCCATCTGCAGGTCGGAGTCGCCCCATACCGGCTCGCCGTGATGCACTTCTACGGCGTCGTTCAGGTGCATCATGGTTTCGATCTGGCGCGCCACTTCCTGCCGCACGGCGGGTAGCAGGCGCTGTTTGAAGCCGGTGCGCTCGCCAGCGGCGCGCTTCTTCAGCATCAGAATAACGGTGCCCTGGACGTAGCCGCCTTTCTTGAGCTCGGAGGTGGTTTCGGTGGCGATGTACCACGCTGCCACCACCTGCAGGCCCGCCGCCCAGAAGATTCCGATCAAATCACCCCAGACGGCGGTGTCTTGGTGGGTGAACATCACGCACTGCACCCCGTTGTCGGGCATGTGCTTGGCCATCGCCGTGTAGGCGGCGACCATGCCGCTCCTGAAGTCCTCGCCGGAGCCTTTGACCGCCAGCGCACGGCGCGAATCCCACACCCAGTCGTCGAAGGGCTTGGGCGGGTTCTTGCGCAGCCAAGCGATGAAGAATTCGGTGATCTCGTGGTAGTTCACCGCATCGGCGTAGGGTGGGTCGGTGATAAAAATATCGCAGTCGCTTGAAACCTCGGCGGCAGGAAGACACCGCTGCTCAAGTTGGGGGCCGTTTGGTATCGGCGAGCCAGTCACTTTGGCGTCCAGTGCGTCAAGCAAGTAGCCAGAAGCGCGGCAGCCGTAGTTGTACAGAACGTTCAATGCTTGGTTGTCGAATACCTGTTTGGTGCCGCCACTTCGACCAGGGCCGTCGCCAATCGTCCAGCGCGTTAGTCGTGCGCTGGTATTGATCATCTGGCACAGGCTCAGCGACAGCGTGGCGGTGGCGTGTTTCTTCAACTCTGCGTACAGCAGCAACTGTCGCGCATTGAACAAGTGATGCCAGTACGTCCAGCCGCGCGTCCGAATCGGCTCGTCGGTCTTATCGCCAGGCTCGATGGCCATGTCCGGCACCAAACCTTCGTCCTGCCAGCGGTTCAGGTTTTCGGCGACGATTTTTTCCACGCGCTGTTCGCGTGTCAGATCTGCGTCGGTCGGCGCGGTGAAGTAGGTCTTTGGCCTCGCGTCCGTCAGCGTGTCCTTGGAGATCCAATGAATGGCATACAGCCGCTCCTGAAAAACATCATCCGGTGCGGCAACGAAATCCGCTTTCGCCCATTGCCGAAGACGGTTCCCCGTAGTGCCTTTCGAATCGCGGAAGTCACCGCGCAGGGTTTTGATCGGGATGCGAAACGTTTTGCCATTCAATTGATACTGTAAGTTGCCGTCCTGGACGGTGCCGGTAGCAGCGGCTTGCATCTCTTCCGCCGTGGCCCCGTTCTTGACCTGGATCTCGAATCGCTTCTTTGCATGGTCAGGAACGAGTTGTGCGATGACATTCCCGTTCTTTGAAATGACCCAGGTCGGTGACAAGGGAACCAACCAACCGGACTCCGGACAACGCGTTTCCAAGCAATACAAAAATGCCTTAGCTTGATTGCCTTTGGCATCTTTTTCGATGCCGAGCGCATCCATCGCTAGGCCGACAGCCTTGGCGGCCGAACGATTCTCTTTCTCGATCTCGGCGCGGGACTTGGCACTGGCCCCCACAATGTTGAAAGCCCCCCAAGTCAGCATGCACGCGATGGGGTTGAGGTCCGAGGCATAGGCATCGCAGCCGATGCGGGCGGCCTCAAAGGGGATGGAGCCGCCGCCGCTGAAGGTATCGCCCACACGCGGACGATGACCGTAGCGCAGAATGCCCAGTTGCTCTACCAGCTCGTGCAAGGACTTGACGTTAATGCCCAAGTGGGCATAGTGACGATTTACCTCCGGCAAAACTGGAGCATAGAGCCATTCCTGATCCACTTCCTCCGGGCGCTTGCCAACACTGGCCTTTTCCTCATAGTTCGACAGCTTGGCCAGTGCCTGCCGGTACAAGACTAGCTTGTCGTCATCAGTGATATCGCGCCGCCAACCACGCCCGCCAAAGTAACGTTCTGGGTCGGAGATAGGGATCATTTCCTGCAAACTGGTCGCCGAATACGCATTAGCCACCAACGCCCGTCGCGCCAAGCTCTCATCGTCAAAGGCCATGAGCTTTTCGAAGAGGGAAAGATCAGCCTCCGCATCGTCAGTGGGCGGCAGCAGGCTGGCCAGCACAATGGCACGCACCAAAATCAGCGGCTTGCGCCCCTTCCAGTAGGAACCCAATCCCGTCAAAGTCTGCGCCGCGACTGCCTTGCGTTCACTCTGCGACTCGAACGACACCTTCTGGGCGGGAAAAACCGTCTCGATCAGCGCGGGCGCATCTTTCAAGGCTAGGGGCGTGAGGGTTGTTGTTTTCTGCATTCCCTGATGAATCCTCAATGGGCCGAAGCCACTTCGGGCGATAGCCAGCCTTGTGAGCGTAGCCGTTCTTCCGCGATGGCGAGCTGGCGCGGAGTGAACTGCTGCTTGCGGACATTCCAGCTATAGACTTGGCGTTCCACGCTGTCGTGTTGGGTGGCACCCTCGCGATTCATCACCCAATGTACGGTGGCTAATAGTTCCAGTCCGTAGGGTGATTCGAAGCCTTCTACCAGCTTGGTCACACGTTCGAAGCGGGCGCGGCTGATGTCGTGCTGATCCAGGTAGTCCTTGGCGTCTTCCACTGCGCCGGGTACCAGAGTGAGAGGCTTGTCCGGCGCGTCGCCGCCATCGGCATAACCCGCGATCAAATGGCCTTCCACTGCCTTCAGCACATGCCGAAGGTTCTCGGCGTAAGGGCCGTAGCGATGCTTGACGTACTGGAGACGCAGCGGCTCACCAGCCTCCTGCATGAAGTACATCAGCTTGTGGACTTCCAGCAGGGTGACAAAGGGGTCGAGAAGTCCGCCAAGATAGCGCTGCATCAGTTCCACCAAGGCGGCGCGACCCGCAGTCATTCTCGGTACCTCGCGCACATGCGCCATCTTGTCGTTGGCCGGGGCCCCCTTCGGCTCGAACACCAGCACCTGAACGTTGGCAAGCTCTGACAGCGCTCCCTCGATGCTTGGGCGCACTTCGTTCCAGTCCAGTCCGCCCAAGCCTGCCCCCAGTGGCGGGATGGCGATGGAGCGGATGCCCTTGTCGCGGATGACCTTCACGAGATCGACAAGGCCCGACTCGATGTCCTCGATACGGCTCTTGCCGCGCCAGTGGCGTTTGGTCGGGAAGTTGATGATGAAGCGCGGCAAGGTGAGCTGCCCCGTCTCAAAAACGAACATGCGACCAGGCTGCACGGCTTCGCGCTTGCAGGCGGCCTCGTAAGCTTTGAAGTTTTCGGGGTAGACGTTCTTGAACTGCAAGGCGATGCCACGCCCCATCACACCGACGCAGTTGACGGTGTTGACCAGTGCGTCGGCCTCACATTGGAGGATGTCGCCCGAGGTGTAATCGATCATGGCTGTGCTCCTCTCATTTAGTAGTACCAATCCGGTATGACTTCGACCGTAGGCCGGTGTCCGTTCGCCGGAAGGGCGTTGACGACTTGACCGTAAACGGCCGCTGATTTGACGCCGATGCGTTCGATCAAATGCCAGGGGAAGCGCTGCTCCAGCAGGAACTCGGCTTGCTTGCCTTCCTTGTGCGCCCGCCAGTCGCGGGCCTGCACGGCAGTCCAGTTGATCTCGTTCAAACGTGCAAGGTCGTTACGGTCTTCGAAGAAGTACGAACCTGCGTTCGACAGGGTGAATGCCCAGCGCGCAGCTTGTGCGTTGCCCCACGCAACGACCGCGTTTAGGTCAGCCTCGAAATGCATGATCGGCCCTTGCCCGCCGCGATAGGTCATCTCCGGATGGTTGCCCTGGTAGATCAGGTAGAGCATCACCGAGCGCGGGCAGAAATAGAGCGGTACGCAGTCGCCGACGTGCAGGTCGGGGTGGCTGCTGAGGAGCAGTTCGTTCAAACGCCTCTGTTTGATGCCATTCATGCCGATGGTGGTGCCTGGCGGCATGCGTCGCACGATCTCCGCATCGCACCACAGAAAACCGTCCGCCACGATGGAGGGCAGACGATCCACATGGGCAATGTGGTAGATCTTGGGCTGCGGCGGCATGAGCACAGCGTTCATGGCGCTTCGTCTCCGAACAGCCCTAATGAGGCCTGGGCAACTTCCTGTTCAGGCTTGTCACGTCGGGTACGAGGAGCAAGCAATTCGCTCTGCGCCACATCGCCCAAGGCATGCTTGAGCGCCGCGCGCCACCCCTTGTCCGCATCCATCACGCCGCCAGTGCTCATGGCGGTCATGCCAAACAGCCACCAGCGCTCTTCCGGGCGCAACGCCAGCCAGTTGCGCACGGCCACCGGAATTTTCTCCATCTCCATTTGCTCGACAGCCCAGGCCAGTACGCACAATTCCTTGCCGAGGAGCCGGTCCACGGGGTTGTCGCCAACCTTCCACGCACCGGGTTTGATGCCATGCGCGGCTAGACGTGCGTTGAAGGCGCGTTGCACCTCAGCACGGATGGCCGTCCAGCGCGGGCGATCAAGCAGAACGCGGTCGATCACCGAATTGTCGTTGCTTGCGGCCTGCAAACCCAGGTGTTCGCTGATCTGAACCTTGCCCGAGCTGGCGTTGGGAATGATGGCCTTGAAGTGATGCGGATCGGAAGTCGCAGGCACGCCAAAGCCCAGCGTGTGCGGCATTTGCGCACGCGCTTTGGGCGATGGGGTGTTGGCTGCGGCTTTGGCCATCCTCATTCCTCCTGATTGATGTCGCCAGGCTTCAGCTCGATCCCGGCGAGCTTGGCGAACTCCTTGAGCGCAAAGCCAGTATCGAAGGCAATGCCGTCGGCAATGGCGATGTTGAGCGGGGCGTCGGGTTCCTTGAGTACTTCGCGTAGGCTGTTGACCACGCCTTCGATGATGGCTGCGGTGACTTCGCGTTCTTGGAAGCGTACGGTCACGGTGTTCTCGCCCTCACCGATTTCGACGCGCACACCCTTAAAGCGCGTACCCGGCTGATCGCGGAAGCGGTTGATGACGCTGAAGACGCGGTCGGTCGTGTCGAGAGCAACGCGCTTGCTTTGCAGGCGAGCGGGCCTGCTGTCGACGATCTGCACCGTCTTGTCGCTGCTGGCGGGGATCTGAAAATCCGCCGTCTTGTTGGCCTCGCCTGCGCGGGCAAACACCAGCAAGCGGCAGCTCGCTGAACCAATCTCGAACGGTGCGTCGTAGCGGGTGCCGTCCTTGGGATTGGAGCCGTCTAGGGTATAGAAGATATCGGCGTGCGGCGTGGCGGCCAGGGTGACACGGCGCTTGTCAGCAGCGGGTTCGACCTGATGGCGAATCTTGAGGTCGGCGAGCCAGCGAGTAGCCGCCGCGCTTTCGTGCTGTCCAGTGGTGTCTTTGACCCAGAAGTACAAGGTGCCTTCGGTCGAGCTGAAGTTGTCCAGATCCTCGACCTTATTGTTCTTGTCGGAAACGTCGGCCTTGGTCGACCAGTAGACGACCGGACTGTCACCTGCATGGCGTGGCGTGAGACTGAGCAGCGTTTCGCCAGTGTCCGGCTTGACGTTTATGACAGAAACGTTGACGGTAGCCTTGTCTTTGGGGAATGGCCCCTTCTCGATGTAACCATCCTCGCCCAAACGCCAGCGGCCTTGTTTTAGGGCTTCGGTCTTGAGCGTATCCAGACCACTGGCACCCGGCATCCACGGCCAGATCGGAGAGCACTTGGCTCGAGTAGCGACGTCCTTCCACGGGGTGCGACGGTTGTCCTTGCCGGACGGCCACAGGTACTCCTCGGCCTGCGCGAAGCATTCGTCGAAGTTGTCCTTGCTCAGTTCGGCCACGAGCTTGTAGTCGGCTCGAGGGCTGGCCAGTAGTTTTTCGATCTGGGTTTCGGCGGACTGATCGCCTTGACCGAGCTTCAGCCCTTGATCAATGGTGACCCCGGCCAGCACGTCACGGCCGTCCACCGGATCGTTGGCAGGGAAGTAGAGGCGGTTGTAGGCTGCCGACAATGCCTTGCTAAACCGATCTTCGGATTCCTCGAAGCGGTCGCGGGCCTCCTCGAACAGGGTGTCGCCAGACTTGAGGCGCTTGTGAATTTGCTCGATGGCGTACAGCTCGCGGAGCCGTTCCTCGACTGCGTCGGCCAGCATGCTATCCTGACCACTCAGCACCAGCAAATTGTTCTTTTCCTGCTGGTAGTCGAAAAAGTTCTGCAATTTACTGGGCGGCACCTTCCCATCCGGCTTGATGACGATGAGCGTACGCGGACCGCCGAGCTTGAGTTCATCTAGCTTGGGCAGCACCTGCACGTCCTGGTATGCGATTCTATTCACCGGTGCCAGGATTCCCGAAAGACGATTGATGAGCGCCTGATCGACTTTAGGTTGCGGGACTTCCTTGGCGTTACGCTCAATCTGGCGCGAGAGGTTCTCGGTTTCCTTAATGAAGAAGCGCTGTTCTTCGCGGTGGAGATACCATGCCGATTCGCGCAGGCGCTGCAATGCTTGCAGGAATTCATCGGGCTTGCGCTGTGGCGCGGCCAGGAACTCGATCAGCTCGCTCTCCGACAGGCCAATGCGCCCGCCGACGGCGCGTGACAGGCTGGACGACAACAGCAGGGTCATGAGCTGCTGCGCGGCATCCCCCGCCAGCTCTATGTCGATGTGCTCGGCAATGGCATTGCCTGCATCAGCGATATCGCGCGTCACCGCAGGCATCAGCTTGGGCGCAATGCGTTCGATCTCGTCTTTGACCTGCTCGTCGTTCAGGTTGAGGTGCTGTGTGCCGATCAGGAAGACGTCGTCGACCTCACGTTCATCAACACTTTTGAGCAGGCGCGCGGTGAACTGCATCAAGCCACGGGTCTGGCGGAAACCTTCGTTCTCTTTGAACAGTGCGACAAGATGCTTGAAGGAGGGGTGAAAGGGATACGTTTCCCTGACCTGTTCGGTAATTTGCTCGATGCTGCCGGCTATGATGTAGCCGCCATCCTCAGCCTTCTTGATCTGCTGCGCGTATTCCTCCGCAATGTCGGAGATAACACGCTCGTCCGGCAGTTCGTCAATGAGGCGCTTCTTGAGGATTTCGTAGATTTCGTTACCCGCCAGTTGCACCGGCGTGATGGTCATTGCCTGACGCCGAGTTTCCTGTTGCAGATTAGAAATGGCATCGGTCAGCGCCTTGGTCTGTGCTTTGTAGCTGCCCGAGAGGTTGGCGACCACGATGGCACAGTTGGGCAGCTCCAGGGCAGCACTCATCAGGCTGGAGAGGGTATAGACCGCCATGTTGGCCAGCGTGCCTTGGCCAAACACCTGCGTACTGGCGTTGTCCAGATAAGGGGGCAGTTCATCCAGCAGGATTAACGTCGGCTGGTCGCCAATGATTTCCTTCCACTGGCGCTGATCGACAGCCTTTGGACCATTCGCCCAATATGGTTTGATGGCTTCTGCTGCCCCGAGCTGGGTAGCAATCTCGCCCCAGATGAAGTTGTCGGGGTTGTTGCGGCCGTTGAACGCAGCAATTCGTGCTTGTCCGAAATCGATGCGTGAAGCCAGCTCAGCAGGCAGAACGTCTTTGCGCAGATGCGGATGCCGTGCCAGAAGACCAAGCGCAATCATCATGTGCGTCTTACCGCCGCCCATCGCCTGGGTCAGTTCAAAGACAGCCTGATCTGACTTGCCGGAGAGACGCAGTAGACCTTCGCGGAAAAGCTGATCCATGCCGTGGGTGACGAAGTTGCGCGAGAAAAACTCGCTGCCGTCGCCCGCGTCATTGATGAGGTCTGCGAGGTTCTCGATCCCCTGACTCATCCGGTAGTCACGGATGATGGGGTTGAACCGGCAGGCTTGCTTGACCGTCTTGATCATGAACGCGCTCCATTGTTGTTCTTGGTTTCCTCGGAGTGCTGAATCGCAATGCCGTGCCGCTCGCAATAGCCCCGAATCAGCACTTCGACCATGTTCGCGATGGATCGATGCTCCTGATCCGCCGCAATGCGAAGCGCCTCTTTTAATCCGGGGTCGATACGAAATGTGAGCGTGGCAGTCTTGACGGTGGCCATAGCCTCTCCAGAAACCACTGTAAATGTACTGCACTCTACAGTATTGGCTTGACTTCGGCAATGCGAAGAGGGCCGGGATTTCGTGCTTGCTCGCTGACACGCTAATGTCCCGCCAGCACTGCGTGTGTGGCTCGTGGCGGTAGCGTTTGGAGGAGTTTTGCATCGTCGTCTTTGGGCATCGGCAGGCATGCGTATGAACGCGCTGTTCTGTGAAAAAGCCAAGCGGGATGAGGCTAGGCTGCGGTCAACCCGTCGAAACAACGCATTTTGGGTCAAGGACCCTATTAGTTCAGAGCGCCGACGCGGGGCCGATTCCGAGTTTCGACCACTCGGTCGTGAGTGACAGAGTGGTTTTAGTGCCGCTATTCACCCATCCGTACGCCCCTCTTCGAATGAGCAGGCCAGCGGCAAGCCTGTCGGCCATCGCTCCTGACGCGGGCAGAAACAGGACATCCGTGTCGAAATGACGACCCTACTACATCCAGATTGTTAAAGAACCTCGTATCGCCCACACGGGCCGCACTACGACCCTCTACGCAGAGGGATTTTTATGCTGGTTACCGATCGAGTATGCGTCTGGCGTCAGACTGCATTCACTATTTGTCCAGTGACGTCGTTTGTACGATGCCGGAAAACTCGCACAGGATTTCGGGGTGGTTTTGGGACAAAAAGCGGATCACGGCTTCGTTGTCCAGCAACTTGGTCAAGTACCCCTTGGCAAGCACCAGATTGAGAACGTCCTGACCATAGGACTGTTCGACCAATTTGAACTGCCCCTCGAGATTCGCCATTTCGCGCTCCATCTTCGCCATTTGATCAGCAGAGACACCCTTTAGCTTCTTTGACACACCTTCATTCACCAGCATATTGCTGGGCGTTGCCGCCAGCAGCGCTTGCGCGTAAGACACCGTGATGTTGTTGGTGGCCACCATGAGTTCGACGCATTCCACCTGTCGGGTCGGTTTCATCTTGCGCAGGACTGGGCTCAGATTGGCCGAGAAATGCTTGTCCTTGAGTAGTCGAACCGCCTCTGCGCAAATGCCATCCAGCAGATTGATTTTCTTGGTGATGTGTTCGATGTCCAGTTCCAGCGATTTCGCCAAGCGTTCTGGCGTGACGCCGCGCTCCACGGCGCGACGGATCATGAAATGTTCCTGAATGGTCGATAGCCGGTTGACCCGGTTGTTGTAGGTGTAACTCTCATCGTCCTTGGCGACCAGACACAGGGCACTGCTGAACCCCAATTCCTGGAGCGCGAACATGCGAATATGACCATCCAACAGCAAGTGCATCCCGGTGGCCTTGTCCGCGTTGGCGATGGTCAGTGGTTCAATCAGGCCGATGGCATCGATGGATGCAACGATCTGCTTGAATTTCCTGGAGTGCGCAAGACCTTCTGGCAATTTTCGGGAGGGCAGCAGTTTTTCAAATGCAACCGTAATGGGTTCAGGAATAAAGCCAAGGCGCATTTGGGTCATGCGGCATTCCCTCCGGGCCAGACCCGTTCGGCGATATGTTTCGGCAATGTTTCCAGCCCTTCAGCACGAAGCAAATTGGTGAAGTTCTCGTCAGCGAGGAGATGGCGCATGGCTTCGACCACAAACAGCAATCGTTGCTGCGCAAATTCCGCTTTCTTGACCATGAGCTTTTGGCGCTCGACCTCCTTTTGATAGGTGCGGACCAGGCTGGATGAGGTGACATCCGGAACTTTTCGAGGCATCCCTCGGGCAATGGCCCGCCCCAGAGACCTTCGTTTCTCAATGACCTTGCGCGCCTGAATCAGGTGATTTCCGCGCAATTGGCCGTTCTCATACGCCTCCTGCAAAGCCGCTTGGATATCCTTATCGTTGCTGCCGGCACCTGCAATGGTCAAGGCGACGTTGAGTGGAATACGTCCTTGCTCCACTGCAATCAGCAGTCGCTCTTCGCCATTCTTGAGCAGCTGCAAAATGCCATAGACGTAATCCTCGCCGAGGCCTGTTTTCAACGCGATCGCTTTCTTGTCGTAACCCTGATCACGCAATTTTTCAATGCCTGCCAGTAGTTCCAGCGTGCGTCCTTGGCGGCGAGCAATGTTTTCCGCCAGACTCATGATGAAAGCGTCTTCATCACTGACCTCGACCACCATCGCTGGAATCGTCGTTTCGCCCAGTGATTTGAATGCATTGAGCCGGCCCTCCCCGCAAATCAGCATGAACTTTTCATTGCCATTCACGTCGGTTCGTGGCGTCACGGTGATGGGTTTCTTCAGGCCGATATTCTTGATATTGCCCACGATATCCGCGAAAACTTTGCCATTACGGTCACGCGAGTTGAGTACCTCGATTTTGTCGATCGGAATCATTTGCAAATTGCTGGAGGGACACTCTTTTTTCATGCGGCTCTCCTAACCCGTGTGCGTTCGGCCATGCCATAGAGAAAATCCAGGCTGTCGAACCGGTAACTCTCGAACTCGATCCCGTTGTGTTCAGCCAAGCTGATGCGTGGTTGGCCAAAATCCAGTTGCGGCAGGAGGTAGTAATCGAGGGTGGTTTGGTTGGAATGGTCCAGGCGCACCGCCACGGTGATGTCCGGCCGCAAGCTGGCATCGAAACGCACCTTCCACCGATGACCGCCAGTCTCGGTGGTGCGGCAGCGAACCACCACCACTGAAACGCTGAACTCTTGATTGACTCGCAACAGATCGGTCGCCGGATCGCGGACGACCAGTCCGCCGATTTCGCTGATTTGCGCCTCCGTATCTGCCACGATGACCGGATGCACCCGGCGCAGGAGGCGATTGACCTCCAGGTAGTGATAGTCCCGATCGGGCGTAAAGCCGACCATCTGGTAGGCCCGTATCAGACTGCCGAAGCGATTCATATAGACAGCGGCCGAAGGCATGTTCTCGGTCTCGTCGATGATCAAACCTGACAGAAGCCCACGATTCTCGTAAAGGGCCCGCAGCCGCTCGATTAGCTCCTCGTCGGTATAGCGCCGATTTCGTTCTCGAATAATTCCCTGTGCCGTGTAGAACAAGTCAGGTTGAACGATGGGCTCGAAGGCCGCTTCCTTCTTGATCCACATCTCCCTGGGATTGGTGACCCGGGTTTTCTTGAGCTTGAAGGAAATCCGGTTGTAGACGTTGTTGCCGATGTACTTCTCATTGGTCAGGATTTCCTGAACGGTAGCGCGGGTCCATTCGCGTCCCAGGTCGGTTTTCACCTTCATGGCGTTCAGACGGGCGGCGATCTCGGAGGTCGAGATGCTATGATCGATAAACCATTGGTAGATCAGATTGACGGTGCGAACCTCATCATCCGGACCCGGCATCAGGATCACGCGGTCGGTCTGCAGACTCTTGTGCTCGCCGCGCGCAAGCTCGCTTTTGATTGATCCGTTCTGATCCACAAGGATGCGGCGCAGGCCGTACCCAGCGGGACCACCTTGCCGAAACCCCAATTCGATCAGACGGCATTGTCCGGCGAACACCTTGGCCGACAACTCCCTGCTGTATTCACCAGCCATTGCGCGTTTGACGCCTTTGACGATGGTCGAGACCGGTGAGCCGTCGTTCTCGAACTGCTCGGCGCAATAGGCCACCTGAATGCCGGCGCGGCGGCAGATGTACTCGTAGTAAGCACTCTCATCGGCATCCTGGAAGCGACCCCAGCGGCTGACATCGTAGACCAGGATGATCTGAAAATCTGCCTGGCCGGATTCAACATCCTTGATCAGTTGCTGCAGGGCCTGCCGGCCGTCGATGCGCAGTCCGCTCTTGCCTGCATCGGCGTAGGTCTTGATGATTTCGATGCCACGGTGGGCTGCATATTCCTTGATTTTGTCGGCCTGATTCTCCGTCGAGTACTGCTGATGTTCGGTGGACATGCGTACGTATTGTGCGGCGCGGAATATCGGAGGCTGGCTCGATCCCTTCGCTGCGAATTCATCTGCCTGCATAGACCCGATCTCAATGTTATGTGCAATTTCTCTCGGGGCCGCTGTTCACATCATTGGCATGGCCGCGACCAGCGAAGTGCTGGCCGAGGGGCATGCGGTTGAAATTGTTGCCATCCAGGATGATCGAGAGCCCATTTGGGATTGAACTTACCCAAAGGCAGGCCGCATGGCTATCGCGTCCTATCTTTGCAAGCGTCCTTTTTGCAGAAGCAATCTGCGCACACCGGCGTGATTTCAACGATCATGCACCCATCCGGATCGGCAATTGCTCCCGGCGCGAGAGCAATTCGATAAAGACCGGGCAACAGTACAAGCAGTGCTGACGCGTCCATCTTTGCAAGATCCAGATCTTGTCGTGGTTCGCCTCTTGCCCGCTGGTGCGCGCGGTTGCGTTCTACGTATTCCGGATTGATATCGCGGTAGTGGCGCCAGTACTCAGGGTGTCGTTCAAGCCAGGCACGCTGGCTGCGCAGCTGGTTCTCCCGGTAGTCCGAATCGGACTGCATTTTGTCGCGCTGCCAACGCTGCCGCCGCGCCCGCTGGCAAGCTGGCGCTGAACAATAGGACTGGTTGGGTACTTGAGGACGGGGTTCGAAGGCGTGGCCACAGCACTTGCAGATCTTTGTTGTCATCAGTCGTCTCCATACGAAAAGCCATATGGGAACTGCTGACTGATTGATGAAGACGGTTTTAGCCGCCAGTCAGATAAGGTTGTAAAAAGGATGCCGGAATACAGAGGCACTGATTCTGGTAGCGGTAAGTACCCCAATTCAGACCGACCAGTTGGCCTTTGGAATTGATTACTGGGCCACCGGACGAGCCTGGAGCACAAAAGGCGGCCAAGAGAATGGATTTGCCAGAGTCAGTATTGACGAGCCCCTTGACGGCGCCTTGCCCCACTTTAGGCAAGCCTGCAGGATAGCCATAAATCCATATGTTCTCGCCTTCATGAATATCTGCGGCGAGCGGAACTGGGGTTCCAGAGAAACTGCCAACCAGAACGCATGCGTCATAATCACCGAGATTATAATGCTTGGTTACAGAAAACTTCTGGCCAGTTTTGCGATGGACTACCCGAGGCCAGCCTGGATGGCTTTTCACAACATGACAATTGGTAAGAATCTTATTCCAGGCAACAAGAACGCCTGTTCCAAACCCTATCTGATTGCTGTTTGGATAGGGAATCTCGACTCGATAAATAGCCGATTTAACGGAATATGGATTGGAATCTGCGACCGCAACGGATGCGTAGAGCACCAAGAGAAATGTTAGTATTTTTTTCACACTACGAATTTAGCACAGAATTTTTCCGGCCCTCTGGAGACCCCGTTCTGCCCAGGTGAGTCACCTCGGTTGCAGTAGACACTTTCGAGCCGGTTGAAATACGGCTTTTCGTACTGTACTAGAGAAACGTCGATCGCGTATAGTGATCTCGAATCATTTTGCATATTTCACGGGATTGTGTTGAAAGTCCTTCCGAGTACGGCAAGCCGCGACCACCCGTGGTGATGGACGCGAGGTCGCTGCATCTACGAAGTGGCCGTCATCAAGCGGCCCGGTTCAGCGCTGGCCCCAAGACCGCACGCAGCCGTTCCACGATGGCGACCAAAGGTTCGGGGGCGAGTTCGTTCTTCTTGACGAACGCCTGCCACAGCGCCTGCCGCGAGGGATCGTGCGCGAACTCGGCCGTGAGGCCGACCGGCAGTCCGGTCGACACGACCATGCCGCGTCGCTCGAAGGTCGCCTTGATCGCTTGGGCCAGCAGGTCGGCATCGAGGGTTTCGCGCTCCAGCAGCACGGACAGGTCGAAGTAGTCCTTCACCCGGCTGTTGGCCATGCCCAGCAGCGCGATGGCGTGGAGTTTTTCCGCAACCACTGTGTAGACGGGATAGACCCGCAACCGGGGCGCGGGCAAGTCGTCCAGCAGCACCGGATAGACCGAGTCCACCGGGCCGGGTGTCACCGCATCGCCGAAACCGACGTTGATCTGCGTCTTGCAGCGCGCCTTGGCCAGTTCGCCCGCGATCACCACGCGCACGCCGCCGTAGCCGGTTTCCTTGCGGATTTCCTCGACGGTGACAGATGCCGGATCGAACATGATGCCATCGTCCACGACGACGGCGGTGATTTCGCGGAAGACCTGCGCGACCGATTCCAGATCGCTCGCGCCGAAGCCCAGCAGGTCGGCGTCGCGCGTGGCCCGGTGCGGCATGTCGTACCAGAGCGTGAACAGCAGCGCGCCCTTGAGCAGAAAGCGATCCGCGTGCTGCGATTGTGTCAGGCGGTAGAGGATGCGTTCCAGCGCGAAGCGCACGAGCACCTGATTGAAATCCACGCCCTGCGCTTTGGCAACGTTGAGCAGGCGGGCACGTACGGAGGCCGCAATGTCGTTCATTCGATGGCCTCCAGATAGGGGCGCATCACGTTGGCTACACGGCAGATCTTCGCATAACGCCACAGATCGTCCGCTGATGCCTTGCGCCCGGCGCGCACATCTTTCAGCGCCTCCAGTGCCACATCCAGGCCGATCTTGTTGCGATGCTTGAAGCAGTCCGCCACGGTCTTGGCGATACCATAGATGCGCAGTGTCACGCCGTCGCGCTCGACCGTCTCGATGCCTTCAGAGTAAACTTCGCCCGTCATCTGTACCATCTTGATCGGCGGGTAATCGATGCGCGGCAGGTGACTGCCGCGTGGCATGGCGATCCAGACCTGGCGTGGCAGTTGCGTCGTCAGTTCGTGAAACTGGAGCGCGGTCAACAGACAGAACACCGCCTGCGGTACTTTGGTGGCAACAGTCGCGAGACTTTCGTGTTCTGATCCTGGATGGCTCGGCAGGCGGTAGAGGCCGTGTCCGACCTTGTCCAGCAGGCCCGCTACGGTCAGACGCGTCAGGACGACCCGGGGCGCTTCGATGGCGTCCAGATCGCTGGAACGCAACAGCCCCTTCTGGTTGGCCAGATCGAGGACGCGCTGGGCATGAGAGGTGTGAGGATAGTGACGGGGGTTGGCAAGCATGGTGGAAGTATGTTCCGTTTTGTCGTTAAATGCAATATTTCGACGAAAAATAGGAACAATCCATGCGATAGTTCGATTCTGGCATTTGAGGATCGAACTACAGATCATTGAAAGCGAAGTGTATGTTCTGTTTTTTCGTTCAATGTGATAATTTGCCGATAAAACGGAACATTGTTGACCGGCGCGGAGGCAACAAGCGCCATTTCGACGCCCATTTACACCCATTCTCTGGTGCCGGGCGGGTGACCGCGCCTGCGTTGGCGCATCCGGCCCGCGCGCGGTAGATCAACGCGCGGATACAGCGGTCATCCATGCAGTCTCAGCACAATGAGAGCATCAGCGTATTGCGCATATATCCCTGCTCAATCTGCTGATACCCACTTCTAACTGCGAAAACGGGTTTGACACGTCCTCATTTGCAATCACCGCCGAACGCTGTTTTTGGTTACGTTGTTGCTGTAGATTCCGGTTGCGCCCGACGTAATCCGGATTTTCGTCACGGTACTGCTTCCAGTACCCTGGATTCTCGGATGCCCAGGTTTTGCTGTTCCGGATGTCGTTGTCGCGGTAGTCGGAATCGCCCTGACGTGTTTGCTGTTGCCAACGCCGACGGCGTTCGCGCTGGCATTCCGAGTTGGTACAGTATTTCTGATTCGGGTTTTGAGGCCGAGGGGTGAAAAGGCAGCCACATGCATTGCAGATTTTTGTCTCCATGCCAGTCTCCGGTAAAAAGACTGTATGGAAACGCCCTCAGCGCAGATGGATGGCTATGCTTGGAGAATCACTGGGCGGAGGAATGTTATGTTCAGCCAGGAGCGCCGGTTTGTAGCGCACTCCCAGCCATGAGCGAAGCGCCGACAGAGATTTGCCGGGAAACGAATAGGCAGTATCGGGGGGGAAGACAGCGAGCGCTTGCTTCGGAATGAGACGTTTGGGTCGAGCACATGGATCAGGCCCGTCGCTTGACGGCGGAGTTTGCCCAGTCCGATGCTTTCCTCGATCTGCTGATCAACGGCATAGCGCCGGATGGCTCTCCATTTGCACGTCACCTGACCGGCCACGACACGGGCATCGGGAAATCGCTGATCTACTGGCGGCCGCGCTGTTGCGCCTTCGTGCCCGCCAATCGCGCGACACCGCCGAAAACAGCGAGCAGTTTTACTTTGGCTTCCCCGGCATTGCCACCTTCGGTTGTGTTCCTGGAAATCCATCCGTTCCAGGATGGCAACGGGCGGCTCAGTCGCGTACTGACAAACCTGTCAACAGGCTGAAGACTATCGTATAAAAAAGCTACGTAACACATGTTTGGAAAAGCTGCGAATAATAATAACCGGTTTATCCGGCGTTCCTGCCCATAGGAAGCCAGCGCAACAAGGCAGCTTGCAGGATTTTCAGCGAAAATGGCTTGGCCACATGGTCATCCATTCCCGCTTCCATGCAGCGCTGTACATCTTCGATCATAGCGTTCGCGGTCAAGGCAATGATCGGCGTTTTTTTCGCCCTTTCGCCTGCTTCGCCCGCGCGAATCCTTACGGTGGCCTCGTAACCATCCATGACGGGCATCTGGCAATCCATAAGAATGACATCGTAATTATTGTCGTACAGACGCTCGATCGCAAGTTTCCCATTCTCGGCAACATCGGCATCCATATTCAGCTTCTTCATGAAGGCCAAGGCGAGTTTCTGGTTGATCGGGTGGTCTTCGACAAGGAGGATTTTCCCCTTGAAGTTTTGCATGGCGCCAACCGCATTGCTCGCCGGAGCGCTTTCGATGATTTCCTTTTCGAGGGCAAAAGGAATTTCAAACCAGAAAGTCGAGCCTTTTCCCTGAATACTGGTAACACCGATCTCTCCGTTCATTCCCTCGACGATCCGCTTGCAGATGGAGAGTCCCAAACCCGTTCCGCCAAATTGCCGATTGCTGGAAGCATCGACCTGCGAGAAGGGCGCAAAGAGTTTCTGTTGCCCATCCGGGCTGATGCCGATTCCCGTGTCCTGTATTTCAAAGCGAATGGAGCAGGAACCTTCATTCACCTGCGGCAGAAGTTTTACGCGAAGCGTAAGCGATCCCTGCGGGGTGAATTTGAACGCATTGTTCAGCAGATTGACGATAACCTGTTTGATCCGGTCGGGGTCTCCGAGCATATAGGACGGCAATTTTGGATCGATGTCACGAATGAGTTCCAGCCCCTTCCTGGTGGCATTGGGATGCAACATGTTGTAGCAGCTGTTGATTACGTCGGAAAGCTTGAAGTTCCGGTTGTCGAACATCACCTTGCCGGCCTCGATTTTCGAAAAATCAAGGATTTCGTTGATGACGGTCAGCAGCGATTCGCCACTGTCACGAATCGTCTCGACGTAATCGCGCTGCTCGGGCGTTAGCGGCGATTCCAGAAGGAGACTGGTCATGCCGATAACGCCATTCATCGGCGTGCGGAGTTCATGGCTCATGTTGGCAAGAAATTCGCTCTTGGCGCGGGTGGCGCCTTCAGCGCGCGAGATCATCATTCTCAGCGTATCCAGCATGTTGCCCAATGACTGCGCTAAATCCCCCAGTTCATCGTTGCGAGAGACTGTGATCTGCTGGCCAAGATCGCCTTCACCAACACGTTTTGCCATATCCGCCAATCCCCGGATGTCCCTTGTGACCGGCCTGACGGTGAAGAGAATGACCGCGTAGGTGCTCAACACGGCCAGCGCAAGGGCAATTCCGCCGATCAATTTCACCTTCTGCATCGGCTCAAGCAGATGTTGTTTTTCGGCGACGGCAATCGCATATAGATCGGTATTCGGCAGGTGGTAAAAACTCATCACCTTGTCCACCCCGTTTTCGGTGATGGGGAAATAGCCCAGAGGCTGCGTTTTCAACTTAGGCAGCCATGGCGCGTTTTTGTAGGCATCACCGGGATTCTTGTTTTCCAGTGCGGCGACAACCTCGCCGGTACTGGAAATGACCAGATTAGTCAACCAGGGCTGGCTTTGCTGGACCAGGGTATCCTTGGTGATAGCCTTGATCCGCAGCGAGCCAACCATGGCGCCAACATGATCATGATGTGAAAACTTGAGAATCACGGCCATCAGCACATCGCCGGTGATGCGGCTAACAAAGGGAGGTGAAATCAGTACATCGCTGCCAGCCATGGCTTCGTGAAACCAGGCGCGGTTGGAGATATCGAGCACACCCACGGACGAGGGCATGCTGCAAGCCAGGGTCATGCCTTTATCGGACGTCACATAAAACGTTTCGTAATAGTCTCCGCCCATGCGCGACAGCCTTATATTGCTGGCTCGAATGAACTCCCCACGCGATGATTCGCTGCCTATTGCTTGCGGATCGAGCACTTCAAGCACTCCGGGTGCGGCAGAGGCGGTAATGATATCGGCTTTCGCCCGCTGCAACTGGATGATAATGCTGCCACCGACGTTGGCTGCCACATTGAGCAACTTGTCATTTCCCGCCTCGACCAAGGCGTTGCCAGCCGTGCGCATCATCGCCATTCCCAAAGCCAGCAAGGCCAGCAACACGATGCCCAGCAGGGGTGCCAGAAGGCGCGTCTTCAAATTAACCCGGTAAGACCGGGAGTCGCCAGCAGTGTGCTGAGCATCCATACGAGAATATTTATTGCCTAGGGGCGATTAATACAAAACGAGCTTTTTGCATAACTCTACATTTGAGGGGTATCTTTCACGCGAGAAGTGAGAAGGAGTAGGAATGAGAGTCCATTCCCGGAATGATGTGATTTTCAATGGCATAACCATATTCACTCGTACTATTAATGCTACCCTACCGGTAAAGATCATGCAACGCTGGGGAGTGGTCCGGCACGACTTGAATTGCGGGGTTAACAAGCTGTTGAAAAAACCACTGACGCACGCGAATTTCTCTGCTCTTCGTGAGGGCGAATTGCGGGATTCGAGCGTTCGCCGTCAAGAAGGCCGGGTTACTTCCTCATTGCCCGGTTTCGAAAAATTCGGGAATTCTGAACGTTTTGTCGCTCATCGGCCGACCGTCCGGACGGAGTGCGGCCAAGGTTCGTAGCCGCGTCAGGTTGCCTGCGCCACGGCTTCGCCAAGATCGTAGTCGCTGATGCCTGCAAAATCGTCTTCCTGCGACCCGTCCTGACAGCGCTCGCGGCGGGTGAAGGCTTTGACCGCCAGTGGCGGGCAGGCGCGGGATGGGATGCGGCCTGATGTCAGGCCAGTGCGAAAGTTCGATTCTGCGTTTGAGGATAGAACCGAAGACCACTGAAAAAACGAAGCGCATGTTCCGTTTCTTCGTCTAATGTGATGAAGAAAACGGAACATTATTGATCAGCGCGGAGGCAACAAGCGTCATTTCGACGCCCATTTACACCCATTCTTTGGTGCCGGACGGCAACGGCAACTGTGTGTAGGTGACCGCGCCTGCGTCGGCGCATCCGGCCCGCAATAGATCAACGCACGGATGCAGCGGTCATCCATGCAGTCTCGGCACAATGAGAGCATCAGCGTATTGCGCATATATTCCTGTCCAACCTGCTGATACCCACTTCTATGGGGACGTCTCAGCATCGTTGAAGATATCCGGTTCAAGGTTCTGGCATTTCACACCACCAGAAATTCCAAGGGCTTGACCCCAAAAGGTCAGGCCCTTTTCTCGTCCTGGCCGTGTCTATTTGGCACATTTATGTATCGCGGCGCGTTTATTGGTGCTGATTTGCACGATATTTGACACTGCGCTTCTGTGCAAATAAAGCCCGCCTCTGCCGAGAAGAAGCTCAGCAATCACCAGAGTCGAAATTCGTGCATCTCAACGAATCCATCGTGCGAAGCGTCCTAGGAATCCAACTGCTATACCGCTGAAGTACAAGGCGCCTGCATCATCACCGTGGTGGCAACGAGAGTTATTATGACGCCCAGCGCCGGAGTTGAGCGGCCTCTGCAGGTAGTCCGCTCGAACAAATCGTTCTACCGCAACTCATCGCCGTCACGCCGGAATACCTTTTCGCGTGGGATCTACAAGCCTTCGTTTCGGCGTCATTCTTCTTGACTGTTTCCAATAAATCAGCATAGATTATGGTGAGCCATTTATGGCGAACAGGGGAATAATACTATGCGAATAAATGGGTTGGTCGTGTTGTGGTTTGCCGTTCTATTGGCCGCTTGTGGAGGAGGGGGCGGTGGTGGCGGTGGGGGCAGCAGTGGAACGGGAGGCGGGACTGGAGGCGGAGATGGTGACGGCGCTGCGGTTTATGCCGAGCCGGTCAGCGGCGCCAATGTCGTCGGGCTGGTCGTCGACCGGGGTCCAACTGGAAAATACGTCAATGGCTTGTTTACCACCGTCACGATATGTCAGCCCAACAGTAGCGTTTGTCAGGATATCGATCATGTGCTGGTCGATACGGGGTCTTATGGCCTGCGCCTGATGGCCGAAGTCGTCACGCTGAATTTGCCGCAGCAGAACAATGGCAGCGGCGTGCCGCTGGCAGAGTGTGCCCAGTTCGTTTCCGGCTACACCTGGGGCGGAGTGCATTTGGCCGACGTCACTCTTGGCGGGGAACGCGCCGCGTCGCTGCCAATCCAGATCATCGGCGACACGCGCTATCCGACCGTGCCAGTAAGCTGCGCCAGTTCCGGGGGATCGCTCAATTCGGTGCAGGCCTTTGGGGTCAATGGCATACTTGGTGTAGGTACTGGCCAAGAGGACTGCCCGAGCTGCGCCACGTCCGCGGTTCCGGGGGCGTATTACGCCTGTGCCCAGGGCGGCAGTTGCAGCCAAACGACGGTGCCGTTGTCGTTACAGGTCAAAAATCCGATCGCGGCGTTTGCTGTCAATAACAACGGCAGCTTTATCCGCCTGCCAGCCGTTCCGGCCAGCGGCAGTATTCAGGCGTATGGCTATCTGGTCTTCGGCATCGGTACGCAAAGCAACAATGCCCTGGGACAGGCAAGAGTGCTGACGACCAGCGAGTACGGTATTTTTACCACGTCATATAAAAACGGCATTTATCCCGCCAGTTTCATTGACAGTGGTTCCAACGGCCTCTTTTTCGACGATCCGACGATTCCCGTCTGTAGTGGTTGGTATTGTCCGAACAATACCTTGAACCTCTCCGCTACCAACGTCGGACTCAACGGCGTAGGTAACGATGTGGCGTTCAGTGTTGCTAATCCTTACCAGATGCCTCTGGAGTCGTATGCCGCCTTCGCCAATCTGGCCGGAACATTCGGCACAGGCCAGAGCTTTGGCTGGGGGTTGCCTTTCTTTTTCGGCCGGGATGTTTTTACGGCGATCAACGGCAAATCCACTCCTGCTGGCAACGGCCCCTACGTCGCTTATTGAACGAGGAACGCGCTCATGATCCTGAAAAAACTGCTGCTATTGCTGTCGCTCGTTTGTGTTCAGGCGCTACCTGCTTACGCCACGCTTGGCGAGCAGGCAACGCTCCCGGCCGATGACGGCAAGCGGATGCTCAAAAGCGAGACGGCAACTTCGAAAAGCGAAACGCCGGCCTCATATACCGTACGCGAAACGCGCACCGAATATGGCCTCGTCGTACGCGAGTTTATGGATGCCGATGGCGTGGTGTTTGCCGTTGCCTGGCGAGGTCCGGTTCGGCCGGACATGCGTGAATTGCTTGGCCGCTACTTCGCACGCTTTGCCGATGCTCCCCTGAATTCGCCAACCGGTCCTCTGGTTATTCGCGACGACGATCTGATGCTGCAGTCGGCCGGCCATATGGGAGACTTTTTCGGCCGGGCATGGTTGCCTTCGCTATTACCGGAGGATGTGGATGTCGGTGAGTTGCAGTAAGTTCCAATGACATCCCCGGCTTTGCCGGGGATACATCAGAGGCAGTTCAAAGAAGGCCGGAATCCCGTATATATCAGTGGATTTGGCCTTCGTTCCTGTCTGGTGGCGTTAGAAAACATCGCTCCGGTCCAATCGAAAAACGGCTGAAAATAAGACGGAGGAATCGAGGCTGCCGGCAGTCGATGCCTGGCGGGCAAAGGCCGGATTCGCGCAGATGGTTGGGATTGCGCGCTGAAAATCGTAGAAAATATACAATTCAGCCATATCGCAGAATCCCCCGAATACCTTTGGTCGCCACCAAGCTTGCCATGACTTGGCAACCATAAGGCGAGTAAAGTACCCGGGTCAAAACTCCCATGGGAGCCGTTAGTGGGCAAAATCATTTCTCGAATCCTCATCCCCGCCAGTCTGGCAATTCTGGGTTATTTTTGTCTTTCCCTGTTCGCTACCATTTCGCAAGTGGCCAATTTTTCGGAGTTGGCGTATCCAGGCTCTGCAAAATGGGTGTTCTGGTGCATGGTGGTCGTTTTTTCCGGGCTGCTGCTTACCCCGCTGTATATTTATTTCAGATTGCCAAAACCCCCTGTTCCACCCAGTGACGGTGCCCCGAAAGCCGTTGCTGCCTTCCAAAACGACTTGCGCGAACGACTCCAGGGCAATCCGCTCCTTTCCGGTATGGCGCTTGAGACGAACGATGAAATTCCTGCGGCGTTGTCCAAATTGGGGAGCGAGGCCGGGATCGTGATCAAAAACACGGCCAGTACCGTTTTCGTCAGCACCGCCGTCATGCAGAACGGAAGGCTGGACGGGCTTTTCGTCCTGGCAGGCCAGTTGCGCATGGTTTGGCGGATCGCCTCCATTTACTACCAACGGCCGTCTCCCCGGCAGATGCTTTATCTTTACAGCAATGTCGGGGCCAACGTGTTGATCGCGGAATCGATCCAGGAAATCGATTTTTCGGAGATCGCCACCCCCGTCGTCGCTGCCATCTTTCCTTCACTGAAAGGCGGCATTCCAGGACTGCAAGGTGTGGCTTCGCTGCTCGTCAACAGTCTGGCCAACGGGGCGGCAAATGCTTTTCTTACGCTACGCGTGGGCCTGATCGCAAAGACCTACTGCGAAGCGCTGTCTCTTCCTTCGCAAAACAGTGTGCGAAAATCGACGACATCCGAAGCGCTGGTGCTTGTCGCCGGTATCGTCAAGGATCAGGGCGGGCAAATTGTCGAGAAGTCCTGGCGCATGGTTCGGGATACAATTACCCAGGCTACCGGCACGACGATTCAAGGGGCAAAAAACGTCCTGAGCAAGACAGCCAGTACGTCGGTGGATGGGGTGAAAACAGTGGGCGAAAAAATCGGCAGCGGGTGGCAATCCATAAAGGAACGGATACCGGGGAAAGAAAAACAATAGCTCATCAAGCTATGTCCATCTCAAATGGCTCGGAAGGATTCGCGCGGTTTTGAAAACTCAACACCGCTGTGGAATATCCGAAGCGTCGTTTTGAAACAAGCGGTTCTCAACAGAAATTTTCGGAGCAGGTAAATGGCGTCAATCAGTATCGAAGGCATTAAAAAAGAATTCAGCGGGAATGTGGTTTTGCAGGACTTGTCGTTGAATATTCCGAATGGCGCGTTTTATACCCTGCTTGGTCCAAGCGGCTGCGGCAAAACAACGTTGTTGCGCTGTATTGCCGGTTTTTACGAAATCGATGCCGGCCGATTGCTGTTCGATCAGGATGACATGACCCACATCCCGACACATCATCGCGATATCGGCATGGTGTTCCAGGACTATGCGCTGTTCCCGGACAAGACGGCGTTCGACAATGTTGCCTACGGCTTGCGCGCCAGAGGGGTGGCAAAGGCGGAGATCCAGCAGCGCGTCAACGAAGCCATCGAAAAAGTCGGTCTCCTTGACCTCGCCCCGCGCTATCCCGCGCAGATGAGCGGTGGGCAGCGTCAGCGCGTGGCGCTTGCCAGGGCGTTGGTGATTCGCCCGCGTGTGCTGTTGATGGACGAGCCGCTATCCAACCTGGACGCCAAGATGCGCATGCAAATGCGTGACGTGATTCTCGATCTGGTGCAGGAAGCGCACATCACGACGGTTTTCGTCACGCACGATCAGGAGGAAGCCCTGGCGATGTCCGACAGGATCGCCATCATGGACCGCGGGCGCATTGCCCAGATCGGAACGCCGGAGCAATTGTACGGAGAGCCGGGCAATGCCTATGTGGCGGATTTCATCGGTTCGGCGAATGTGATCCAGGTGCCGGTCGAACTTGTGGATTCCGGGAAAGCGCCGGCGCCGGAAGCGCCGGTTCCCGAGAAAATGCACTACAGCCTCGGCGGCCGGCAGCTCCAGGGGCTGCGGAGCGCTTCCCAGGAGGGTAGGGAGGGCATGCTGGTGGCGCGCCCCGAGGAACTGTCGCTGGCTATGCCGGATCCCATCATGCCGAATGCGGTTCCCGGCACGGTCCTGCGCCGGCAATACCTGGGGTTCAAGACGACATACCGCATCCAGGTGCAGAATGGTCCGGAGATTCGTGTCGATCTCGGCGCGGGGAATGGCCACGGTGATTTTCATCCCGGCGATTCTGTTCAGGTTCTGATTCCGGCGCAAAGCCGGATCATCCGCGCGTAGGGGGCAGGATGACCCTGTTCAAACCCAAATGGTGGCCCTGGGGCGTATTGACGGTCCTCAGCCTGGTAATCCTTGTTTTTTTCGTTCTCTATCCGCTGGGCGTGTTGTTCAACAACAGCATACGCGACGACTCGGGGGCGTTGTCTTTGGCCGGGTTCTCCCAACTGCTCGATGACAGCCAGTTTCTGTTCGCATTGCGCAACACGCTCGTGCTGGGCGTCAGTGTAACCTCCCTGTCGATCCTGATCGGCGTGCCGCTCGCCTACATGGTGGCGCGCTACGAATTCCCGATGAAAAACCTGGTGGCCGTGCTGCCGGTCGTCACCATCGTGATTCCGGAAGTGATCGTCGGCCAGTCCTGGCTGCTGATCCTCGGCAACAATGGCCTGCTGACCAACTTCATGGGCTACCTCGGCATCGAGCTGCCATCCTTCTACGGCTGGAACGGCCTGATCTTTTCGATGACTCTGGTCTATTACACCTACATCTACCTTGGCGTTCTGGCGGCCCTGCGCGGTTTCGACGGGCAATTGGAGGAAGCCGGGCTGAGCCTCGGCACCTCCCCCATGGTGACCAAATGGCGCGTGCTGGTGCCGCTGATGCTGCCCGCTGTGGCGGTCAACGCCCTGGTGGTGTTCTCTCTGGTGGTGGGCAACTTCGTTCTCGCCACCCTGCTGGGCAGCCGGGTACCCCTGTTGTCGGTGATGACCTACAACGCCTTCGTCAATGAAATGGGCAGCTCCCCATTGCTGCAAAGCACCATGTCGGTCATTTCGATCTGCATCGTGGGGATCGTCCTGTTTTTTCAAAAACACGTGGTCGAACGCAAGCTCTACACCATGACTCCGGGCCGCGCCCCCCAGGCAAAACGGGTGCGCTCGGGAGCAGCGGCGCTTTTCACGGGGTGTGTCGGATTCATCATCTTCGTTTCGCTCCTGCCGTTGCTGATCGTCTTCATCGCCGCTTTCACGGAAACCAGCGGCCCAGTCATGCGCTGGGGCAGCTGGTCCCTCTCAAGCCTTAACCGTGTTATTCACAGCGCGCCCGAACCGGTTTTCAACTCGATTATTTTTGCTGGATTGGCCACGCTGGCCGGGGTGCTTTTTTCCGTGCTGGCGAGCTATCTGATCATCAAGAAACGCACCGGCCTTACGCAACTACTCGATTACATCGTCGTTCTTCCCCTGACGATTTCGGGAACCGTGATGGGCATTGCGCTGGTCCAGACCTTCAACACCGGATGGCTCGTGCTGGCGGGAACCGGCAGCATCATGGTGCTCTGCTATGCCGTCAGGCGTCTGCCTTTTGCCGTGCGCAACGCCTCATCGACATTGTTCAATATCCCGGATTCCATCGAGGAAGCTTCGATCAGCCTCGGCGTATCGCCGCTGATGTCGTTCTTCAAGGTCATCCTGCCCGTCATGAAGGCGTCGATCATATCAGCCGCCATCCTGATGTGGGTGACGACGATCTCCGAGTTGGCCGCCACCGTTGTCGTTTATACTGGCGGCCTGGAGACCATGCCGATTGCCATCTTCCGCCAGATCGACGGCGGCCGGCTAGGGCTCGCCTCGGCTTACGGGGCCGTGCTGATATCTGTGATTCTCGTGCCGATCATCGTCTCGATCAAACTTTTCCGGGTCAACCTTTTTTCCAGCAAGTGACTTCTCAACCAGCGAGGTTCTCATGAGACTGAAATTCCTGCCGCGTGTTGCGGCTGCCATCGTATTTTCCGCTGCCGCAGCCTGGGCACAGGCCCAAACGGTGGTTCTATATTCCTCGAACAACACCGAAACGATCGAAGCGGCGTTGAACGTGACCAAGAAACACGTCCCGTCGCTCAACGTGCAACAGGTCACGGGAGGTACGGGTGCGCTGATGAAGCGGATTCAGGCCGAATCCAAAAACCCGCGCGGGGATATCCTGTGGAGCGGTGGCTTTGGAACACTCGGCGCCTACAAGGAATTCATGGAGCCCTACAAGTCGCCCGACCTTGCCGCGATCCCCGCCGAATTTCGCGGGCCCAATGATCTTTGGGTGGGCACCAATGTGCACCTGATGGTATTGATGGTCAACGAGAAGCAATTGAAGGGACAGGCTGCGCCGAAAACCTGGTCCGACCTCATGAAGCCGGAATGGAAAGGCAAATTCGCCATTACCGATCCCAGCAAGAGCGCCACCGCATACCAGCTGGTCTATGGACTCCTGAAACAGTTCGGCCGCGAAGGGTTGGAAAAAATCGCTGCCAATGCCGT
This sequence comes from Propionivibrio sp., assembly GCA_031547245.1. Lineage (GTDB taxonomy): Bacteria > Pseudomonadota > Gammaproteobacteria > Burkholderiales > Rhodocyclaceae > Propionivibrio. The sequence continues at coordinate 45,721 of JAVBSG010000093.1, forward strand.
CGTGACGGCATCCTCCGGCGCTACCTACAAAGGCACGGCCATGGGCGAATATGCCGTCGGCCTGACCATCGAGTATGCCGCTCAGGAGTATGTCGCCGGCGGCCAGAAGGAAATCAAACTGGTTTACCCGAGCGAGGGCAGTTACCTCGCGCCCGAGGGAATGTTCATCATCAAGGGCGCAAAGAACGCCGAAGCCGCCAAGACCTTCTACAACATTCTGCTGAGCAAGGAAACGCAGGAGGAATTGCTGGTCAAGACCTTCCGCCGGCCGACGCGCACCGATGTCCAGGTCTCGAAACTGACGTCGCTACCTGACCTCAAGTCGGTAAAGATATTCCCCCTCGACCAGGCGGCTGCTTCGGAGGAATACGAGCAACTGGTCAGCCTCTGGAATCTTGCAGTAAACAAATCCCGCTAAAGACGGTATCCCGGCTTCATGCCGGGACGCCGATGCAACAATCGCCTGTCATCATGATGATTCCATGCGGCAGGCGATTTGCTTTGGCCGTTTCTTTCCTTCCCGCCAAAAGCAAAAGCCCGGTGAATGGAGCGCCGGGCTTTTGCTGACTACAGACCAGGGGGGCTGGTTCAGGTATTGACTTCATCTTAGACCATAGGCATTTAAATTGCTATGGGAATAAATGCCATATGTGAATTTTGAAAAACCGTATTCACGTATTGTGGATTAGCGACGGTACCGGCCGCGGTCGTAGTGGTTGTCATCATGATAGTTCCGGCCGTAGTACCCGTTGTAACCCTTGCCGTAGTAGCCCTTGCCTTTCACCGGAACATAAACCACCGGCTGGCGGACGACCACGGGCGGTCCGTAATAAACCGGGGGCGGCGCGTAAACCGGTACCGGACGATAGACAGGAACGGGCGCATAAGCGACGGGCGGCGGTGCGTAAACGCGGTAGGACGGTCCGTGGTGACGGCCGCCGCTGTTGGAGCCGATGATCGCGCCGGTCACAGCGCCGACAGCGCCGCCCACGATCACTCCGTCCCGTCCGCCGACCTGGTTGCCGACGATGGCGCCGACACTGCCGCCCAGGATTGCGCCGACGGCGGCATCGTTGGCCGTGGCCGTTCCCACGGAAAACAGGCCGAGCAGGAAAACTGCAAAAGATCCAAGATGCTTTTTCATGATTTGCTCCTTCTTTTTGACGGTTCCAGCATAATTGTTTCGGCGGCCACATGTATGAGCCAGAAGTAAACAGTTGTAAGTGATTGTTTCAGCGGCCGACCGCCGTTTTCCCGGTATTGCGGTTCTGCCGCCGTCCGCCCGCGAGGTAAAATAGCCCGATGCTCGATCCCCGATTTGTCCATCTCCGGCTCCATAGCGAGTACTCCGTTACCGACGGCATCGTCCGCATCGACGATGCCGTATCGCGTGCGGCGGCCTGCGGCATGCCGTCGCTGGCGCTGACGGATCTCGCCAACTTCTTCGGCCTCGTCAAGTTCTACCTGGCGGCGCGGAACAAGGGCGTCAAGCCGATTCTCGGCTGCGACATATACCTGACCAACGAAGCCGACCCCGACCGCCCTTACAGGATGCTGCTGCTCTGCCGTTCCCACCGGGGCTACCTGCAGATGTGCGAACTGCTGACACGGGCCTATCTCGTTCCGCGCCAGCGGGGGCGGGCAGAAATTACCCGGGCGATGTTGAAAGAGGTTGGGGTCGATGGGCTGATCGCCCTGTCCGGCGCAGCGCAGGGCGATGTCGGCGAAGCCTTGCAGCAGGGCAGCAGCGCGCAGGCGGAAAGCCGCGCGGCTTACTGGGCCAAGCTTTTTCCCGACGCGTTCTACCTGGAAGTGCAGCGCCCGCATCTGCGCAGCCAGCCGCAGCAGGAGGCATTGATCGCCGCGACAGCCGAGCTGGGCGACCAGCTCGGCCTGCCCCTGGTCGCCACGCATCCGATCCAGTTTCTCGAACGCGACGATTTCAAGGCGCACGAGGCGCGTTTCTGCATCGCCGAGGGCTATATGCTCGGCGATAAACGCCGCCCTCGCCTCTATACCGAGGAGCAGTATTTCAAGTCGACCGAGGAAATGCTGGCACTGTTTTCCGATCTGCCCGAGGCGATCGAGAACTCGGTCGAGATCGCCAAGCGGTGCAGTCTGCAGATCGGGCTTTATAAGAACTATCTGCCGAATTTCCCCACGCCGCCGGGGATGACGCTCGACGATTTTCTGCGCCAGGAGGCCGAGGAAGGGCTGGAGCTGCGGCTGCGGCAACTGTATCCGGACGACGCGGAGCGCGAGAAACGGCGGCCGGTCTATGACGACCGCCTGAAGACGGAGACGCAGACCATCATTCAGATGGGATTCCCCGGCTACTTCCTGATCGTGGCGGATTTCATCAACTGGGCCAAGAACAACGACGTGCCGGTCGGGCCGGGGCGCGGTTCCGGAGCCGGTTCGCTGGTGGCCTTCTCGCTCGGCATTACGGATCTCGACCCGTTGCGCTACGCGCTGCTGTTCGAGCGTTTCCTGAACCCGGAACGGGTGTCGATGCCCGACTTCGACATCGATTTCTGCCAGGACAACCGCGGGCGGGTGATCGAATACGTGCGCGACAAGTACGGCCACGACGCCGTGTCGCAGATCGCCACTTTCGGCACCATGTCGTCGAAGGCCGTCATCCGCGATGTCGGGCGCGTGCTCGACATGCCTTACAACTTTTGCGACCAGCTCTCCAAGCTGATCCCCGTCGAGCAGAACAAGCCGCTGTCGCTGGCCAAGGCCACCGAGGCCGAGCCGCAGTTGAAGCAGCGCATCGAGGAAGAGGAGGAGGTCAGGGACCTGTTCGAACTGGCGGGCCGGCTGGAGGATCTGACGCGCAACGTCGGCATGCATGCCGGCGGCGTGCTCATCGCGCCGGGCCGGCTGACCGATTTCTGTCCGCTTTATTCCGCGGATGCCGGCGCGTCGGTTGTTTCCCAGTACGACAAGGACGACGTCGAGAAGGTCGGCCTCGTCAAGTTCGACTTCCTCGGCCTTCGCAACCTGACCATCATCAAGCTGGCCGTCGATTACGTCGAAAAACTGACCGGCACGCGCCCGGATCTCAATGCGCTGACTTTCGACGATCCGCGCGCCTACCAGATTCTCAAGAACGCCAACACCACGGCGATCTTCCAGGTGGAATCGGACGGCATGAAAAAGCTGCTCAAGAAGCTGCAGCCCGACCGTTTCGAGGACATCATCGCCGTGCTGGCGCTCTATCGCCCGGGGCCGCTCGGCTCGGGCATGGTCGACGACTTCATTCTGCGCAAGAAGGGGCAGCAGAAGATCGACTATTTCCACGAGGATCTCAAGGGCTCGCTGGAACCGACTTACGGCGTGATCGTGTATCAGGAGCAGGTGATGCAGATCTCGCAGATCATCGGCGGCTACACACTGGGCGGCGCCGACATGCTGCGGCGGGCGATGGGCAAGAAAAAGCCCGAGGAAATGGCCAAGCACCGCGAGACGATTGCCGACGGGGCGAAGAAGAAAGGCTACGATCCGGCGCTCGCGGAGCAGCTTTTCGACCTGATGACGAAGTTTGCCGAATACGGCTTCAACAAGTCGCATACGGCAGCCTATGCCGTCGTCACCTATCAGACGGCCTGGCTCAAGGCGCACCATTGCGCGGCGTTCATGGCCGCGACGCTGTCGTCGGACATGGACAACACCGACACGGTGAAGATCTTCTACGACGATGCCGTCGCCAACAAGATCACCATGCTCGGACCGGATATCAATGCCTCTGAATACCGCTTCGTGCCGGTTGACCGGAATACGATCCGCTACGGCCTTGGCGCCGTCAAGGGTACCGGCGAACAGGCAGTCAACGTGATCCTGAAGGCGCGCGAAGCGGGCGGACCGTTCAAGGATCTGTTCGACTTCTGCGAGCGCGTCGACAAGCGCATGGTCAACCGGCGCACCATCGAAGCGCTGATCCGGGCCGGCGCTTTCGATTCGCTGGACGATCACCGGGCGCGGCTGCTGGCCTCGACCGGAATCGCCATCGAAGCAGCCGAGCAGGCCGAACGCAACGCCATGCAGGTCAGCCTGTTCGATTGCCTCGGCGGCGGCCAGGAGAGCGGGCACGGGCCGCAGTACATCGACGCGCCGCCCTGGAAGGAGCGGCAGAAACTGGCCGAGGAAAAGCTGGCGCTGGGTTTCTTTTTTTCCGGGCATCCGTTCTACGAAGTCAAGGACGAGGTGGCGCGCTTTGCCCGCCGGCCGCTGGTCTCGCTGGAGCCGAAAAAAGAGCCGCAGTTGCTGGCGGGGCTGGTGGTTGGCGTGCGCACCAAAATTACTTCGCGCGGCAAGATGGCGCTCGTGCAGATCGACGACGGAACCGCTTCGCTGGAAGTCACCGTATTCAACGAAACTTTCGAGGCCGAGCGCGGAAAAATCCGCGAAGACGATGTGCTGGTCATCGAAGGCAAGGTTCAGCGCGACGATTTTGCCGGCGAGGGCAAGGTGCGCGTCGTGGCCGAGCGCCTGCTGACGCTGGCCGAGGCGCGCGGACGTTTCGCAAGGCATCTGCGCCTGTCGCTCAACGGACAGGCCAGCCGCAATGCCCAATCGGCGGCGCAACGCCTGCGTGCCTTGCTGACGCCCTACACGCCGGGGAACTGCCCAGTGCTGCTGACCTACCGGAATGCCGATGCTGTATGCGACATGACTTTGGGCGATAATTGCCGTGTGCGCCTGGAGGACGATCTGCTGGCGGCGCTCGGCGACTGGCTGAGCAGCGAGAATGTCAGAATCGACTATCGCTGAGCCGCTTCCTGCTTTTCCACGCCTGTCGCACTCAGTGAATACCATGATCGGAATGCGCTATGCGACAACAACTGAAGTGGCTGCTGTGCCTCACATGCGTTTTTCTGCTGGCGGCGTGTTCGCGCAGCGATCCGCAAGCGGCGTTGGACAAGGCCGTCAACCAGTTGCAGGAAGCGCTTGAGGCGAAAAGCACCAACGACGTGCTGGCCATGCTGCACCCGGATTTTTATGCGCAGCAACCCGGGGATAACCGCGAGTGGGCCAAACGCACCATGATGGCGACGTTTCTGCGCTACAAGAACGTGAAGGTCGTCGCGCTGAAAAAAGAGAACGCACTGGACGCCAGTGTTCCCGATACCGCGCGTACCCAGGCCGAAGTGATGCTTGCCGGCGCGGAAGGGCTGATCCCGGATAGCGCCAGGCATTACCAGGTTACGATGCAGTGGCGATCGGTCAAGGGCGAATGGAAGCTGCACCGCCTGGTGTGGGAGTAGCGAAGGCCCTTACCGTTAACTTTGATTGACCGGGGTCGAAAGCGGACTTATTGCTTTCCTGGTGTCCGCGACGGGGCGGGACGGCCGGGCGTTGATGGCCAGCGCGGGCAGGATGGCCACGAAAAACAGGATGGCGACAACGATGAAGCAGTCGCGAAAGCTCAAGGTGTACGCCTGCTGGTAAATCGTCCGCCCGAGGTGATGCAGCGCGCCGTATTCCTGCCAGCGCCCGTCCGCCGGGACTCCGGCCTTGGCCAGAATGCTCTCGTAAGTCGTCAGCCACTGATAGGTGGCCGTCAGGTCGCCGTTTTGCGTGGCGGCCAGCGCATTGGAGTGCAGCGCAACGCGAGTGCCCAGCAGCACGGAGAGCAGATTGGTGCCGAAAGCCCCGCCGAGCTGGCGCACGAAATTGAGCACGCCGGCGCCATGGCTGAGATCCTTTGGCGGCAGCGAGCGCACGCCGCCGGCATTGAGCGCCGGGAGCATGATGCCAAGGCCGACCCGGCCGATGGCAATCCAGGTGGCCAACAGCCAGAACGGGGTATTGGCATCGATGTCCTTCATCCAGAGCGCCCAGGCGCCAAAAATGAAAAGGCCGGTGCAGATCAGCAGGGAAGAGGGAAGGCGATCGCTGGCGCGGCCGGAAAACGGAAAGACGACGGCCAGGATCAACCCGGACGGCATCAGCATCAGTCCGACGCCCTCCGGCGTCAGGCGCTGAATTCCTTGTGCGAACAGCGGCAGGAGATAGGTCGAGCCGAACAGGCCGGCTCCGTAGATGAAGGCGACCACGCATGCGGAAGCGAAAACGCCGTGGCGCAGCAGGCCAAGATCGAGCAAGGGGTGGGCCGCGTACAACTGCCAGAGAATGAAGGCGACGCTCAATAGGGTGCCGCCGATGAGCAGCGTCAGAATGTAGGCGGAGGACCAGCCGTCGCGCGGTCCGTTGGCAAAGCCGGTAAGAAGGGATACGAGCGCCGCGCAGAGCAGCACGAAACCCAGGAAATCGAAAGGCCGGCTTTTCGTGTCGGGAGACCGGCCGGGCAGAAAACGCATGCCGAGGAAGATTCCCGCGATGGATGCCGGCAGAATGAAGAAGAAGACCACGCGCCAGTTGTACATGTCGATCAGAATGCCGCCGATCGTCGGGCCGACGGCCGGTGCCAGAACGACTCCCAGGCTGAATATTCCCATGGCTGCGCCGCGCTTGTGCGGCGGGAATACGGAGAACATGGCGATCATCGCCACCGGCTGCATGACGCCTGCTGCGGCCCCCTGCAGGATCCGCATGCCGATCAGTTCCGCCTCCGTAGTAGAGAGGCCGGCAACCACCGAGGAGGCTACGAAGAGCAGCATCGCGCAGACGAAGGTGCGGCGAAGGCCGATGTGCGTGACGAACCAGGCGGCTGTCAGCATGGTAGCGGTCATGGACGCCAGAAAACCGGTCGACATCCATTGGGCCGTATCCTGGCCCATGCCGAAAGCGCCCATGATGTCCGGGAGGGCGACATTGACGATCGTCGAGGAAAGCACCGTGGAGATCGTCCCCATCATGACCGAAAGGGCGATCAGCCAGCGGTGGGGGACTTCTTCGGACTGCGGCTTATCGGCTTCTGTGGTCAATGGCGACCTCCACCATCATTCCCGGCCGCAGTTCGGGAGCGAATTGATTCAAAGTGATGCGTACCGGCAGGCGCTGGGTGATTTTCGTGAAATTGCCGCTGGGATTGGGATCGGGAAGCAAGGCGAATTTGCTCGTCGCCGCACCTCCCACCCTTGCTACCTTGCCCTCGAAAACCCGGTCGGGATAGGCGCTGACGTTGATGGCAACCGGTTGGCCGACCTCGACATTGGCGATGTCGGTTTCCTTGACGTTGGCCTCGATCCATTGCTGGCGCGGGTCGTAGATCATGGCCAGGCGCTGTCCGGCGACCACATACTCGTTGGCGCGCACGAAAGTCATGACCACCGCGCCGTCGACCGGGCTTTTGATCGTGCGATCCAGAATTTCCGTATCCAGCGTGGCGATTTGCGCCCGGATCTGTTCGGCATCGGCGGCGCTCGCCTTCAGCTTGGCGCGCAGCATGTCGATCTTGTCGCGATCGGCCTGGGCGGTAAGTTGTGCACCACGGCTGGCGGCGATTTCGGCGCCGGCTTTCTGCAGGTCGGCTTCCGCTTGCGCGAGGCTGGTGCGCGCCGTGTCGAGCGCCTGCGGCGAGATGAATTTCTTTGCCGCCAGATCTTCGGACCGGCGGTAATCCATCCGGACCTGTTCCAGATGAAGCCGGGCGGATTCCCGGCTGGCGATGGTCGACTCAAGCTTTCCCCGGGTATTTTCCAGTGCGCCCTGCGTGCTGGCTTCGGTCTGGCGGATTTCGGCCTCCAGGGATTTGCTTTGCTGCAGATTCGATTCAAGCTGTGCTTCCAGGACGGCGCGCTTGTGCCGTGTTTCCCTGTCGTCGATGGTGGCGATGGTTTGCCCTTTGGACGTGGCATCGCCCTCGATGACGGGAAATTGCGTTATCCAGCCGGCAACGCGGCTCGACAGCGTGATGACATCGCCATCGACGCGGGCATCGTCGGTGATGATGTGGGTCATGCGGAAGTGCAGCCAATGGGCAACCAGAAAAATGACGACGATGACGATGAGTACGGCAACTGCTAGCATCCGCTTGGTAGTGCGCAGTTTTCGATAGAATGATGTCATGGGAAAGCTGTTTTTTGACCGGATTACGCAGAAGCTTCGTTTTCGGGCGATTTGCGATGATTTTCGTTGATGGACGCGGTAGCTGTCAGGTTCGACCGTATGGTCTGCAGACAACGCGACAGCGTTTCCACCTCGTCCTTGTCGAGGCCGCGGTAAGCCTGGGCGCGAACCGCGGCAGTGGTTTTTCGTATTTCCGCCAGGAAATCGGTTGAAGCGGGGAGAAGAAAAAGACGGTAAGCGCGGCGATCCTGCGGGTCGGCGCGTCGCGCAACGAGACCCAATCCCTCGAACTGGTCGATCTGGCGGGCCAGCGTGATCGGCTGCACCTCCAGCAATTCAGCCAACTGCACCTGGTTGATGCCTTCGTGGCGCGAGAGGTAAAGCAGTGTTCTGGCCTGCGACAAAGTCAATGAAGCGGCGTCGCGTTTGCTTTCAAAGGCACGCCGCATCAGGCGCGACACTTCTGCGATGAGCATGCCGATATTGCTGGAAGGTGAATTCATAGTTTATGCTATATAATATACATAGCTTATTATATATAAAGCCTGCTTTCAGGACAAGATTTCCTGGGGGGCGGCAGCGGTACTTTTCCGCAGTCTTCCTTCTATTTTTCGGGGGGTATGCGAGTGACACTGCGTATTGGCTTGCCTGGCAGCGACCGTAGCCGGACGCACGCTATGCACGGCGCGCCCGGCCCAAATCGCTTTGTTCCGTTTTGCTGGAGGTTCTCAGCTGCCGCCGTACATGGACTCGAACTTTCGTTGTTCTTCCCTTTTCTCGTCTTCCAGTATCTGGTCGATTTTTTCCTGCAACAGATCTTCATCCTGGGGCGCGTTCCCCGGCGAAGCGCCCTGGGGCAGTTCGGTTTCCGGTTTACTTGGCTTGTCAGCCGAACCAAAGAAACCGGAAACCCAATCCTTTATCCGGTCGAGGGCCCCTTCGTCTTCCCGCAGCACGAACTGGGCCTGCGGATCGATGAGCTTGGAGCGCAAGGCATTGCGGAAAACGTCCCCGACGATGGGCAGGGCGCTGTGGGCGCCTTGCCCCCAGTAGTTGCTGCGCAGCGTGACGCGGCTGTCGTTGAACCCCACCCAGGCGCCCGCGACCAGTTCGGGGTGCATCAGAAGAAACCAGCCGTCGGTGTTGTCCTGCGTCGTGCCGGTCTTGCCGGCGACATCGGCCTGGATGCCATAGCGGTTGCGGATGCCGATACCGGTCCCGCGGTCGATGGCATCGCGCATGACGTCGAGCAGCGTGTAGGCGGTTTTGCTGTCGAGCACCTTGTCGGGCGAGGGCGGGTTGAATTCCGCGATGACTTTTCCATGCCTGTCCTCGATCCGGGTAACCATGATGAGGTCGTGGTAATTCCCGCTGTCGGCGATGGAAGCGTAGGCTACGGTCATCTCGCGCAACGTGACCGGGCTGGTTCCCAGCGCCAGCGAAAGCACGGGTTCGAGGTTGCTCTGGCGCACGCCCAATTCCTGCGCCAGACGGATAACCTTGTCCGGGCCGATCCGCTGCATCAACTGAGCGGTGATCGTGTTCTTGGAAAAGGCGAGACCGTCGCGCAGGCTCATTTCGGCGTCGCTGGGCGGCGTTCCATCGGTCGGCCGCCAGACATCGTTGGGGCCGACCTGGATTTCGACGGCCTGGTCGACGAACGTTGTGTCCGGGCCGATGCCCTCGCGGAAGGCTTCGCCATAGACGAAAGGCTTGAAGGTCGAGCCCGGCTGCCGGCGCGCCTGCTGCACGTGATCGAAAGCGTCCTCCTCGAAGTTGCGGCTGCCGACCCAGGCCATGATATGGCCGTTGCGCGGGTCAAGGGCCAGGAAACCGGCCTGGATAGTCGTTTTTTGCTGGCGCAGCCTGCGCATGAAAGCGGTGTCCGCCTGCAGCTGCTTGAGAACCTGCTCGCGAGGCTGTCCGGCGTCGAGCGCGCTGCGGTATTCGGGCGACTCGCTGATGAAGTCGCGGACGAGCGCGTTGCCGGCGCTCCATGCCGTTCGCGATCCCCAGACCGTATTGGCCACGCGCTGCAACTGGTTGCCCTGGCGGGCGACCGCCTGGTTGGCGAGGTTCTGCAAGCGGGAGTCGAGTGTCGTATGCACGACGAGGCCGTCATTGTATATGTTGTAGTCATTACGGTCGGCCCAGTCGATCAGCCATTTGCGCAAATAGCGGGCGAAATGCGGCGCCGGCCCTGCAGGCTCGCTCTGCCGCTCGAAATCGATGCGCAGTGGCCTTTTCCTTAGGGGTTCGAGCTTCTCGGGGGGCAGTTTTCCATGCTTGACCATCTGGGCAAGCACTATGTTGCGCCGTTGCAGGGAACGCTCCGGGTTGAGCACCGGGTTGTAATAGGTGTTGCCCTTGAGCATGCCGACGAGCGTGGCGCTCTGCAACTGGTCGAGCTTGCCGGCGGAGGTGTCGAAATAAGTGCGCGCGGCCATTTCGATGCCAAAGGCGTTGTACAGAAACGGCACGGTATTGAGATAGGTTTCAAGAATCTCGTCCTTGCTGTGGACGGCCTCGATCTTGAAGGCGGTAATGGCTTCCTTGAGCTTGCGCGTCAGCGTGGGCGAGCGGCCGATGGCCTCCGGATAGAGATTGCGGGCCAGTTGCTGGGTGAGCGTCGAACCTCCCTGGCGGGAGCCGCTGAAGGTATGCAGTACGGCCGCGCCGGTCCGGTAGAAATCAAGGCCGTGGTGCTGGTAGAAGCGATGGTCCTCGGTGGAGATCAGCGCATCGACGACATACGGCGAAATATCGGCGAGTTTGACCCACTGGCGGTTGGATTGTTTGAATTCGGTGAGTACCTTGCCGTCGGCGAAAAGCACCTGCGTGGGGCGTTCCGCCGTGGCTTTGCGGATGTCGTCGATGCTCGGGGTGAAGGGCACCAGGATGAGCGTGTAGAGCAGCAGCGCAGTGGGCGGAATTGCGATCAGCACAAGGGTTGCGCGGCGCCAGCCTGAACGGAACAGACGATTGAAAAGGGTCATCGGTGAAAATCGGTGCAATCGTGTAACAGATGAAATGAAGTACGAGAACTATAAACGTTGGTTGCGCACGGAATGGCTAGGGCACTGGTTCGGTGCGCTCATCCGTTCTCCGTATGGCGATGTATTTCCGGCGCTGTGGTTTTCGAATGCGTCGGGCGGCCATTTTCGGGGGCAATCCGGTGACGCAATGATCGGGGCTGGCGCATCAGGGGGCCTTGCCATCCGGCGGGCCGGAAAGCGGGTCCATCGCCTCCTCCTGCACAGGTACCCGATAGGCTTCCGAAGCCCAGGCGCCAAGATCGATAAGTTTGCAGCGTTCGGAGCAAAACGGCCGATAGGGGTTTTCGGCACTCCAGAGCGACTCTCCGCTGCATTGCGGACAACGAACCTTGGTAGTTTTAGCAGACATTTCAGACAGGTAGGAAATTGGTGGGCATCCTCACAGAATGCTTTGGGCACTGGCGCGGCATCCATATCGTTGCAGTATGGTAGCAGAGATACGGGCTTTGCCCATGATCGGGGCACGTGCGCGAAAGTTGGCATGGACAATGACACAAAGTTTGTTTTAAATGCCGGAAACCAAAAAGGAGCGGAATGCATGAAATCGTTGGGCATCTACATGGTGTTTATTGGGCTGGTCTCTATGGTTCTTCAGGTCATCGGGAGAGAGTTTGTTATCCTTTCCTGGATAAATAGCTGGGGAAAAGGTTCGGGCTGGTTGATCCGAATAGCGCTTGTTCTTGTGGGCGGCGCTATCGTGATTTACAGGCTCAGGGATGAAGCGGAATAGTCTGCAGCTATTACGCCATCGACATACATACATCAACCACTTCTATGCCATGCAGTGATTGGACATGCCATGCTTGCCAAGCGCAAAACGGGGCCGGCTCCAAGCGTTGCGTAAAATGCGGACGCCCTGCCGAGGCGGCTGGAAAGGAAACACGCATCTCCGTTGAGGCTGGCCAGGCGGGAACCTCCGGGCAATCAATCGCGCAGCAGGAACCGAAGCTGGAGCCGATCACCCCGGTACTGTTCGTTCTCTTCGGACTGTTTCTGCTTGGCGGAGCCATTTATCAGGTGGCCAACGGAAAGTGGTTTCCTCTGTTCCCCGTGCAGATCGATGCTTTTTTTGCTGTGTTTGACTGGTCGTTTGGCCTTAACGCAGGTATTTATGCCAGCTCGTTGGTGGCCGCTGCTTTGGGCTCGTTTATTTCCTGGCTCGGCATCGCTGGCCTTGCTAAAGGTTGCAGAAAGTGATGTCGAAAGGAATATCCACGGTGTTATCCGGATGGCGTTGGCGCGATTCGACATCCTGGCGGATGAAGCGGATATTCAGCGCGTATTTGTTGGCGCTGATCTCGGGGATGTAAGGCAGCTGCGCC
>JAVBSG010000056.1:0-47168 GCA_031547245.1 Propionivibrio sp.
CTGACCGCCGAGGACCGACAGACCCTGCGCCACCCGGAAGTCGGTGGCCTGATCATCTGTGCCCGCAACATCGACTCACCGCGCCACGTGCGCGAGCTGATGGAAGCTATTCGCGCCGTACGTCCCGACCTGCTGCTGGCGGTGGACCAGGAGGGTGGTCGCGTGCAGCGCCTGCGCCAGGGCTTCCTGCGTCTGCCGGCGATGCGAGCGATTGCGGACAATCCGAACGCCGAATGGCTAGCCGAGCAGTGCGGCTGGCTGATGGCGACGGAAGTGCTGGCCGTCGGGCTGGACCTGAGTTTCGCGCCGGTGCTCGACCTCGACCACCAGCGCAGTGCGGTGGTCGGCAGCCGCTCGTTCGAAGGTGATCCCGAGCGCGCGGTGCTGCTCGCTGGCGCCTTCATCCGTGGCATGCGTGGGGCCGGCATGGCGGCGACCGGCAAGCATTTTCCTGGGCACGGCTGGGCCGAGGCCGACTCCCACGTCGCCATTCCCGTCGATGAGCGCAGCCTCGCCGAACTCGAACGGGACATGCGCCCTTACCGGCGGCTCACGCTCGACGCCGTCATGCCGGCGCACGTCATCTACCCGCAGGTCGATGCGCGTTCCGCCGGCTTCTCGCCGGTGTGGATCGGCAAGCTGCGCCAGGAGATCGGCTTCGACGGCGTGATCTTCAGCGACGACCTGTCGATGGAAGGCGCCAGCGTCGCCGGCGACGTCGTCGCCCGCGTGGAGGCGGCCTGGAACGCCGGCTGCGACATGCTTCTGGTATGCAACGCGCCCGACAAGGCGGCCGAGGCGCTCGAACGCTGGCGCCCGCAATTCGACCTCCGCCGCTCGGAGCGGATCGCCCGGCTTCTTCCCGAACGATCCTTCTCCGAAACCTTCGACGAAGCCTGCTACCTGGCGGGAATCAAGGCGGCCGGATCGCTGGCCGGGTGCTGAGCGGCCAAAGCCGCCTGCCGGCTTATCTGGCCGCCTCGCCTACGTAGATTTCCACGCGGCGGTTCATCGCGCGGCCGGAGGGCGTGCTGTTATCGGCGATGGGCTCGCGCGAACCGCGGCCGTCGATGGCGATGCGGTTGCCGGCAACACCGCGCGCCGTCAGATAATCGCGCGTGGCCGCGGCGCGATTTACGGACAGCGGATTGTTGATGGCATCCGAACCGGTGCTGTCGGTGTGGCCGATGATCGTCACCGTCGTCACCGGGTTCTGGTTCAGCGTCGTCGCAAAGCGGTCGAGAATCGGGCGAAGATTCGATTTGATGTCGTAACGGCCGGTATCAAACGAGATATCGCTGGGAATTTCCAGCTTGAGCTGATTATCGGCCGTTTGGGAAACGTTCACGCCGGTCCCCTGGGTGGCCTGCTCCATGGCCGCCTTCTGGTCCTGCATGTGCTTGGACCACAGGTAGCCGCCGCCCGCGCCCAATGCCGCGCCGATGGCCGCGCCGGTTCCCACGCGCTTGCCGCCGCCGCCCGTCACCGCGCCGATGGCCGCGCCGGCCACCGCGCCGATGGCCGCTCCGGTCCCGGTGTCCCGCTGTGTCTCGCTCATGTTGGCGCAGCCGGAAAGGCCCCCAATACCGAATGTAACCACTGTCAAGGCAATAACCGTGTTCTTCATGATCCACCTCGCTAAATCGTTGCTGGATTGTGCGGACTGTGCACTATCCAGTATACCCATGCTTGCCGCCGTTTGCTGGCGCTCCAGAAATTGAATGGGCAATCGCCCGGCATGGCGCCTCGGGCGCATCCGAGCCGGCGGCGGTTTGCCGCCCCTCTCCCATATTATGACAGATGCCCGGAAACGCCGGGATCGATCGGGTTTTTGTCTCTAAAGCGGAGTAATGCCGTGTTTGATGGCATAGCGCACCAACCCGGCAACGTCATGGATGCCCAGGCGGCTCATGATCTGGGTGCGGTAGGTCTCGATGGTCTTGACGCTCAGGTTCAGCTCGCCGCCGATCTGCTTCGTACTATGGCCTTCGGCGATCATTTTCAGGATCTGCTTCTGCCTTTCCGTCAGCATGGGAAGATATTCTTCCTGTCCGTCACGCCCGAGATAGCCCTCGATCACCGTTTTGGAGATGGCCGAAGAAAGCCAGCGGTTGCCCTGTTCGACCGCCCGGATGGCCGATTCCAGCTCATCGGGCAAGGCATCCTTGAGCATGTAGCCGACGGCTCCGTACTTGAGCGCGCGATGGACGTATTCGTGGCTGTCGTGCATCGAGAGAATGATCACATTGACCTGCGGATGCGACTCGTGCAGGCGCATCAGCGTTTCGAGCCCGGTCATCTTCGGCATCGCCAGATCGAGAAACAGGATATCCGGCTTCAGCTCGTCGACAAGCTGCAATACCTGCTCCCCGTCCGACGCTTCGCCGACCACCTGCACATTGGCGATGCCGTTGAGCAGCGCGACAATGCCGGCCCGCACCAGCTGATGGTCGTCGGCGATGATTATTTGCGTTGCCATCAAATGTTTCCATCCATGCCGGTTTCAAAACTCGTCTTGATTGCCGTACCCCGGTTGCGCAGCGAACGGATACGGAACTCGCCGCCGTTGGCCAGCACCCGCTCGCGCATTCCCATCAGGCCCAGCGAACGCAGGCGCTCTTCGGAAAAATATTGCGGCCGCGTGTCAAAGCCAATGCCATTATCCGCCACAACGAGCGTCAAGCGCGAGTCCTGATGACTGATGCTTATTCGGAACCGCGTTGCCCTGGCATGGCGCAGGCAATTGGTCAATGCCTCCTGCGCCACGCGGAAGCAGCATAACTCAAGCTCAGGGGAAAAGCGCCTGTCGCCGATGTTTTCAAGCAGAACGGCTTCCTGCAGCAGCGAATGGTCCGTCCTCTCCAGATAGGAGCGCAAGGCCGCCGCCAGGCCAAGCTGATCGAGTTCGGCGGGCCGCAGCCGATGAGCGATCCCACGCACTTCCTTCATCATTCCGTCGACCATTTTCTGGCCGCCGGCCAGCAGCGACCGCGCCTGGTCAGGCTCCTGCAGACTCTGCAGGGAACGGTTGAGGGTGATCTTCAAAGCGGTCAGCGACTGCCCGATTTCATCGTGAAGCTCGTGCGAAATCCTCGCCTTTTCCTCCTCCTGCGCCTTGAGCACGCCCTGCGCCATCTTCTGCAGCCACATCTGTTTCAGGCGCGAGCGCGACTCCTTGTTGTGATACCTGACGATCAGCTGGTGCATGACAGCCCCCATGAGCAGCAGCAGCACCGTCAGAACGATCGGCACCCTGACGCGCGTCCACCACTCGGCGCGGATATGCTTCATGGGGATGCTCATGAATAGCGTGATGGGATGGCTGGCGAGCCGCTGGTAGGCCACCAGATCGTCCACGGCATCGGCGGCCCCGGGCGTTGTCATCACGCCTTGCACAGGAAAATTTTCCGCCTGCAGATGCGCCGCCAGCACCCGGGCGCTCGACAACCCGAAGGCCTTCGCGCTCTCCGCGTTGCCGCTGGCCGAATAGCGGCTTACCAGGCGGCCGCTGTCATGTATGAATCCGACGGTGGACTGCTGGGGGATCAGCGTCACGTTCCAAAGGCTCCGCAGCATCCCGACCTGCAGCCGCGACTGCAACAGGTAGCGGGTTTCGCCAGCCGCATCCCGGATCACGTAACGCAGCGGCAGCACCAGATTCTCGTCGGGCATGCCGGTCTGCGTGTCGTCGAACTCCAGCTTCTCCACGGCCTCCTTTTCGGGCCGCAGCGCCTGCTGGGCCGGTATTTCGGACAGGTAGTAGGAGCGCTGGCCGACGGCCGTGATATCCGTATCGGCGATCACCTCCCCTTTGGCCGAAAGGAGAATGAACCGCCGCTGGTCGTGATTGATCGCCTTGTAGTTGTTCAGCATCAGCGTCGCCTTCTCGGAGCTGATCTGCCCGGTTTCCTGCAGCAACTCGTGGCCGAACATCCGTTGAACCGATCCGACCCGCTGGAAGTAGCCCTCGCAAAAATCCACGCCGAAGCGCAGATTGTTGGCCAGCTCCTTGGCCATATGCCGGTTTTCTGCGTCCCAGGTCATCCACAGGAAACACGAAAGCAGCGAGATGACCACCGCAAACGACAGGCCGACAAAGTAATTGATATCCCGGATGAGCAGTCTCTTGCTGGTCAGCATTTGCCTTTCGCTACCCGATCGAACGGATAACCCCCTCCCAAAGCCTGTGTGATGTTGGAAAACCAATTCCATTTATTAATCGTCAGGACACTAAGCCGAGCCGCTTCGCAGCGCTGTAGCACGGCAAGGCGAAGGCGGCAAAGTCACTGAAGTGGAATAGGCAGTGCCCACTCTGCGGCGGCTGTATGAGATTGTAATGCCGCCGGGCCATAACGCAATGGTGATGCAATTTTCCGCGCTGTGCGATGCAAGGGCTTGGCTTCGCCCGATCAGGCGGGATTCAGCATTTCCCTGGCGTGCTGCCGCGTAATGGCGGTGATTTCCACGCCGCCGAGCATGCGCGCCACTTCCTCGACGCGGCCCTCGTCGTCCAGGGCCACGACCCGGCTGCGCACCTCGCCGCCCTGACTGCTCTTGGACACCTGCCACTGCCAGTTGGCCCGCGCCGCCACCTGCGGCAGATGCGTCACGCACAGCACCTGCCGCTCGCCGCCCAATTCGCGCAGCAGGCGGCCGACGACCTCGGCGACGCCGCCGCCGATGCCGACGTCGACTTCATCGAATATCAGCGTGGGAACGCTCGTCGCCTGGCTCGCCACGACCTGGATAGCCAGACTGATGCGCGACAACTCGCCGCCCGAAGCCACTTTCGCCAGGGAGCGCGATTCGCCGCCCGCCAGCCCGGCGATACGGAATTCGATGTGTTCCAGGCCGAACGCCGCGCCCTCCTCGACGGGCAGCAAAGCGATCTCGAAACGTCCGCCGCGCAACGCCAATTGCTGCATCACCCGGCTGACCTCCCCGCCCATCTGCCGCGCCGCCTTCCCGCGTGCGGCCGACAATTGCCGGGCCAGGGCCATGTAGCGCTGATGCGCTTTCCCGACATTCTTTTCCAGGGCCGCGATGTCGGTCGCCTCGCCCAGAACGGACAAGCGTTCCTGCCAACCCGCCAAGAGGCCGGGCAGCTCCTCGGGCGTCGTGCGGAATTTCCGGGCGGTGGCCAGAACCGCCTCTATCCTCCGCTCGACCTCATCGAGGCGGTCCGGGTCCAGTTCCAGACGATCGGCGTAGCGATGCAGAGCGGATACGGCTTCGGCCAGTTCGGTCTGCGCCGATTGCAGCAGGGCGGCGATTTCCTCCAGCGCGGGATCGAAGCCCGACAGGCTATCGAGCCTCGTTGCCGCCGCGTCGAGCTGGTTCTCGCACGAAGCCTCCTCGCCGGCAAGGGCCGCCAGGGAATAACGCGCCCCCTCGATCAGGCCGGCGGCATGCGCCAGGCGCTTGTGCTCGACGTTCAGCTCGTTCCATTCCTCGGCGGAAAAGCCCAGAGATTCCAGTTCCCGCACCTGCCATTGCAGCTGGTCGCGCTCCTGCGCCAAGGCTTCTGCCCCCTGCAGCGCCGCCTGCATGGCCTTTTTCACTTCCTGCCATTGCCGCCATGCCTGCCCCACCTGCCGGGCTTCATCCGTCAGTTGAGCGTGCGAATCGAACAGCAGACGCTGCGCCTCCGGGCGCAGCAGCGACTGATGAGCGTGCTGCCCATGAATGTCGACGAGCAGCTCGGCCACTTCGCGCAATTGCTGGACGGTTGCCGGCGAGCCGTTGATATAGGCGCGCGAACGCCCGCCGCTGTCGAGAACCCGCCGCAGCAGCAAGCCCTCTTCGCCATCCAGATCGAGTCCGCGCAGCAACGCCTCGACAGCTGGCGCGTCTTCCAGCCCGAACTCGGCAGCGATTTCCGTCCGCTCGCAGCCGGCGCGGATCAGCCCGGCGTCCGCCCGCTCGCCCAGAACGAAAGCCAGCGCATCGACGAGAATGGACTTGCCGGCCCCCGTTTCACCGGTCAAGGTGCCGAAGCCCGTGCCGAACTCCAGCTCCAGACGGTCCACCAGCACGAAATCGCGAATCGCCAGACGCCGCAGCATGATCAGGACGTTACCGGCTGGCGGCTCCAGTGCAGTTTCTCGCGGAGCATGGCGAAATAACTGTAGCCGGGCGGATGGAGCAGACACACCGAATGCTCCGAGCGCTGAATGCGTATCGCATCGTCGACCTTGAGATCGAAGGTCACCTGCCCGTCGAAGTGCACCCGGGAATCCTCGGCCCGCACGATGCGGATCTCGATTTCGTTGCGGTCCCCCACCAGCACCGGACGGTTGGTCAGCGAGTGCGGGCACAGCGGCACCAGCGCGATGCCGGTCACCTGCGGATGCAGAATGGGACCGTTGGCCGACAGGGCGTAGGCGGTCGATCCGGTCGGCGTCGAGACGATCAGCCCGTCCGAACGCAGGTTGAACAGGAATTCGCCATCGACATACAGATCGAACTCGATCAGCCGGCCCATCGCCCCCTTGTCCACCACGACCTCGTTGAGCGCCAGATTGGAAGCAACGCTGTTCCCGTCGCGCACGACATCGCCGGACAGCAGCAGACGGCTTTCCGGCAAAAACCGCCCGGCCAGCAGATCGTCGATGCACGTCAGCATGTCGGCGCGCGCGATGTCGGTCATGAATCCCAGGCGCCCCTGGTTGACACCCACCAGAGGCACGCCGTAGCAGGCCAGCTGGCGCGCCACGTTGAGCATGGTGCCGTCGCCGCCCAGAGCAATCGCCAGATCGGCCTGCCGCCCGATCGCCGCATAGTCGCAGCGCGGCCAGCAGCACAGGTCAACGCTCTCCGCCGTCGCCTTCTCGACCAGCACCGCGATGCCGCGGTCGTGGAGATTCTGCGCCAGCAGCAACAGCGATTCGGCAACCTCCCGGCTCTGGTACTTCCCGATCAGGGCGATGGTCTTCGGCGCCACCGGACTGCGGCAGGGACGGGATTGAAATGAACTTTTCATGGAATGGCATTAAACCATAATTCCCGCCCCGAACGCTCTAGGCAATAAGAAAGTCCATTGGGAACATGGCCTCTTCAGGCAACGAAAAACCAGCGGCGCCCCCTCTGATTGCATGCCCGTTGCCCTGGAGGGCAATTCGAATGCAGAAAAACCTCAGCGCCCCGTGTGCATGAAAACTTGCTCCCCATACTTTCTTGCCAAAACAAACCGGAAAATGCTATTTACTAGCTGGCGTCATAATCGCCAATCAAATCACAAAAACGAGAACGTCATGCCACTGCAAAAAGCAACCCCTCCGCATCCCGCCCTTCGGCTGATTCCCCTGTCGATCGCGCTTGCATTCGCCCCGGCGGCCCATGCGCAGGCCATCGATATCGTCGACATCCCCGGCGACATCGTCGCCAACACCACGCAGACGGGAGACACCTACACCTTCAAACCCGGCAGCAGCTACAGCGCCACCGATACGGCAAATTCCTTCGGCGGAAGCCTCGCCCTGGAGGAGAACACCACCCTGGCGACGAAAGGCACGGCGGCATGGGAAACGGGTCTGATCGTGGAGATAGGGCATACGTTTACCCAAAACGGCGGCACCCTCGATGCCACAGGCGACAGCGACGGGACGGGCATTGCCGCGGCCAGCGGCTTTACTCAAAACGGCGGCACGGCCAATGCCTCGGGCAACAACCTCGGCACCGGCATCTCCACCTTTTCCTTCATCCAGGGAAACGGGACGATAAGCGCTCAAGGCAACGACGGCACCGGCATTTCCACTTTATCCTTCACGCAAAACGCCGGCATCCTCACCGCCGAGGGCAACGATTGGGACGGCTACGGCATATCCTCCATGACCTTCAGCCAGAAGGCGGGCACCATCTCGGCAACAGGCAATGACGTCGGCACCGGCATCAGCGCATCGAATTTCGTCCAGGAAGGCGGCGCCATCAATGCCGAAGGAAACAACGACGGCACCGGCATTTCCGCCACATACTCCTTTACTCAGAAAAACGGAACCATCGAAGCAAAAGGCCATGATGCCGGCATCGGCATCGTCACCTCCTCGTTCACTCAAACAAACGGCCGGCTCGAAGCGGAAGGCACCGGCGATTTCGGCGTCGGCGTCGCCACCATATACAACTTCACCCAGACCGACGGCGTCATCGTTGCGGGTGGAAGCAACGGCGGCTACGGCATCTGGACATTCAAGAGCTTCACGCAGGATGGAGGCGCCATCGCCGCAGAAGGAAACGGCGCCGGCGCCGCCGGAATACGGTCCAACGTCAGCTACGAGGGAGCGGTTTCCGGCAACTTCACGCAAAACGGCGGTACCCTTGCCGCCAGCGGAATCAACGGCGGCAACGGCATCATCGCCTACCGGGACATCGCGCAAAACGGCGGCACGATCACCGCCAATGGCAACGGCAACAACAGCACCGGCATCTACACCTTCGGCAGTTTCACGCAGGCTGCGGCCGGCACGCTCGGCGCAAACGGCAGCAACGGCGGTTCCGGCATCGTCGCCAGTGCCTTTACACAAAACGGCGGCAGCATCGCCACAACGGGAGACAACGCCGGCACGGGAATCTACGTCGCCACCGACTTCACGCAGCTTGGCGGAAATCTTGTCGCCACCGGCAGCAGTTCCGGCACCGGCATCTCGGCATTCAACAATTTCACGCAGACCGGCGGCGCTGTCACCGCCACCGGCAACGACTCCGGGACCGGCATCGCCGTCTTTTCCGTATTCACGCAGAACGGCGGCTCCCTGACCGCAAACGGCAGCAATTCAGGCGTTGGAACATACGCCAACAGCTACATGCTGAACGGTGGCACCGTCATCGCCACGGGCAACGGCGGCACAGGCGTCCGCGCCTACACGGATTTCGCGCAGAATGGCGGCACGCTGGCCGCCAGCGGCGACAATTTAGGCATCGGGGTAAGCGCGTTCGGTAATTTTACCCATCAGGGATCCAGCCTGACCGCTACGGGCAACAACTCTGGCTACGGTATCCAGGCTTCCGGCTCTTTCACTCAGACCGGCGGCGCTGTCAGCGCCACAGGCAACCAAGGCGGGACCGGCATCTGGGCGGCAGGCGGTTTCGCCCATGATGGCCCGAGCCTGACCGCTATCGGCAAGAACGGGGGTACCGGCATCGACGCTTCGGGGAATCTGACCTTGAGCGGCACCACCACTGCCTCCGGGGATAATAATGGCACGGGGATCCGTGTCCTTGGCAATTTCGTTCAGGACTCCGGTAGCATCACAGCCAACGGCAACGAGTACGGCTTCGGCATTTCTGTTGCCGGAGACTTCAGCCATGCCGGCCCGAACCTCACCGCCACAGGCAGCAACTTCAGCTACGGTATCCGGATCGACGGCGATTTCACCCAGACTGGCGGCATCGTCAACGCCACCGGCAACCAGGGCAGCATTGGCATCCAGGCACATACCTTCACCCAGAACGGCAACAGCATCCAAGCCTCCGCTGAAAGTGGCGGCATTGGCATTTACGCGGCAAACACCTTCGTACAAAACGCCGGAACACTTAACGCGTCCGGCTTAAGTGGCTACATGGGTACAGCCGCAGGCATTGCCGCCAGTTTATTCACGAAAAACGGCGGAAGTCTCACAGCAACGGGAGACCATTCCAACGACGGTGTCAGAGTCTTAAGTTTCGAGCAAAACTCCGGCTCTCTTATCGCCATTGGAAATAACTTCGGCATTGGCATTGATGCCATCACCGACTTTAAACTACATAACGGAACCGTCGCTGCCACAGGCCGCGATAACGGGGCCGGCATTGATACTACCGCCTTCGTGCAGAACGGAGGAGCCCTCAACGCCGAAGGCGAAAACAGTGGCGTCGGCATCAGGGCCGGCCTCTTCACGCAAAACGCCGGAAGCATTTCCGCCACCGGCGGCTCCGGGCAGGATGCCTGGGGTATTCAGGCCAATACCGCGCTCTTTGCCGGTGAAATCGCCACTGCGCGCCGGGGAGACGCGGCTTCCGTCTACGTGCAAAACGGCAACCAGGCCGGCACCGCACTCACCTTCGGCGCCACCGCCACCTACGCTCCCGTTTTCGATCCGTCCGGGTACAGCGGACTCATCCAGGTGCAGGAAGGCGACATCCGCATCGACAGTGGCGCCGCCCTCAGGCCCGCGCCGACCGGCACCGTCGGCCTTGCCGGCGGCACCAAGGGCAGCGTGACCGTCCTCGAAACGCTCGACGGGGCCATCGACGGCACTTTCGCCTTCACGCCCAATAACACGCTGACCTTCCATTACGACGCACACAACAACGGCAGCGCCTACACCATCGATTGGGACTATCTCACCCCCGCCCAGGTGCTGGGCGATACCGTCGGCCCCAATACCGAAGCCTTGCTGAATGCGCTGGCCGGCGCGGACGTCGACGCGATGTCGCCGGAACAGCTCGCCGCGCTCAACGCCCTCTACGACCCCATCGCCAACGCCGCCACGGCGGACCAGATGCGCAGCCTGGCGCTGGCCGCCGAAAAAACCAGCACGCCGCATGGCACGACGCGCCTCGCGCGCTTCTCGCTGCACCAGATCGACGCCGTCGAACCCATCCTTACCGGCAGCCTCAGGAAACTGGCCGACGGCGGCACTGCCGTCAGCGGCATGCGGCTGGCAGCCGCTCCCGTCGGCACGATGACCGACGACGCCGACCCCGGCCGTAGCGGCCGGCTCGCCTGGGCCGCCCCCCTCTACCGCGCCGGAACGTTCCGCGCCGATACCGATGAATTCGCCAAGGCCGACGAGGATTTCGGCGGCATCGCGCTGGGTGCCGCCGGAACTGCCGGCAACGCCACTTTCGGCGGGCAAATCCATTATCTCGACGGCCGCCTGAAGAACCACGGCGCATCGGGCTACAAGGCCGATTCCGACACCTGGGGTTTCATGCTCGGCGCGCGCCTCGACAAGCTGCTCCCATCCCAGGACGCCGATACCGCCAGCACGTGGGTGCAAGCGACCCTCGGCTACAGCCGCGAGAACATCGATCAGAAGCGCAGCGACTTTGTGGGCGCCACCCACAAATCCAGCCCCGACGCCGATCTCTGGCGCATCGGCGCCACGCTCGGCCGCGACATGAAATCGGGCAGCGCCGCCGTCAGCCCGGCGATCGGGCTCGACTACACCCACATCGCATTCGACAGCTACGGCGAGAGCAATCCCAACGGCTACGCGCTCAAGGTGAAAGCGAAGAACTACGAGTCCCTGCGCCTGAAGCTCGGCGCACAGTTGGAGACGCCGCTCTGCGGCAAGCTCAATTTCGTGGGCGGCGCGTACTGGCTCCACGAGTTCCTCGACCGCAACATGCGGCTGGAAAGCGCCTTCGCCGGCACACCCGGCACGGTGTTTGCCACCACCGGCGAGAAAATCGACCGCAATTCCGGCCTGCTCAACCTCGGCCTGCGCTACCGCTCCAGCGACAGGATCAGCTTCGGCGCGGATTACGGCCTGACGCTCGAAGACGGCTACACCGGCCATCAGTTCGGGATGAAACTGGAGATGAAGTTCTAGGGCGTTCACAGTAAACGGCGGGACAGCGTTTGCTGTAGCGGGAAGGCTGCGAAGAGCTCGACGTGCTGCGACAGGGCGCGTTGCGGGTACGCTTGACCTGAAGCATGGCAGGCTTTTTGCTCCGCTGCCAAGCATGACGCGTGACACCGACCCCTGGACCCTGGGCGTCCTCTATTCGCTCACCGGGCACACGGCCATCTCGTCCAGGCAGCACGTGCAGGGAATCACGCTGGCCTTGGAAGAGGTCAATGCCCGTGGCGGCGTGCTCGGCCGGCCGCTGACCACCAGGATCTACGACGCCGGATCCGACCTCGGCCGCTATCGCCAGTACGTCGACCGGCTGTTTGCCGACGACGGTGTTGACGTGGTGATCGGCTGCTGCACCTCGCTCAGCCGCAAGGCGGTGCTGCCCACCATCGAGCGCCGAAACGGTTTGCTGCTCTATCCGGACTTTTACGAAGGCTTCGAGTATTCGCCCAACGTGCTCTACATCGGCGCCGCCACCAACCAGAACACGCTGCCCCTCGCGCGCTACCTCCTGCGCGGCGGCGCACGCCGCTTCGTGCTCGTCGGCAGCGACTACATCTATCCGCGCGAATCCAACCGGGTCATGCGGGACCTGGTCGAGCGCCAGGGCGGGCAGGTGCTCGACGAAATCTACCTGCCGCTGCAAGCCGACGCGGCCCGCGTGGCGCAACTGGTCGAGCGGGTAGCCGCGCTCAATCCCGACATCTTGTTCAACGCATTGGTGGGCCAGTCCATCTGCCACCTCCTGCAGGCCTGCGCCGATGCGGGCGTCGATGGCACGTTTCCGATCGCCAGCCACAACATCACCGAGGCCGAGATGCTGGCGCTGCCCAAGCCTCCTGCGGCCGGGCACATCACCTCTGCCCCGTTCTTCAGCAGCTTGGCGACCGCACCAAGTCGGAGATTCGTTACTGATTTCAGGTACGGTTTTGGTGCAAACGCTCCGGTTTCGCAGATTGCCGCAGCCGCCTACAGCGCGGTGCATCTGTTTGCGCTCGCGCTGGAACGGGCCGGCGGGATGGATACGCAAGCCATCATTGCCGCAGTCCGTGGGCTGCGGTTCGAAGCGCCGCAAGGCGACATCGTCATCGACGAGGACAACCATCACACCTGGATGACCCCGCGCGTCGGCCGATGGAACGGGCGCGACGAGTTCGAAATCGTCTGGCAGGCGCGCGAAGCTGCTCAGCCCGACCCCTGGCTCGTGAACCATGGCGGCGCCGAGACGCTGGCCGACGCCGAATCGAGTGACTCGGAGCAGATGGAAGGAGAAGGCGTTACATGAGCAACGACCCGATGCGCGAGTTGCGCGGTCTGAAGGTGACGGTGCTGCACCCCATTGACCGCGAAATGGACGAGCTGCTGCGCCACCTCAAGCGTGCCGGCTGTGAGGCCGATCTGCTTTGGCCTCCGCCGCCGGCGCTGGCCGCTGCAACCAACGTGGTGTTCTTCGCCATCGCGCCAGAGGGTCCGCTGGCGCCCCTGCCGCGCCTCGCCGAGCCTGCGCCGGCACTTGTGGCCATCGTCGACTACGAGAGCCCGAGCGCGGTCAAGGGCCTGCTCGAATCGGAAGCGCACAGCTTCATCACCAAGCCCATCCGTGCTTCGGGCATCGTCTCGAGCCTGCTGATCGCGCGTTCGTCGCATGGCTACCAGAGGCGGCTGGCAGCCAAGGTGGCCAAGCTGGAAGAAACGTTGCGCAGCCGGCGCGAGATCGAACGCGCGACGCGCATCCTGATGGACCTGAGGCATCTCGAAGAGGATGCCGCCTACCAGTTGATCCGCAGCCAGGCCACGGCGCAGCGCCTGGGGATGGGCGCCGTTGCGCGCTCCATCATCACCGCGCACCGGGTGTTCGACAGCGGCCCGGTGCCAACGGCCCCAACGGCCGGCTCGGCCCGATCTTTGGCACGCAACGTGCTTGGATTGCGCAAGCGCTGACTCGGATAGCGCGATCATGCACTGCGGCAGGGCTGCCGCAAATCAGTCGGCTAGGAAGCCTTCGTTCATACGCCTCGCGGCGGGACAAAGGCTTTTTTGTTTTTGGATTTCCAAATCTTGATGAGGAGCACCATGCGCACTTCGAACCGTATCTTCACGACGGCGCTCGCCGCTCTTGCTGCCCTGCTCGGCTCCCAGTTCGCCGCGGCACAGGCCAAGCCGCCCGTCATCATCGGCACCGCCGTCGGCCTGAGCGGCCCTAACAGCGTCGTCGCGCCATCGGTCGTACAGGCTACGCAACTGGCGATCGATGAAATCAATGCCGCCGGCGGCATCCTCGGCCGCAAGGTCGTGCTCGAGGTCGCCGACGATGGCAGCGGCGCCGCCGGCGCGCAGAAGGCCTACGACTCGCTGCTGTTCCAGAAAAAGGTCGACGCCGTCATCTCGATGGAAACGAGCGCCGCGCGCAATGCCGCGCTGCCCATCGTGACACGCGCCAAAAAGCCCTTCATCTACACCTCGTTCTACGAGGGGCGCTCCTGCAACAGGAACATGTTCGTCAACGCCTGGGTGCCCGAGCAACAGGTCGCCCCCATGGTCGACTACTTCGGCTCGAAGCTGAACGCCAAGAGCTACTTCCTGATCGGCAGCGACTACGCTTTCGGCCGCGGCATGCTCGAGTTCACGCGCAAGTACATCCTCTCGAAGGGCCAGAAGGTCGTGGGCGAGGAGTACCTGCCGATGGACGGCTCGGACTGGACCGCGATCATCAGCAAGCTGAAGGCCTCGGGCGCCGACGCGCTGATCAGCTCCACCGCGGGCGGCGCGCCCAACGTGACGCTGACCAAGCAGCTGCGCGCCGCGGGCGTGACGCTTCCCTTCGGCAACCTCGCCCTCGACGAGGGCACGGCCAAGAGCATGGGCAGCGACAGCAAGGACGTCTACACCGCCGGCTCGTACTACACCAGCATCGACACACCCAGGAACAAGGAATTCCTGGCGGCGATGGACAAGCGCTTCGGCGCCGAGATGAAGACGCCGAACGACCTCTCGGTGCCTCAGTACGAGGCCGTATGGGCCTACAAGCTCGCGGTCGACAAGGCCAGTTCGCTGGATACGAAAAAGGTGTTGAAGGCGCTGGGCCAGGTCTCGTCCAACGGTCCGCGCGGCGTCATCAAGATGGACAAGCAGCGGCACGCCGCGCTCAACATGTACCTGGGCCAGGTGCAGGCCGACGGCAGCGTGAAGATCCTCGAAACCTTCCAGAACGTCGACCCCGGCACGCAGTGCCCGAAACTCAAGTAACGGCTGACGTCCCGACTGCGAGGAGCCCGAGCCCATGACCCTGGTGCTGGACATGCTGACCACGGCCGCCATCCTGTACGGCGTGGCGGCCGGGCTTCTGATTGTCTTCGGCGTGATGAAGATCATCAACTTCGCGCACGGCGCATTCCTCACGGTCGGCGGCTACGCTGCGCTGCTCGTCACCCGCCTCGGCTGGAACCCGTGGTGGTCGCTTCCGGTCGCGTTCGCAATCGGCGCGCTCTGCGGCGCGATCGTCGAGCGGCTGGTGATGAAACCGTTGTACAAGCGTCCGCTGGACGCGATCCTCGCGACCTGGGGGCTGGCGATCGTGATCGGACAATGCATCACGCTGCTCTTCGACCGCGGCGTGCAGTTCGTGCAGAGTCCGCTCACCGGCGCCATCGACTTCCTCGGAACCTCGTACTCGAGCTACCGGCTGCTCGTCATTCCGCTCTCGCTGGCGGTGATCGGCCTGCTCGGCTGGATGATGAACGGCTCGCGGCTGGGACTGGTGACGCGCGCGGTCATCATGAACGAGGATCTGGCGCGCGGGCTGGGCATCAACACCGGGCTCGTGCGCCTCGCGACCTTCTCGCTCGGCGCCGCGCTCGCGGGGCTGGCGGGGGCCTTGATCACGCCGCTGTCCAGCGTCGATCCGAACATGGGCGTGCCCTGGCTGGTCAATGCCTTCATGATCGTGATGGTCTCGGGCGTGTCCCTGGTCAGCCTGGGCGTCGCCTGCCTCGTGCTCGGCAGCGCGCAGGTGCTGGTCAGCGCCTGGGCGAATCCGATTCTCGGCGGGCTGACGATCGTCGTGCTCGCCGCGGTGATTCTGCGCATCCGCCCGGAGGGCTTCGCGCGTGGGTGAATTTCAGATGAAGACTTCGAATGCGGCGGCCGCCGCCGTTGGCGCGACGCGCCCGCGCCGGCTGGCCTTGCCCGCTGGTCTCGCCATTGCGGGACTGGCCTTGATGCTCGCGGCTCCCGAAGTGCTGCCGGCCTACCTCGTGAACACGCTCATCCGGGCCTTCCTCTATGCCGCAGTCGCGATCACGGTCGATATCCTCTGGGGCTTCACCGGCATCCTGACCTTCGGCCAGTCGGCCTTCTTCGGCTTCGGCGCGTACGCAGCCGCCATCGTTTTCACGCACGCCGGTTTCGGGCCGGACTTGGCCTTGATCGCCTTCGGTATCGCCATCGTCGGCGCGATGCTGCTCGCGCTCCTGGTCGGCTGGTTCGCTTTCCATCCGGGGGCCTCGCCGCTCTACGGCTCGGTCATCACGCTGGTCCTGCCCATCGTGGTCAGCCAACTGCTGTACTCCGGAGGCAGCTTCACGGGATCGAGCAGCGGACTCTCGGGCTTCGAAAGCTTCGACCTTTCGCTCGAAGCCTGGTTTCGCATCGCCGGCGTCTTCCTGATCGCGACCACGGCCGGCGTCTGGCTTTTCCTGCGCAGCGACGGCGGGCGCATCCTGGAGGCGATCCGCGACAACGAGCAGCGCTGCGAGTACCTGGGAATTAACGTCTCGCGCGTCAAGATCCTGCTGATGATGGCCTGCGGCGCGATCGCCTCCTGCGCCGGTTTCCTTTTCGCCTGCGTGCAGATGGTGGTCGCCCCGGAATACGCAGGGTTCGCCTTTGGCACAGAGCTGCTGATGTGGGTCGCCCTCGGGGGGCGCGGCACCCTGTTCGGCCCACTCATCGGCACCTTGCTGCTCGACGCTAGCACGTCGTACCTGAGCGGCAGCCTGCCCTTCCTCTGGAAGCTGCTGAATGGCCTGGCCTTCGTGATCGTCATCGTCGCTCTCCCGCAAGGCCTGCTGCCGGCGCTGGCGAGCGCAGCCAGGCGGGCGTGGCGGCGCGGCGCACCGGCTTCGGCGGCGCCCTCCGCCAAAATCGAGCTGCGCCCCGCCGATCCCCGGCCGCTGGCAGGACTCGCCTCCGCCGGCCGCCTGGCGCTCAGCGTGGAGGATGTGCACAAACGCTTCGGCAGCCTGCAGGTGCTTCGCGGCATCGACTTCAAGCTGCGGCCGAACGAACTGCTGAGCCTGATCGGGCCCAACGGCGCTGGCAAGACCACGCTGATGCGCTGCATCGCGGATGGCGCGGAGCGCAGTTCGGGGACGGTGCGGCTCAATGACCACGACATCCACCGCTCTGCGCCGGCAGACTGCGTCGCGCTGGGCGCCGGCCGCAAGTTCCAGAACGCCAACGTCTTCGAGTCGCTGACGGTCGCCCAGTCGATGCGTGTTTCCAGAACCCGGCTGGCGCGGCCGTCGCTCTGGCGCCGCGAGCCCGTGCTCCCGCTGCCTGTGGCGGCGCTCGAGGTGATGCGTGCCACCGGCCTGGACCAGCAACTGCACGTCGCCTCGCGCGACCTCTCGCATGGCATGAAACAGGCGCTCGAGCTGGCGATGGTGCTGGCGCTCGAGCCCAGCGTGCTGCTGCTCGACGAGCCTACGGCCGGCCTGACCAAGGCAGAACGGACGCTGATCGGCCGCATCCTGCTCGACCTGACGAAAAGCCACGCGCTGTGCGTGCTGCTGGTCGAGCACGACCTCGACTTCGTGCAAGAGATCAGCACACGGATCATCGTGCTGCATCAGGGGCAGATCGTGCTCGACGGCAGCGTCGACGAGGTTGTGAATTCCAACCTCGTTCGCGAGGTCTATGCCGGCGCGGCAGCACCTGGAGGCCATTGATGAACGCGGCGCTCGAAGTGAGCGGACTCACCGCCGGCTACAGCGGCGCGATGGTGCTGCACGGCCTCTCCTTCTCGGTGCAACCCGGAGAGATCGTTGCGCTGCTGGGCAAGAACGGCATGGGCAAGAGCACGCTTTTGAAGGCCGTCATGGGCCTGCTGGCGGCTCGCAACGGCACCGTCGCGCTGTTCGGCGAGACCGTGAGCAGGTTGCCCGCGCACCAGGTGGCGCGACGCCCGCTGGCCTATGCGCCCCAGGAGAAGGCATTGTTCCAGGATCTGAGCGTGGAGCAGAACCTGCTGTTGGGTCTGCGCGACCCAGGCTCGTTCGCGAGCCGTTTCGCGCGTATCGCCGATATCTTCCCCGTGCTGGCCACGCGCCTGAAACAGCGGGCCGGCACGCTCTCGGGCGGCGAGCAGAAGATGCTGCTGATCGCGCGGGCGCTGCTCGCCACGCCCAGGCTGATCCTGGTCGACGAGATTTCCGAGGGCCTGCAACCCTCGGTCATCGAGCGCCTGGCCTCCGTGCTGAAGGCCGAAAGGGAGCAGTCGGGCACCGCCATGCTGATCGTCGAGCAAAACGTCGGTTTCGCGCTGGCGATAGCCGACCGCTACCTGCTGTTGAAGCGCGGTGAGATTGTCGGCCAAGGCGAGGTCGACTCTCCGCGGGTCGCGGATCAGGTCGCCGGCCAGCTGGGTGTTTGATCGAATGACGTTCTCAATCTACCCCGAGCGGGGCGAAAGGAAGCATCACATGAAAGCAGGCAGGATCGAAAGCACGCTGCGCGTCGCATGCATCCAGATGGAGCCGCAGGTGGGCCGCAAGGCGGACAACCTGGCACGCAGCCTCCAATGTATCGCGGAAGCCGCAGCCGCGGGGGCGCGGCTGGTGGTGCTGCCCGAACTGTGCAACACGGGGTATGTGTTCCAGTCGCGCGCCGAGGCCGTCGAGGCCGCCGAGCCCCTGGCCGACGGACCGAGCTGCCGGGCCTGGATGAGCGCAGCGGCCAGCCACGGCGTGGTCATCGTCGCCGGCATCGCCGAGCGCGTCGGCGAGCGGCTCTACAACTCGGCCGCAGTGCTTGGCCCCACGGGCCATCTGGGCACCTATCGCAAGAACCACCTGTGGGACGCCGAGAACCTGTTCTTCGAACCCGGCGACCTGGGTGTGCCAGTGTTCGAGATCGAGGGCGGGCGGTTTGCCTGTGCGATCTGCTACGACATGTGGTTCAGTGAGATCTACCGCATGGCCGCGATCGGCGGCGCCGACCTCCTGTGCGTGCCGACCAACTGGGTGCCGATGCGCGCTCAGCCCGCCAACCTGCCGGTAATGGCCAACCTGCTGGCAATGGGCGGCGCACACACCAACGCGCTCTTCGTCGCCACGGCCGACCGCGTCGGCATCGAACGCGGCCAGCCGTTCCTTGGCAACAGCCTGATCGTCGGGCCCGATGGCTGGCCGCTGGCGGGACCGGCATCCTTCGACGCGGAAGAAATATTGCTGGCCGATCTCGAGCTTTCCGAGGCTCGTCGGCGGCGTACGGTGAATTCTTTCAACCATGTGCTGCACGGCCGCCGTCCACAACTGTATGCAGCGCTGCTGAATACGCTTCCCGAACCCTGAACGTCTCGGACAATACCCTCGTTGCGGACGAAGAAACGCAAGACGACAGTTGTGGCACAGTAATGCCAATCCGCCCCTGAAAAAACCCCAACGAAAGACCATAATGATTCCGGATGGATCGGAACGGCCGCTATCGCTTATCATTTGGCGTCCCATTATCGAACACAAAACGAATGAAACCCCTGATCTGGCTGGTCGAGGATGAAGCCGGCATCGCCGACACGCTGGTCTACGCCCTGCAGACCGAAGGCTATGACGTGCGCTGGTTCGAGCGCGGACAGCCCGTGCTCGACGCGCTGCAGAACGAGCGCCCGTCGCTGGTGATCCTGGACGTCGGGCTGCCCGACATCAACGGCTTCGACCTCTATCGGCAGATCCTGCCGCGCGCCGACCTGCCGCTGATGTTCCTGACCGCCCGCAGCGAGGAGATCGACCGCATCGTCGGGCTGGAACTGGGGGCCGACGATTACGTCGCCAAGCCCTTCTCGCCGCGCGAGGTGTGCGCCCGCGTGCGCTCGATCCTGCGGCGCAGCGGGCGGGCGCGGCAAACGCAAACCGGCGCGGCAAAGCCGGCGTTCCGCGTCGACGAAGCCGGCGCGAATATCCAGTACCGTGGGGAAACGCTGCCGCTGACCCGCTACGAATACCTGCTGCTGAAAACCCTGCTGGCGCAGCCGGCCCGCGTGTACTCCCGCACGCAGCTGATGGACCTGGTGTGGCAGGACGCCGAGGATTCGCTGGAGCGCACCGTCGACACCCACATCAAGACCCTGCGCGCCAAACTGCGCGAAATCGATCCCGCCGCCGACCCGATCCTGACGCACCGCGGCCTGGGCTACAGCCTGAAAGGCGGCCAGTGAAGCTGGGGCTGCGCCTGCTGCTCGGCTACTTCATCATCGTGGCGGTGGCGGCGTTTTTCGTGTTCAACATCTTCGTCAAGGAGATCAAGCCCGGCGTGCGCCGCGCGACCGAGGACAACCTCGTCGATTCCGCGCAGCTGCTGGCTGCGATCGCCGCGCAGGACATGGCCGACGGCCACATCAACGACGGACGGCTGGCGACGGCGCTGGCGCGGATGAACGAACAGCAGCCGAACGCCAGCATCAACGGACTCAGCAAGCGGCGCTTCGAATACCAGGTCTACATCACCGACGACAAGGGGATCGTGCTGTACGATTCGGCCGGCAAGGACACCGGCCGCGATTTTTCGCGCTGGAACGACGTTTACCTGACGCTGCGCGGCCGCTACGGAGCGCGCAGCACCCTCGCCGAGCCGGGCGACGAAAACAGTTCGGTCATGCACGTCGCCGCGCCGGTGCTGCGCGACGGCAAAATCGCCGGCGTGCTGACCGTGGCCAAGGCCAACAAGGTGTTCATCCCCATCATGCGCGACAGCGAGCGGCGGATATGGGTTGCAGGCTCGTGGCTGCTGGGCATCGCGCTCGTGATCGGCGTCGCCGTGGTGTGGTGGATCGGCCGCGACATCAAGCGCCTGATCCGTTATGCCGATGCCGTCAGCAACGGCGAGACGGCGGCCCTGCCGAAACTCGGCAGCCCGGAACTGTCGCGCCTCGCAGCAGCGCTGGAAAACATGCGCCGCCGGCTCGAAGGCAAGGAATACATCACGCACTACGTGCACGCGCTGACGCACGAGCTGAAAAGCCCGCTGGCCGCCGTGCGCGGCGCAGCCGAAATCCTGCAGGAAAACCCGCCGCCGGACGCCGCGCGGCGCTTTAGCGCCAACATCCACCAGCAGACGCTGCGCATGCAGCGGCTGATCGACCGGATGCTGCTGCAGGCCAGGCTCGAATCGCAGCTGACGCTGGACAGCGAGCCGCTGGATTTCGCTGCGCTGGCTGCCGAAGCGGTGGAAGCCAAGGCGGCGCAGGCCGAACAGCGCCGCATCGCCATCCGCGCTGACCTGGCTCCGTGCGAACTGCGCGGCGAAGCGCTGCTGCTGGCGCAGGCCGTCAGCAACCTGCTCGACAATGCGCTGGACTTCAGCCCCGACGGCGGCACGCTGGAAGTGCGCGGCGAACGCGCCGACGGTTTCTACCGCCTGAGCGTGCGCGACCGCGGCCCCGGCGTCCCGGACTACGCCCTGCCGCGGGTGTTCGAGCGCTTCTACTCGCTGCCGCGCGAACACGGCGGCAAGAGCACCGGCCTCGGCTTGAGTTTCGTGCACGAAGTCGCCCAGCGCCACGGCGGCAAAATCGTGCTGCGGAACCATCCCGAAGGCGGCGTCGAAGCGGTGCTGACGCTGCCGCTGGCTGGCGGTTAGCGCATTTTTTCCTCAAGCCTTTACCTTATCCAGAGGATTTAATGCGGCCGATGACTCACCTGACACACCTGCATTCGGCAGGCCTCGAATCGCCGCGCACGCAGGTAGACCGTCAGGATTGTTCGACGTTTATGCGTGAATCCCGCCCGACACCTCGATCCGCTGTCCGTTGATCCAACCGTTGTCGTCGGAGAGCAGGCTGGCGATCATGCCGCCGATGTCGTCAGGCAGACCGACGCGGCCGAGCGGTGTGCGTGAGGCGATGGCGGCGTTGATCTCGCGGTTGTCGCGCGTGCGCCCGCCTCCGAAGTCGGTTTCGATCGCGCCCGGCGCGACGGAATTCGCGCGGATGCGGCGTGGGCCGAGTTCCACCGCCATGTAGCGCGTCAGTGTATCGATTGCCCCTTTCATCGATGCATAGGCCGAACTGCCTGGGTAGGAGAAGCGCGCCAGCCCGCTTGACAGATTCACGATGCGGCCGCCGTCGGCAATCAGCGGCAACAGTTTTTGCGTCAGGAAGAACGTGCCCTTGAAGTGTACGTTCACGAGTTCGTCGAACTGTTCTTCGGTGGTCTCGGCAAAGGCCGCATACAGACCGTGTCCGGCGTTGTTGACGAGGTAATCGAAATTGTCGCGCTGCCAGTGCTGGCGCAGGGAGGCTTTGACCTGCCCGGCGAAGGCCGCGAAGCCGGCGCTCTTGCCGACGTCCAGTTGTAGCGCTACGGCATGCGCACCACGCTTGGCGATCTCGGCCACGGCCGAGTCGGCGTCGTCAGGGCGATTGTTGTAGGTCAGGATCGTATCCACGCCTTTGTCAGCCAGGTGCAGTGCGGTATTGCGGCCCAGGCCGCGGCTACCGCCGGTGATGAGAGCGATCTTGCTGTTCATGTTAAAACTCCTTTCAAGTTGATCGAGTGAGTCAGACCATCTTGTCTGACAATACGCTGCAGCCTCTCGATTGAGAATCCAAAGATAAAACGCGTCGTGCTTGTTTAGATTGATCGAATTTTTCGAATAACAAGAAGATGCCAACCGCAATGGGTCGGTTGATTTTGGCATAGAGGTCCACTCCAGCTTACATCCTTTCTGTTTTCTTCCGGCACTGAATTCTAGCGCTATGCTGAATCAATTAGTCGGATTGAACGCCGTACCGAGCCTTTTCCCGGATGCCCCGGCACTTCACACAGACTTCACACGAGCCCATCGTGCCTTCATGCACACGGCGTAAATTGGGCGCATCGAACAAAACAAGGAGATGCGTTCATGAGATTTTTCTCTTCCCTGCCGGCCAAGATCGGCGTATTGCTGGCGTTGATGCTGTTGCTGCTGTTGCCGGTGGGCAGCATCATGCACCTGATCGACGAACGCGCGAGCCTGCAGGAGCAGGTGGTAAGGACCGTCAGCAACAGCACCAGCGGCGCGCAGACGATCATCGGGCCGATCCTGGCCATCCCTTACGAATTCCAGCGCAGAGTGCAGGACAGCGACAAGAACTGGGAGCTGCGGACCGAACGCGCGGTGCTCTATTTCCTGCCGGAGAAACTGGACGTCAAAAGCCAATTGGATGTCGAACCGCGGCGGATCGGCATCTACCAGGCGCAGACCTACAGCGGCCCGGTCGGTTTCAGCGGCCGGTTCAACCTGCCCGCGCAGCCGTCGCTGTTCGCCGAGAACGTCAAGATCGGCGAGCCGTACCTGAGCATCGGCGTCGGCGATACGCGCGGCATCCGCCACATCGAACCCCTGCGGCTGAACGACGGCCGCTATCCGTTCCGGCCCGGAACCAAGGTTACCGCGCTCGACTCCGGCATCCATGCGCCGATCAAGGCGGGCAATCTCCACGAGCCGCAGACGCTGGACTTTTCCTTCGAAATCGATTTGCAGGGCACGAACAACATCGCGGTGGTCCCGGTCGGCGAGTCGACCACCTTTTCCCTCGCCAGCAACTGGCCGCATCCGAACTTCGTCGGCGATTTCCTGCCGACCACGCGCAACGTGACCGCGAAAGGCTTTACCGCCGAATGGAAAAGCACCTGGTTCGCCAACGACATGAACACCCGCCTGGGCAGGATGCTGATGCAGGCGCGGCTATCGACGCTGCCGACGTTCTCGGCGAGCCTGATCCAGACCGTCGACCAGTACCAGCTCAACGAGCGCTCAGTGAAATACGCCCTGCTGTTCATCGGCCTGACCTTCGTCGCATTCTTCCTGTTCGAAGTCCTGAAGCGGCTGCGCGTGCACCCGGTGCAGTACGGGCTGGTCGGCATGGCGCTGTGCCTCTTCTACCTGTTGCTGCAGGCGCTGTCCGAGCACATCGGCTTCAACCTCGCCTACCTCGCCGCCAGCGTCGCCTGCGTGTCGCTGATCACTTTCTACGTCAGCCACGTGCTGCATAGCGCCAGGCGGGCGCTCGGTTTCGGCGCGCTGCTCGGCCTGCTTTACGCCGCGCTGTGGGGCCTCCTGCAATCGGAGGACAACGCCCTGCTGCTCGGCAGCGCCCTGCTGTTCTGCGTGCTGGCGCTGATCATGATCGTGACGCGTAAACTCGATTGGTACGGGCTGGGCAGAAACACAGGGGAGGACGGCCACGCGCCGCTCGCTGCCGAACTCTGATTTTCTGGCGCGCCCAACGTAAAACAGCCAGCCCGGATTGCGGCTGGCTGTTGGGGTTTTTGCCGGCAGCGAAACCGGCGGGTAGGCAACGTCAGTTGATCTGCTGGATCCCGGCGACGGACCAGCCCTTCGATCCGTCGGTCGGCTTGGTCAGGTGCCAGACCTCGCCGAACGGCTCGGCGGCTGCCCCTTCGCTTTCGCGGATCATGCCGCTGAAATGCACGCTGGCGATATGCCGGTTGCCTTCGGTAACGACTTCCAGCAGCTCGGCGTTCAGGGTCACCACGTCCGTGCGCTGCGGAGCCTGGCCGCGCTCTTCCATCTGCATCTTGATCTCGGCAAAGACTTCGGGGCTGACGAACTCGCGGATGTCGTCGAGATTCCCTTCGTCGTTGGCTGCCTGCAGACGCACGAAATTGAGTTTGGCGACGCGCAGGAAGGCCTCGGCGTCAAAGTCGGCGGGAATCGACGCCGAACTCGCCGCCGCGCCTGCGCCGCCGAAGCTCTGCGGCGTTTGCGGCGGCGCATCGTGCCGCCCCACCCCCGCGTACTGCATGGGCGATGACTGTGACTGCGCCTGCTTCCTCGCGAGCAGCCTGAAGACGAACATCGCCGCCATGACCAGCAGCGCGATCATCA
The DNA here is from genome assembly GCA_031547245.1 of Propionivibrio sp. Classification (GTDB taxonomy): domain Bacteria; phylum Pseudomonadota; class Gammaproteobacteria; order Burkholderiales; family Rhodocyclaceae; genus Propionivibrio. Next base: position 24,663 of record JAVBSG010000056.1, read on the forward strand.
GGATGTTGGCGAATTCGGCGCCCAGCCCCAGATGCGACATCAGCGCCGCCAGCCCCAGCCCGGCGGCCAGGCCGGCGATGGGACCCATCCAGCTGCGCTGGGGCGCCGCCTGTGCTGGGGCGCCTTGCGCGGGCGCGGCCTGGCGCGTGGGCGCCGGTTTCGGCGCGATCGACTGGCGCTGCATGCCGAATGAACCGCCGCCGCCCATCCGGCGGGCTTCGGCCTCGCCGATGGTCAGCCCCGCCGCGACAAACGCGACGAAAGCCGCAATCATTATGCTAAATACTTTTTTCATCAGGATCTCCTAAACGTACCCGTGGATTGCAAGCGTGCTCGAACAGAAAGCACCTTAACATACAGATGCTAGAACATGAGGAAACTTCAAACAAGTCGAAGATTTTTTTTCCACACATCGATATTTTCGATGTATACAATCTTGGGGATCTTTATTTCAATGGTATTTTTTTGCGAACGCCCACCGACGGACACCGCTCATGGCAGAACTCAATTACAAACATTTGCGTTACTTCTGGCTCGTGGCCAAAGCCGGCAGTATCGCGCGCGCCGCCGAGCGGCTGCACCTGACGCCGCATTCCATCAGCGGGCAGCTCAGCAAACTCGAAGCCAAGCTGGGCGTCACCTTGTTCCAGCGCGCCGGCCGCAGCGTCGCGCTGACCGAGGCCGGCTACCGCGCTCTGGCGATGGCCGAGGAAATCTTCACCCTCGGCGACCGGCTGGTCGACATGCTGAATAGCAACACCACCCGGAGCATCGTGCCCTTGCGCCTGGGCATCTCGGATTCCGTATCGAAGTCGATGGCCTACCGGCTCATGGAGCCGGCGCTCAAACTCGGCGACGACGTCCGCCTGATCTGCCATGAAGGGCTGCTGCCGTCGCTGCTGGCCGACCTGTCCATCCACCGCCTGGACATGATCATCGCCGACCAGCCCATACCGGCGCAACTGAACGTGCGCGGCTACAGCCATTTGCTGGGGGAGAGCCGCATCAGCATTTTCGGGACCCGCAAGTACGCACGGCGACTCAAAGGAGCTTTTCCCGAATCGCTCGACAACGCCCACTTTCTTCTGCCCGGAGAGGATGTCGCCATCCGGCCCAAACTGGACTTCTGGTTCGACTCGCAAAACATCCGTCCGCGCATCGTCGGCGAATTCGACGACAGCGCCATGCCAAAGGCATTCGGGAAAGCCGGCGCCGGGCTGTTCGTCGGACCGACGGCCATCGTCGAGGACATCTGCGCGCAGTACAAGGTCGTCGAAATCGGCCGCATCGACTCCATCGTCGAGCAGTATTACGCCATCACCACCGAACGCAAACCCACCAATCCAGCCATCGTCGAGATCGGCAAATCCGCGCGCGAAGTCATCTTCATGAACTACAAAAGCTCCCTGCCGCCGTTGAGAGGGTGACTGCGGGGGGTGCGGCGGCATTCCCTCAGAGAATGATGCCGCCGCCCAGGCATACGCGGCTTTCATAAACCACGGCAGACTGCCCCGGCGTTACCGCCCACTGCGGCGCGGCAAAACGGATGTGGCAGAGGCCGTCCGCGATTCGCTCGATTTCGCAGGGCGCATCGGCCTGCCGGTAGCGCGTCTTGGCGCCGTAAACCCAATGGGTGTGCGGGGCTTCGCCCGACAGCCACGTCAGCTGGCCGGCCGACAGTTCGCTGGCGAGCAGCGCCGGGTGGTCGTGCCCCTGCACGACGTAGAGGATGTTGCGCGCCATGTCCTTTCCGGCCACGAACCAGGCGTCATGGTCGCCGGAAGCGCCGCTTCTGCCGCCCTTCACGCCGCCGATCTGCAGGCCTTTGCGCTGCCCGATGGTGTGGTAGGTCAGGCCGTCGTGCTCACCCATCGTCCGCTCGTCGTCGAGGCAGCGGATCTCGCCTTTTTTCGGCGGCAGGTAGCGCATCAGGAATTCCTTGAACGGCCGTTCGCCGATGAAGCAGATGCCGGTCGAATCCTTTTTCACGGCCACGTGCAATCCGGCCTCTTCGGCCATTTTCCGCACCTCGCGCTTGTAGATGCCGGCCAGGGGGAACAGCGTTTTCGACAATTGCTGCTGGTTCAGGCGGTACAGGAAGTAGCTCTGGTCCTTGGTGCCGTCCTCGGCCTTGAGCAGCTGGAATTTTCCGTCCGCCTCGCGCACGCCGGCGTAATGTCCCGTGGCGATCCGCTCCGCCCCCATCTGCATGGCATGGTCGAGAAAAGCGCGGAACTTGATCTCGGAGTTGCACAGCACATCCGGGTTGGGCGTGCGCCCGGCCTGGTATTCCTTGAGGAATTCGGAAAAAACCCGCTCCTTGTATTCCCTGGCGAAATTCACCACCTCGACGTCGATGCCGATCCGGTCGGCCACGCTCATCACGTCGATCAGATCCTGGCGCGAGGAGCAGTATTCGTCGTCGTCGTCATCCTCCCAGTTCTTCATGAACAGGCCGACGACGTTCCAGCCCTGCTGCTTGAGCAGCAGGGCTGCCACCGACGAATCGACGCCGCCGGACAGCCCGACGACCACCGTTTTTCCCTTGCCTTCATCAATCGACGCCATTGGGCCCCTCTCCCGCCATCCATGCCTCCAGCGGCATCACCACCGCCGGCTGCCCGTTATCGAAAAACCAGCTATCCACGACAAACCGCTCCGGCGGCCCTTCGGCCCCGGCCGGAGCGATCTCCTCGATCAGCGCCGAGTAGTGCTGGAACAAAACGAAACGCAAGCGCAACACCGGTTCCTGGACGCGGTGGAACTGCAGCCAGCCGTGGCGCTCCAGCATCCGCAACAGGCGCGTCGTCGTCGTCGAATGGTCGATGCAGTCCATCCGCCCATAAACCCCTTCGTCGGCATAATTGCCGCCGCGGTCGGCGCCGATGGGCGATTGCTGCCCCGCCCAGCCAAGCAGCCGCCCGACGGCGACGGCAAGCAGTTCGCGCTCCTGCGCGGGGGTGGCCGCCGGCGCCAGCAGCAGCCGGATTTCCTCCAGCTGGCTGTCGCCATACTCGACCTCGGCCTGGTTCAGGCAGCCGTAATTGAAGCAGACCGCAACACGCTCGGCGGCCCCGGCAGTCCAGGCGCACGACCAGAATACCGCGCAAAGCAGTGCGCGCGCGCAGAACCCCGTCATGCGTAATGCGTCACCAGGTCCAGCGGGTAATGCTTGCCGGCCAGCCAGTCCTCCAGGCAGCGCTGGACCATCGGACTGCGGAGCCGGTCCGCCTGCGCGCGGATCTCGTCGATCGACAGCCAGCGCACGCCGAGAATGCCTTCGTCCAGCTTGCGGCCGGCATCATGGGCGACGGTTTTCCCTGCGAAAGCAAAGCGCAGGTAGGTAATGTCCTTCTCCGGATGGCTCCAGTGGTAAATGCCGACCAGGTATTCGGGCACGAACGTGTACCCCGTTTCTTCCAGCATTTCGCGGACAACCGCCTGCAGCAGCGTTTCGTCGCGCTCCAGATGGCCGGCCGGCTGGTTGAAACGGATGCCTTCATCCGTTTCCTCCTCGACCAGCAGGAATTTACCGTTGTGTTCGACGACCGCGGCAACGGTCACATGAGGTTTCCACACCATGGTTATGCCTTGCGTTACTGCAAAGCAGTTATTCTACCGCCATCCGCAGGCTGAAATCGGCTAGAATCTTCAGTTGCCTCGCCGCCGTGGCATACCGGCAAGCGGAAGAAAAACCGGATTCCCGGCCGCGGTTGCCTGTCGCCCCGGCGCGGCGCGCACACGAATACCAGCAACCGACAACCCGACAACCCATCCGGAAACCATCATGGCTGACAACAAAACAGTCGAAGTCACCGCACACGATCTTCCCGTACACTGCCCTCCCGCCAACGCCACGGCCTGGAACCAGCATCCGCGCGTCTTCCTCGACGTGCTGCACACCGGCGAAGCCGTCTGCCCCTATTGCAGCACGCATTACGTCTTCAAGGGCGAAGCGCCGAAGGGACACTGACATCCCGATGAACGCCCGCCGCGCGCTCGTCGTCGCTCCGGCGTGGATCGGCGACACGGTCATGGCGCAGCCCCTGTTCATGCGCCTGCGCCGGCAGGACCCCGGGCTGCTTCTCGATGCGCTGGCGCCGCCGTGGGTGGCCCCGGTGCTGCGCCGCATGCCGGAAATCGCCAGCGTCGTCGACAACCCCTTCGCCCACGGCGAACTTTCGCTGGCCGCTCGCTACCGCCTGGCCCGGCAGCTGGCGCGGGAAAAATACGAGCGGGCCTACGTGCTGCCCAATTCGCTCAAATCGGCGCTGATCCCGTTTTTCGCGGGAATTCCGGAGCGGATCGGCTTCACCGGCGAATCCCGCCACGGCCTGATCAACCGCCGCCACGTGCTGGACAAAACCGCCCTGCCGCTGATGGTCGAACGTTTCGCCCAACTGGCGCAGGCCCCGGGAACGGCGCTGGAACGCCCGGTCGAATCGCCGCACCTCACCTCGTCGCCGGAACAGCAGGCGGAAACGCTGACCGCTCTGGGCATCGAACGCCCGCGGCAGGTCGCGGTATTCTGCCCCGGCGCCGAATACGGCCCGGCCAAGCGCTGGCCCGCCCGCCATTTCGCGGCGCTTGCCGACAGGCTGGCCGAGCGCGGCCATGCCGTCTGGCTGCTCGGCTCGCCCAAGGACCGGGCGGTCGGAGACGAAATCATCCGCCTCGCCAACGCCGCCGCGCCGCGCAATTTCTGCGGCGAAACGTCGCTGGCGCAGGCCATCGATCTCATCGCCGCCGCCTCTTTCGTCGTCTGCAACGATTCGGGCCTGATGCACGTGGCCGCGGCGGTCGGCCGGCCCCTGGTGGCAATCTACGGCTCTTCCTCGCCCGGTTTCACGCCGCCGCTTTCCGATCACTCAACGATCCTCAGCCTCAACCTGGAGTGCAGCCCGTGTTTCAAGCGCGAGTGCCCCCTGGGGCACCTGAACTGCCTGAACCAACTCGAACCGCAGCGCGTCCTCGACGCCTGCCCGACCGGAGACCTGTCATGAGCGCCACGATCTTCACTTCGGCCGAAGACGCCGAGGAAGCCTTTTACGAAGCCATCGGCCGCGGCGACCTGGACGCCCTGATGGCGACCTGGTCCGACGACGACGAGATCGTCTGCATCCACCCGACCGGGCAGCGGATGACCGGCCACGCGGCGATCCGCGAAAGCTGGCGCTCCATTTTCGAGGGCAATCCGCGCTTTTCCGTGCATATCCGCACCCGGGTGCGCTGGGAGAGCCTGCTGATCTCGGTGCACAGCGTCGTCGAAACGCTTTTCCTGGACAAGGACCAGACGACGCACGGCCCGATGCTGTCGACCAACGTTTTCATCCGCGGCGCCAGCGGCTGGCGCCTGCTCTCGCGCCACACGTCGGCCGCCGCCGAAGCGTCGTCGGAAGGCAGCGACGATACGCCGGACAACCAGCGGCACACCCTGCACTAGGCACGTCGGCCGAATGAAATCGGCGCCCTCGCCCTACCGCGCCCCCGGCTGGCTGCCGGGCGGGCACGCCCAGACCATCTATCCGCGCTTTCTGCGCCAGGACCCGCTGCCCTACCGGCGCGAACGCTGGGAAACCCCCGACGGCGACTTCATCGACCTGGACTGGAACGCCGTGCCGCCGGCTGCGGGCGCCGAACCGCTCGTGATAGTCTTCCACGGTCTGGAAGGCAATTCGGGCAGCCATTACGCGCAGGCGCTCATGCGCGAACTGCAGCATGCCGGCTGGCCGGGCGTCGTCGTGCACTTCCGCGGCTGCTCGGGCGAACTCAATCGCCTGCCGCGCGCCTACCATGCCGGCGACAGCGAGGAGATCGACTGGATCCTGCGCCGCTTCAAGGCGGCCTATCCCGGCAGGCCGCTCGTTGCCGCCGGGTTCTCTCTGGGCGGCAACGTCCTGCTCAAATGGCTGGGCGAACGGGAAACGGAAGCGGCAACCGTTCTCGACGCCGCGGCGGCCATCAGCGCCCCACTCGACATGAGCGCCTGCGGCCATCATCTGTCGCGGGGAATCAACCGCATCTACGCGCACTATTTCCTGCGTTCCCTGAAAGCGTCCGCCGCCGCGAAACTTCTCCGCCATCCCGGCCTCTTCGACGGCCGGCGCCTGAAGAACGCCCGCAGTCTGTACGAATTCGACGATCTCGTCACCGCGCCCCTGCATGGGTTCTCCAGCGCCGATGATTACTGGCGGCGATCTTCCGCCAGGCCGTGGCTGAAGACTATCGGCCTGCCGACCCTGCTGCTCAACGCGCGCAACGATCCGTTCATGCCGTCCGGCGTCCTGCCCGAACGGAACCAAGCCTCGAATCCCGTTGTCTTCGATTTTCCGGATGACGGCGGGCACGTGGGGTTTACCCGCTCCCCGGCCCCGGGAAGACTCGATTGGCTGCCGCTGCGGCTGCTGGATTTTTTCGCTACAGGGCGTTGAATCCGCGAAAAGCAGCAATCCGCCCTTTGGGGCAGATATTCCACGCTGGTAGTGCTAAGATCTAATGGGGTGCAACGGCACATGCCGGCCTTCGGTCATCAGAAAGGAATCCGTATGTCAAGCAAAGTCATGCCGGACGTATTTCTCGGTCGTCAACCCGCCAAAGTCATGCCGGACGTATTTCTCGGCCGCCAGCCCATTCTCGACCGCAACCAGCAATTGATCGCCTACGAACTGCTGTTCCGCAGCGGTGACACCGAAAAAGGAAACTTCGCCAGTTTTCTGGATGGCGGCCAGGCCACGGCCATGGTCATTACCCACGCCTTCAACGAACTTTCGCTGGCGCATGCCCTCGGCCCCTACCAGGGATTCGTCAAGGTGGACGAAGGGATGCTGGGCAACGAGCTGATCAGCGCCCTGCCGCCGCAAAGCGTGGTGCTGGAAATTCTCGACAATTTCACGAAAACGCCCGAACTCATCGCCCGCTGCGAGCAATTGCATCATGAGGGATATATCCTGGCGACCCGCATCCGCCCCGAATCAGCCGATTTTGAAAACCCGATGCTCAAGCTCGCCGAAATCGTCAAGGTCGACGTCGGCCGCACGGAGCCGGAACGCTTAAAGCAGCTGGTTTCCGCCTTGAAGCCCTTGCGCAAGACCCTGCTGGCCGAAAAGGTCGAGACCCACGAACAGATGAAGCTCTGCCACGAGCTCGGCTTCGACCAGTTCCAGGGCTACTATTTCGCCCGCCCCACCGTCGTCCAGGGCAAGCGCCTGCAAAGCTCGGAAATGGTCCTGCTGCGCCTGCTCGGCCTGATCAGCCAGGACGCCGACACCGCCGAAATCGAAAAGGCGCTCAAACAGGAACCCGGCCTGGTGGTTAACCTGCTGCGGCTGACAAACTCGGCCGCCAGCGGCATCCCGACGAAAATCACCTCGCTGGGCCATGCCATCATGATCCTGGGGCGGCGCCAGCTGCTGCGCTGGCTGCAGCTCCTGCTCTACATCGGCGCATCGAGCTCCATGCCAATGGCCAACCCCCTGCTGCAACTGGCGGCCACGCGCGGCCGCCTGATGGAGCTGCTGGCCGACCACACGCCGGAAGCCCAGCAGATCGGGCGCAACTTCATCGACCAGGCCTTCATGGTGGGAATCCTGTCGCTGGTCCCGGCGCTGATCGGCAAGAGCATGCCGGACGTTCTCGCGCAGCTCTCGCTCGTCCCTGCCGTCCACAACGCGCTCGCCGACCGCACAGGCCCCCTCGGCGACCTTCTGGGCCTTGTCGAATCGCTGGAAAACGAAGACAGGAAGGATGCCGACGACCGCATCCAGCGCCTGCCCGAGATCGACGCGCCCTACGCCAGCCACTGCCTGTCGCGCGCCCTAGCCTGGGCCAACAATCTGGCGCGCTCGGCGGCCTAGACACGGAGTTTCCCCCGCACCATGGAAATCGCCTGCCCCGTCAAGGGGCGGGCGGCAGCATTCCTTCCGTTGCCCGCCGTAAAAACCATGGCGCTTTCCAGACGCACGGCCAGTGAGAAGTGAGAAAGACGGGTGAAAACCGCCCCGAATACCCCTCCGTAGTATTTCCATTGGATATTTTCGAACGCCTGAACTACAGGGATCGCCGGAACCTCTATACAATATCGATAACCGCTGAACGATCCTATTCGAAGGTGTCTGGCCCAATATGTCCGGAAACAACAATTCTCAGGTATTCCTTGGCCGCCAGCCGATTCTGGGACGCAACCAGCAACTCCTGGCGTATGAGCTGCTTTTCCGCGAGGGTCCGCTCGCCCCGGGCAACCGGGTCAACATCGTCGACGCGTCGAAAGCCACCGCCACCGTCATCGCCAACGCCTTTACCGGGCTTGGCCTGCATGACACGCTGGGCCCATACCAGAGCTACATCAACGTCGACCAGGAATTTCTGTTCAGCGAGCTGATCGAGGCCCTGCCGACCAGCGCGGTCGTGCTGGAAATACTGGAAAGCGTGTCGCCGACCGCGGAAGTCATCGAGCGCTGCCGGCAGTTGCATGAGATGGGCTTCACGCTGGCCATCGACGACCTCGTGAAAGTCGACGAAGCGTATCGCCCGCTGCTCGAAATCGCCGATATCATCAAGGTCGATGTGCTGGGAATGGCGCCGGACCAACTCACGGAACTCGTCGGGCAGCTCCGTCCGTTCGGGAAAAAGCTCCTGGCCGAGAAGGTCGAATCGTCGGACCAGGCGAAATTGTGCAAAAAACTGGGGTTCGAACTCTTCCAGGGCTACTACTTTGCCAAACCGACGATCGTCGTCGGCAGGAAACTGTCGCCGTCGCAGGTCGAACTCCTGCGCCTCCTGAGCCTCGTGCTGCAGGATGCTGAAACCAGCGAGATCGAGGATGCCTTCAAGGCCGAACCGCGCCTGACCGTCAACATGCTGCGTCTGACCAATTCGGTCAGCAGCGGACTGTCCGCCCGGGTGACGTCGCTCCGCCACGCCATTACCATCCTCGGCCGCCGGCAGCTGCAGCGCTGGCTGCAGCTGCTGATCTACACAGACCCGAAAGGCGCCCCAAAAACGGACGACCCCTTGCTGCAACTGGCGGCCACGCGCGGCCGCCTGATGGAACTGCTGGCCGAACGCCAGATGCCCAAAGACCGGGAATTCGCCGACCACGGTTTCATGGCCGGCATCATTTCGCTGATGCCGACCCTGCTCGGCGTGCCCATCGAGGAAATCCTGGAACAGCTTCCCATCGTCCCGCGCGTCAAGGAAGCGTTGACCGAACGCAAGGGACTGCTCGGTCGGCTGCTGCAGCTCGCCGAGGCTACCGAACAGGCCGAATCGTCCGCTCTGGACGAAGCATTGAGCCTGTTGCCCGCCATCAGCCTCGATTTTCTTGAGGATAGTCTTGCTCAAGCCTTGTACTGGGCCAATAATCTTGGTAAAGAGAAATACAGTACGTAAAAGCGAAAGACATAGCGCCAAAAAGAATGAGCGATACCAGCTTCAACGACACCTATTTGAGCCGGCAGCCGATACTGGACCTGAAACAGGAACTGGTCGGCTACGAGCTATTGCTGCAGTCGGCGGGAAACGCCCCTTCCGGCGCGGCGGTGCTGGTCTGCGCGGCCTACGCCGAACTTGGCGTGCGTAGCGCGCTCGGGCATCACAAGGCGTTTTTGCGCGTCGACAAGGATTTCCTGCACGACGACGTGATCGAGGCGTTGCCCAGCGAAGGCGTCGTCTTCGAACTGACGCTCGACAGCCCGCCGGACGCGCCGACGCTGGAACGCTGCCGCTCCCTTCGCGAGCGGCGCTACTCGCTGGCGCTGGCAGATTATGCCGGACTCGATGACATCAGCTCGCCGCTCCTGACCATCGTCGATTTCATCAAGATCGACATCCGCAACCGGAATTCGCGGGAACTGCTGCAGCTTTCCGGCCCGCTGATGCGCCTGCCGATCAAGCTGCTGGCGCAGGGCGTGGAAACGCCGGAGGACTTTGCGCTCTGCCGCGACAGCGGCTTCAAGTTTTTCCAGGGCTACCATTTCGCGCGGCCGGAAATCGTCAGCGGCCGCCGGCTCTCCGCCTCGCAGGCGAACATCATCCAGCTCATCAACCTCGCTGCACGCGACGCCGAGACCGACAAGCTCGAGGAGAACATCAAGCGCGACCCGGCGCTCGCCGTCAAGCTGCTGAGCATCGTCAATTCCGTCGCTTACGGTTTCCCGCAGCGCATCGGTTCGCTGCGCCACGCCATCATGGTGCTCGGCCGGCGCCAGCTGCAGCGCTGGCTGCAGCTGATGCTGATGACGCCGGCCGGGAAAACGCTCGATCCGAGCCGCACGCCGCTCTTGCAGATCGCCGCGCTGCGCGGCCGCATGATGGAGGTGCTGATCGGACGCCTGCGCCCGCGGGACGCCCTGCTCGCCGGCCAGGCGTTCATCACCGGCATCATGTCGATGATGCCGGCGGCACTGGGCCTGCCGCTCGACGAAATCCTGCGGCAGATCACGCTCGAAAAGGAAATTGTCGAGGCGCTGCAGTCTCATAATGGTATCCTCGGGAGGATATTGGCGCTGATCGAACACTACGATGCCGAAAGCACGGACGAATGCGACAGGATTCTGGCCAAGCTCGCCGGCTCGGGTATCGACCGGAAAATGTTGAATACCTGCCTCATGGACTCGCTGCGCTGGATCAACAGCAACGAGGGCTTTTACTGGCAGGCGGACCAGAACTCCCCATCAACCGACATATAGAACACCATGCAAAACATACTCATCACCGGCGGCGCCGGCTACATCGGATCGCATACGTGCGTCGAGCTTCTGGCGGCTAACTACAATCTCGTCGTCATCGACAACTTTTCCAACAGCAAACCGGCCGTGCTCGAGCGCATCGAGCAGATCAGCGGCAAGCGGATAAACTTCGTGGAAGCGGACATCCGCGACCGCAACGCCCTGCGCGACGTTTTCCGCCATCACCCGATCGACGCCGTCATCCATTTTGCCGGTCTCAAGGCCGTCGGCGAATCCGTCTCGCAGCCGCTGCGCTATTATGACAACAACGTATCCGGCAGCGTGGCGCTGTTCGACGTCATGGCCGAATCGAACGTCAAGACGCTGGTCTTTTCCTCCTCCGCCACCGTTTACGGCGACCCGCACAGCGTTCCCATCCGCGAGGACTTCCCGCTTTCCGCGACCAATCCCTACGGCCGCTCGAAACTGATCCTCGAAGACATCCTGCGCGATCTGTTCCGCTCGGATGAAGGCTGGCACATCGGGCTTCTGCGCTACTTCAACCCCGTCGGCGCGCACGCCTCGGGAATCATCGGCGAAGATCCGAACGGCATCCCGAACAACCTCATGCCGTACATCACCCAGGTCGCCGTCGGCAAGCTGGCGCAGCTCTCCGTTTTCGGCGGCGATTACCCGACGCACGACGGCACCGGCGTGCGCGACTACATCCACGTCGTCGACCTCGCCCGCGGCCACCTGGCCGCCCTGAAGGCGCTGGAGAACAAGGCCGGCGTGATGACCGTCAACCTCGGCACCGGCCAGGGCTACAGCGTGCTCGACGTCGTCCATGCCTTCGAGAAGGCCAGCGACCAGGAGATACCCTACAAGATCGTCGCCCGCCGCCCGGGCGACGTCGCCCAGTGCTTTGCCGACCCGTCGCTGGCGCGCGAGCTGCTCGGCTGGCAGGCCGAGTTCGGCATCGAGGACATGTGCCGCGACTCCTGGCGCTGGCAGCAATGGGTGACGGCGCACCGCGCATGATCCGAACGCGGCATCACGATATTCACGAAACGACCAAGGAGGGAAACACCATGCGATTGAGTTTTTTCGGCGCCGCCGGCGAAGTTACCGGCTCCTGCACACTGGTGGATACTGGCCATACCCGTTTCCTCGTCGATTGCGGCATGTTCCAGGGCGGCCGCGACGCCTACGACAAGAACCAGCAGGCGCTCAACTTCGTCAATGACGTCCGCAACATCGATTTCGTGCTGCTCACCCACGCCCACATCGATCATTCCGGCCTGCTGCCCCGCCTCGGCGTGCTGGGCTACCGCGGCCCCATTTACACCACGCCGGCCAGCATCGACCTGCTCGGCGTGCTTTTGCCGGACAGCGCCCATATCCAGGAAAAGGAATCGGAATGGCAGCTGCGGCACCGGCACCGCGGCAACAACAAGAACGGCGACATGCAGCCGCCGCTGTACACGGTCACCGCCGCCCAGAGCATCCTCGGGCAGTTGAAGCCGGTACCCTACGGTGAAATGCTCTCACCGGCAAAAGGCATCCACGTCCGTTTTCACGATGCCGGCCACATTCTCGGCTCGGCTTGGCTGGAGATTTCCGTCGAAGACGGCGGAACGACACGCAAGCTGGTTTTCTCCGGCGATCTGGGCATGAACAGCCGCCCCGTATTGCACGACCCGGAGGCCGTCGTTCCGGAGGCCGACGTGGTAGTGGTCGAATCCACCTATGGCGACCGGCTGCACCGCCCGATGCAGGAAACCGAGGACGAAATCGTCGAAGCCGTCGAGAAGACGCGCGCCGCGCGCGGCAACCTGGTCATCCCCTCGTTCGCCGTCGGCCGCACCCAGGAAGTGCTCTACCTTCTGGCCGATCTCGTGCGCCGCGGCCGCCTCTCGCCGCTGCACATCTATGTCGATTCGCCGATGGCCAACCAGGCCACGCGCATCACCATGTCCCATCCGGACCTGCTGGACAGTGGGACCCACGACCTGATCGACTGGCTGCGCGCGAATCCGCAGCAGGTCGCCATCGAGTTCGTCGCCGACGCCGAACACTCCAAGGCGCTGAACCGGGTGCGCGAAGGCGCCATCATCATCTCGGCGAGCGGCATGTGCGAAGCCGGGCGGATCAAGTACCACCTGCGGGAAAACCTGCCGCGCAAAGAATGCGGCGTGCTCATCGTCGGATTCCAGGCGGGCGGGACGCTCGGGCGGCGTCTTGTGGACGGCGCGGAAACGGTCAAGATCTTCGGCGAACCCATCGCGGTGCGCGCCCGCATCCACACCGTCGGCGGGCTCTCCGCGCACGCCGACCAGGGCGCCCTGCTTAACTGGCTGAGCGGTTTCCACAAGCAGCCGGAAAACACCTTCATCGTGCATGGCGAATCCGGCACTTCGGCGATTTTCGCCCAGGCTATCCGCGACCGGCTCGGCTGGGAAAACGTCCGCCTGCCGCAGCAGGGAAACCACTTCGACGTATGACAATATCCCTTTCCGGCATATGGCATAGGATATGATCATACCGCCGGGAACAAAAACCGCCGCTTGCTGTCTGTAGAGATAAGCGGCGGTTTTTTGTCGCGGTTCAGGAAGTACCGCCGTTCAATCGATGAACCGACGACAGGAGGTTAACATGGATCTGGACGAACTCAATGCAGTGCTCGCCATCTCGGCAGCAGCCCCCTATGCAGTAGAGGCCGCTTACCGCTGGATGAAGCGTACCGGCATGTCGAAGGCCATCGCCCATTTCCTGCAGAACCAATTCACGACGCCGCAGCACTGAAGGCAGACGGAAGCGGGACGAGACAGGCCTCACGGCAGCCCCCTCTGGCGCAAGCAGCCGCCCCGGATCACCACCGTAGGCGGTGCAGCCATTTTGGGAATCCAAGGCCCTCCCAATTGCCCCGAATCAGGAAATATTTAACGCAACTGATGGAGCGCGGCTGCTAGTATCCCTAACAGCAGAATGGAAATGAGTCCTCGTCAACTGAAGGGAGCGCCGCTCGTTTTTCCGGCGCCCGCCGGGCCGTTCCGATCTGCCGTGCAAAGGCAACAGGTGTATCGGTTTCCGCAGCATTTGCGGCGGCACCGCTCCCTATCGTTCGCTGCGAAACTTTCGCGGCGTGTTCACGAAAATGCAACAGGACTCTTGCATAATGACTCGTACAGCCACCTCTATCGCACGCAGGAAAATGCACAAGCTCGAAAAGTACATCGGCAGGATCGTCCGCCTGAGGCAACAGGCGTATCAGCGGCTTTCCGGCCGAAAACATTCGCCCGCCGAACAGCAGGAAAACCGCTTTCTCGTGGCGGCAATCGACCGGCGGATGCGGCAACTGATCTGCTACGGGGGCAATATCCGGATCAATGTCGATCCGAGCGAAATCATCCTGGTTTGATCGAAGCCGGTATCCTGTAGGGCGAACGCCGTATTCCATTTATGAATAGCGAGCGGCTCGAAGGCTAGTTCGCTGGCGGATAGCGCTTCGCCCATCCGCCCTTGCTTTCTATGTCTATAGCATAATAGCATTCTCAAATTCTTCGGCAGCCCGAGGATGCGCTTCCAGTCTTTCAGACACGAAGCGTTTGCTGTCGGCCAGATACTTGCGTGCCGAAACGGGCAAATCCCTGACCGCCGATTCGATAGCGCCAGGAAACTTTTCCCCGAGGGCAGCCAGAACGACGGATGCCTGGAAGATATCCTTGTCCGTCTTGGCAATGCGATTGGAGCGCAACTGCGATACCACCAGTTTATGGACGGCGAACCGCTCGGCCACGGGGACACGGACAGGACAGCAACCTTCACGGGAAATAAGGGTGGCGATCTGTGTCTGTCCAAGGACATAGGAAAGAAAAGGCAATGCGGTGGCATGCGCCTTCAATTCGGGGACGGCGACAATTCTTATTTCCGCATCTGGCGACGGCACAAGCAGATCAACATGAAAACGCGATACCCCTTGTTGCTTGAAACTCGAAGCGGGTTGTTTCGGATCGAGCTGAGGAATCTCGATAAAGTCGATCCCGCTGTCCCGCAGCATTTCCAGAAAATTTTTTTCCGGAATCCGGTCGAACGCAAGCACTTCCCGGCGGGCGACATCCACGTCTTCAGTGGCATAAGCTGGAGCCCGTATTCCCATCTGGTTGACCAGAACGCCAAACGCGTGCGAACCGATCAGTGTGGCGCCGGCGTTGAACAAGCCATGCCTGTGGAGGCTGGCCAGTGTGGCATACGTCTTCGGGTCGGCCGATTGAAAACCCTCGCGCACCAGGAGCCGCAGTTCCGGGATGGAGGCGTTCACTTCTTCTATCTGAGCGCGCAAGTCCTGTATGCGCGCCTCGTGCTCGCCAACAAGACCGAGGTAGGTTTCCCGTTGTTTGCTGGCGCCGTCGTAGAATCGATGAACGTAGTATTCTGCGCCTTTTTGATTTTTGCGGACGGAGATGGAACCGGGAGATCCGCAGAATACCGGCGCTCCCGCCTTCGCATGGCCATCGAGCGAACCGAACAGCGTGGTCAGCGATGGCGTGACGGATTGAAAGAGTGGCGTGGCCATTGATGAACCCCTTGAGTTTACGCCACATCTTATATCCCTTTATCTACAAATGTAAGGGATATTTCTTGGAAACATCGGTATTCGTAGAAGCAGAAACCAGGTGTTGAGGAAAGGCAACGCGCCGTTACGGCCTTGGCGGAAGCGCCTTCAGCAGCCGCTGCAGCTCTTCCACCGATTGCGCTGAAAGCAGCGCCAGCCCGGCACGGACGAGATCGCTCCGCCTCGCGTCAACCCCCTGCTCCGCCAGTTGCGTTTTGATGGCGGATAATCGCTCGTATTCGTTTGGCAACATCGAGAAGCGCTCGCGGACGACGGCTTCTTCGACCTGTTTTTTCCGCGCCTTGTCGAGCGGCAGCGGAAAGGCTTTGGCCAGGCGTTTTCGTTTTTTACCATGCGACGCCGGCGCGGCGGCCGTGGCCTTCATGCGTGAAGGCTCTTTCCTCACGGCTTTCCCGGGCGCTGGAGCGGCTTCCTCGCGTGGCTTCCGTCCCGCTGGGGCTTTTTTTACAGGCAAGGCAGGGGACTTTCGGACAGCCATAGGTATCTCCCAATAAACCGCACAAGCCCTGATTCTATCCCGAAACCCTTGCCGTTCAGAATTCCCGCTCGGTCAATTCCCACACCGGGACCTCTCCGCGCTCGACCCGGAAACTGGTCACGCCGATGGTCCGGCCATCCTGGGTGCCGACGATGAAACGCCACTCGCCCGGTTTCGGACTGAGTACCCACGAATATCCCCGGAAACCCCGCTCCCGGCCGCCGGTGCTGTGGAAGCGGTTGCGGTAGACCAGCCGCCAGCCGCCCGCCTCCAGCACCTCCCAGCGGTGTTCGAGGTCGGCGGTGACGCCGCGCGGCGCGAAAACGGCCGACACGCCGTACAGGCGCCCGCCTTCCGGGACGTGCACCACGGCCGCCTGATCGCTCCAGAAGTTCCACGGCGGCGCTGCTTCGACGCGCAGCACGAAGCGGTCGGCAATCTGCTCGAAATCGTGGCCGACGGCCATGTCCCGCTTGACCAGCGGCACCGGGGCGATCATGCCGAAGATCCAGGCCAGCAGCAGCACGACGGCGATACCCCAGGCCGGGCCGATGCGCCCGGGCCGCCCGGGCGAGAGCCAGCGCACCGTGTGCGCAAGCGCCGCCCCGGCCGCCGTGGAAACGAAGAACCAGCGGGGGTCCAGGCTTCCGGCCAGATACGGCAAAACGAAATTGCACAGCAGGATGGCATTGAGGGCGAACAGCGACCAGGTCAGCGTAAACCGCCGTCCGTAGCGGTCCCCGGCGAACTCGTTGGCCACCAGCAGCGCGCCTAGGACCGCGGCGGTCAGCCACGTGCCCAGATGCCCCGAACTCTTGAAATACAGGATGAACAGCGCGGAAAAAATCCCGCCGAAGAAAACCTGCACAAGCAGGTAGGGCGCCATCCAGACGAGCCGTTCGGCATGCCCGCGCCAGCTCTTGCCCGGCGCCGGCGGCTCCCTCTCATGCCAATACCGCCACGCCAGCCACCAGGCGAAAACCGCGGCTCCCGCGAGGTAAGCGCCCAGCCGCCAGAAATCCATGACCTTGACGCGCTGGCCGAGCGTGATCGCGTCGGTGATGAAACCGAAGAAGAAGGCAATGACGGGGTAGAAAAAGCGAAGGAGAATCACGGAAAATCCAGTCCGCGTAGGGCGGATAAGCGAAGCGCCATCCGCCGCATGGGGAACTCACTATACGCACTATTGCGGCAGTTTTGACAACGAGACAATCCACGCTGAACGCAATATGCTGATATCATTAACAGCCAATTTATTTTAACACGGGCGGAGAGCATAGCCGGCGGATGGCGCTTCGCTTATCCGCCCTACAGATCATTTTCAGCGGCTGGGCGGAAACGGGACGTTGCATCGGAGGAAAGCCGCTTGTGTGCACCGGAAAATCGGACTAGACTAATAGGACTTAGTCCAATAGAGTCCACCATGCAGACAGTCAACATCCACGAAGCCAAGACCCACCTGTCGCGCCTGGTCGAACAGGCCGCCAACGGCGAGCCGTTCGTGATCGCCAAAGCCGGCAAACCGCTGGTCAAGGTGGTGCCGCTGAATGCGCCCGAGGCCGGTCAGATGAAACGGCTGGGGTTCATGAGCGGCCAGATCAGCGTGCCCGACGATTTCGACCGGATGGGCGGCAGCGAAATCGAGCGGCTGTTCGGGGAAGAGGCATGAAACTGCTGCTCGACACCCGCCTCCTGCTCTGGGCGGCCGGCACGCCGGGCCGTTTATCGGCCAAGGCCGCCGCGTTGATCGACGATCCGGAAAACGAATTGTTTTTCAGCGCCGCCAGCCTGTGGGAGATCGCCATCAAACACGGCCTGGGCCGCGAGGACTTCAAGGCCGATGCCCGCCTGCTGCGCCGCGGCCTGCTCGACAACGGCTATAGCGAACTGCCGATCGGCAGCGAACACGCCGTCGCCATCGACAGCCTGCCGCCGATCCACAAAGATCCGTTCGACCGGATGCTGGTGGCGCAGGCCACGGTCGAGGGCATTACCCTGCTGACCGCCGATGACGCCGTTGCCCGTTATCCGGGGCCGGTCAGGCAGGTCTAGTCGACATACGGGTCGTTGAATCGGCCGGCTGCCGGAAAACCCAGTCCGGCGAGCAGCGATTCCGCCACGGCCAGACGCCGTTCCGGGGGGCCTTCGAGCGGATGGAACGGAATTTTTCTTTTGCCCAGTTCCGCCCGGTACCAGGCATCCTGCACGGCGCGGAAATCGGCGCCGCGCCGCGTGCCGTCCTGCACGAAGCCAAAATCCGGCGCACACAGCAGGGTCAGGTCGTAGGGGCGTTCGCTCAAGCGCCGGAGCGTCGGCGCGGCGCTGCCGAACATCTCGCGGCTGTAAAAATAGGTGGTGAGCGGCGTGGTGTCGCAGATCAGCCAGCGGTCGGCCTCCTGCGCGAGCTTCTCCTCGCGGGCGACCTGGATTTGCGCGATATGCGGCATGTCGTCGAAATCGAGCCGCCCGTCTTTCGCTTCCCACAGCTCCCGCCCGTATTCGGGCGCCCAGCGGGTGTTCAGCCGGGCGGCGAGCGCCGCGGCCAGCGTCGTCTTGCCCGAGGACTCGCCGCCGAGCACGGCGACCCGGCGCACGAAGTCGGCGTAAACGTCCGGGGCGAGAAACTCCCGGTGGGCGTGCGGATCGGCGCGCAGCAGCGTGCCCGAAACGGGAACCGCGGCCCGGGCGCGGTCCACGCAGACGTGATCGACCGCATGCCCGAAGCGACTGGCCAGCACGCGGGCGAAACCGTCGCCGTAATCCTCGCTGGTGAATACGGCATCGACCGTCAGGCCCAGCAGATCGAGGCAGATCCAGGCCACGAAATGCCGGTGCTCGTCGTCCGGCGCGGCATCGGGCGGCAGGACGGACGTGCTGCCGATTCCCGCCGCGCGGCACAGCGCGGCCAACCGCGCCGCGTCGATGACGACGGCGCGCAGGTCGGGGAAGCGCCGCGCTAGCCAGCGCTCGCGCTTGGCCGCCTCGTAGCCGGGCGGGCAAGGCTCGGCGTAGCTGATGACGAGCAACTCGCCGCAAGCCGCCTGCGCCCGGCGGATCAGGAATTCGTGCCCGCGGTGCAGCGGACAGAACTTGCCGACGACGAGCCCCCTTTTGTAGCGTCGGGTCATGCCGCCGCCCGAAGCAGCTCGCGCCGCCAGTAGCGCCAGGCCACCAGCGCGTTGACCCAGTAGGCGCCGTACAGTCCGGCGGTCAGGTAAAGCCCGCGCGAGGCGTAGAGCGGCATGGCGATGGTGTTGACCAGCAGCCAGAAGAACCAGGTCTCGATGCGCCGGCGCATCAGCAGAATCTGCGCGATGACGCTGAAGGCGAGAACGGCCGAATCGATGAAGGGCGCATAGGCATCGGTATAGGCGTGCAGCACCGCGCCGTAAGCCAGCGTCGCCGCGAAGCCAATTAGCGCCGCCGGGCCGAGCAGCGCGAAACCGCCGCTGGAAACGGGCAGCGGCGCGCCCTGGCGGCCGAACCGCCATTGCCACCAGCCGAGCGCGCTGGCGGCGACGAAAAATCCTTGCAGGGCCACGTCGGCATAAAGGCGCGTGCCGTAGAAGAGCAGCCCGAACAGCAGGCAGCCGACGATGCCGGTCCACCACGTATGGATGCTGTTGCGCCCGGCCAGCAGGATCGAGGCAGTGATCACGGCGTTGGCCGACAATTCGAGCGATGAACTCATGGCTGCGGCAGATCGGACGTGTATTGCAGGAGCTTGCCCTCGCCGCCGGCTTCCTCGACAGACAACGGCAGCCCCATGAACAGCGGCGCGAGCAGCGCGGCGGCCCGCGCGCCTTGCGCCATCGCCGCCGCCGGCAGCCGCAGGACGAGGCTGCGGTCGGCGCGCTGGTGCAGGCTGTATTGCGCAACCGGCAGGCCGGAGAGCGCATGGGTCACGTCGATGTTGTTGATCCACGCCCCGCCGCCGGTCACAAAGCGCACCGGCCGGCGACCGCTCAGACCCTGTAGAACCGGCCCGTCCGGCGTGTGCGCGAGGCTGGCGAAATCGCCGCTGCGGTAGCGCACGAGCGGCAGGCAGAAGTTGAAACCGCCGGTGAACGTCACTTCGCCGCGCCCGCCCTCGGCAACGGGGCGGCCCGCCTCGTCGAGTATCTCGACGTAGAGCCGGTGCTGCAGCAGCAGATGGCCGCCGAGCCCGGCGTCGAACACGGCGACCGGCCCGACTTCGTTCATCGAGTACAAATCCAGCACGGGACATCCGAAGCGTGCCTCGAGCGCCTGCCGCAGCCCCGTCGAGAGCATCATCCCTACCGAGAAAATCGCCTTGGGCCGCAGGGCGACCGGCAGTTCCAGCAGTTCGGCGAACGAGATCGGGTCGCCGGCGATGACTTCGGGATCGAGTGCGTCGAGGTAGCGGGCGCGGTCGTCCGGGTGCCGCCAATCGTCCGGATGCAGGTTGAGCTTGGCCAGCCCCGATTCGTCCATCAGCGGTGTGACGGAAACGTAGGTGAAACACTTCTTCTGCATGCCGAGCAGCACCACGCCGACCTGCCCGCGCCCATGCCGCAATTCGATACCGAAGCGGCGCAGCGCGCGCAGGTGGAACGCGAGGTAGCGCCCGGCCACGATGGGATGCGAGGCGATCAGCAGGGGGTGGCCGGTAGTGCCGGTGGTGCGGAAATTGATCAGGCTGCCGACCGGCACGGTATCCGGCACGAAGCGCGCGATATCGGCCGCCAGATCGGCGCGCGAGGTGGTCGCGATATCGCCGAGGTTTTCCGGCGGCGGGCCTAAGCGGCGGAAATAAGGCACTTCCCGGAAAGTCTTCTGCAGGAAGGGCGCGAGCCAGTCCGGCACGCCGCCGGAAGGCCAGCCCGGCCGGCTGTCCAGAACCTCCCGGACGAAGTCGCGCAGCGGGCCGATATCGTCCGCCCCCAGCCGGTTGCCGCTGCGGTTGCGGTAGAACGGCGCGGCCGGATGCTCGCGCAGGAAGTCGAGCATGGCCTGCCCGGCCGGACTGAGCGTCGGGCAGAATTCCAGATCCTCGTTGCGCGGTGTTTTCGTTTCCATGTCCATTTGCCGTGGCTTCCCGTCCGCCTTGCCGAGCGCTTGCACGTAACCGATACGGGAAGGGAGTTTACGCGAAAAGCCCTGTTCCGGTAGTGTCAGCTCTTACCGGGAATGAGTGATTTCGCCGCGCCGAGGAGCGCCATATTCGACCGGCAGTAAGAACGGCAATAAATTATTGCTGGCAAGCAACGCCTTGCCTGAAACGGACGGCAACCTCAACGGGACAATAACTGCCTCTCGGAACGAAGAGCGTCTACCTGATATTGAAGCGCCGAGTTGATGGTCTGATATTTTTTCGTTACCGCCTTCATTTCCGAGGCCAGGGCTTCTTTCCACAAGGCATTGAGCTTGTTGTCGCCCACTTTGTCGGACTCCGTTTTCAGTTGGGAAATTTCGTTTTGCATCGCCCGAATGTTTTGTTGAATCTCGTCTTCCTTGTACTGGATGTCGAGATTTATCCGTCTTAATCGACTGCTCCGAATCAAGGCGTTCGCCTTGTCTATTGCCTCCTTGGACACGGAAGGCATGGCCAGTATTCGCCTCTCGGCGCGTAACGCGTCGATGCTATTTTGCAGATTGGAATTCAGTGCCATATATTTTGCCGCGACAGCCTGCATTTCCTCGGCCAGGATCTCTTTCCATAAGGCGTTGAGCTTGTTGTCGCCAACCTTGTCCGAATCTTCTTTCAATTTCGAGATTTCATTTTCCATTGCCTGGATGTTTTGTTGAATCTCGTTTTCCTTGTCCTCGATATCGCTATCGATTCGCCTTAATTTGAAATCTCGCGAAACATCTGCCGCCGTAGGAGGCGCAGAAGTTCGCGCTTCCGCACTGCCGTAATCGGGTAGGGTTATTTTTTCTTCGTTGGCGTTGGCCGGGCAAGGCGAATCCGAGAACGATGTTCTACCGTTTGCCACACACTTGTAGACTTGAGCAGTGACATTGCCGGACAACATGATCAATACTGCCGCAACCACTGTCTTGTTCATTCATTCTCTCCGGAATTACGTACGGTAAACGGTTTGTTGGATAGGCGCTTCACCTTCGTTCAGCCTAGCGAATTCTGTATGTAAAAACAAACGGGGCCGCCCGAGAGCCCATGTAGCTCGTGGGCGGAAAAGCGAAGCGTCTTCCGCCGGAGGGGGAATACGCCATATGCACTTATCCGCCCTTGGGCTGATTTTTCGAATATGGCCCATGATGTCAGGCAGTTGGAATACAATTCACTTATCCATTCATTTTTGTATTCACAAACATGCCGCCTCACACTGATTCGATTCGACTTTGCTTAAGATCAGGGCCGGTATCCGCACGCCAACTCGTTGATCGGCTGGGGATCAGCCAGCCAACCGCGTCGCGTGCCATCACAGCGCTCGGCGACGAAATTGTGCGCATTGGGTCGGGGCGTACTATTCAATACGCACTCCGTGATGCCGGGCGGGGGCTTGGCGACATCCCCGTATACCGAATCACTGCGGACGGCACGATTCGGCGACTCGGGGCGCTGGTTCCAGTGTGCCCGAACGGCTTCGTCATGCGCGAGGAAAATGGCCGCAGCCTGCACAGCGACAGCCTGCCCTGGTGGCTGCTCGATATGTGTCCGCAAGGATTTCTCGGGCGCATCTATGCGGCGCGCCACGCGGCGGCACTGGGCTTGCCGTCAAGCCTTGCCGAATGGACCGAAACGC
>JAVBSG010000072.1:0-44489 GCA_031547245.1 Propionivibrio sp.
TTCAGGAAGATGGCGCCGGCGGCATAGAAGCCAAGCAGCGAGATCAGCAGCTCCGACCAGGCGGCGAGGCCCGAGAAAAACGCGTAACCGATGCCGAGCAGCGAGAAGCCTAGCGAGGGCAGCAGCACGTTGATCAGCACGAGAATCGCAGCGAAAACCTTGTTGGCTTCGAAGGCGGCGATCATGATGAACACCGAGAAGATCGTGTAGGCAAAGCAGGCATAACCGAACTGCCGCGGATCGAGCTTGGTCGGGTCGACCGGGCCGAACCAGCCGAGCGAGATGGCCCAATGCATGGCGACACCAGCCCAGAAGAGGCCGTAGGCGCCCAAAGCGACGGCGCCGAAAATATTATTTTTCTTGAAATCAATGGTCGATGCCCAGATTTGCGCCAGCGACCCGAGGAAAAACGCCCACGGGATAATCAGGGCAGTACCGGACGTCCACCCCATTTTCTGCGAGGCGGCGACGAAAGTGACCGTGGCCAGCCCAAAAACGCCCAGGGCGGTCGGGTCGGCATGGACTATCTTGATTTCAGTTACGGAATTTTGCGGAGTGGTTGCGGTCACGGCGGTTCCCTCGAAAGTAAAAAAAGAAAAGCGGGCTTGAAGAATCAAATCGGGTCGGGCTTGGTTTTTTTTGTCTGCGGGGTGCCGGATGCCCACGGTTCAGATCCCTCGATACTCCTAATTCGTGGGAAACGCCGGGTTTCGTGTCTTTTTTCAGCGCCAGCAGTTGTTATAGAGCCGCGCATTCTGCCATTGCCGGGAGAAAATACCAACTGTGGGAAACCACTTTGTGGGAAGGCGCCGACAGAAAAAGAGGGATGATTCCAGACGCGGAAAAAAGGTAGAATCGTCAGGTTTTGCCGTTGTGCATATTGCTTGCGGTTTCGTAGTCAGATAACTCCTCCGGGGTTCTGTGTCATGTAACGCCCCGTCGTTTCTCCGTTTATCTTTTCAGCCAAGGAACAAAGCATGAGCAAGTTGTTGGATCAGCTATTGAAGATGGAAAAGCACAATTCGATTTTTGAGGAGGCGGTGCGCGTGCTGCCGCTTCCCGTCTGTGCTGATTTTGGCGATGCCAGCGCGCCGCAGGCAGTTCGTTTTGCCAATACGGCGCAGGTGCTCAGCACCAAGGACAGCGCCAGCGTCGGCAAGAGCTTTCCGTCCTCCGTCCAGGCATCGGGAAACACTGTGCTGGCTTCGGCCGGAACCCAGGCCAACGCTTCCCAGGGCAAGCGGGTTGCCGTGTTGTTCTCCGGCGGCCCGGCGGCGGGCGGCCATAACGTGGTGTACGGCTTGAAGCGCATACTTGGCAAGGGCAATACGCTGCTGGGCGTGAAGCCGGGGCCGAAAGGGCTGATCAAGAAAGCGCTGTTCGAAATTGGCGATGACGAGATCAGCCGCATCGTCAATACGGGCGGCTTCGATTTTCTCGGTACTGACCGGACCAAGATCAAGACCGAAGAGCAGTTCAATTTCGTCAAGGAATCCTGCATCCATCACAATCTGGACGCTATCGTCATTATCGGCGGCGACGATTCCAATACCAATGCCGCCGTGCTCGCCGAGTACCTGTTCAAGAACGTCAAGGCCGACGGCTCGGGCGTGCAGGTGATCGGCGTGCCGAAAACCATCGACGGGGACCTGCAGATCGGCAGCCTGCTGCCGATTTCCTTTGGCTTTGATACGGCCACGAAGATCTACAGCGAAATGGTCGGCAACATTCTGCAGGATACCCGTTCTTCGCTTAAATACTGGCACTTCATCAAGCTGATGGGGCGCTCCGCGTCACACGTCGCCCTTGAAGTGTCCCTGCAGACCAAACCGGCCATCACCCTTGTCTCCGAGGAAGTGGCGGAAAAGAAGCAATCCCTGGCATCCATCGTCGAGCAGATTGCGCAGTCCGTAGTGGCGCGCGCGAGCCAGGGGATTTTCCATGGCGGCGTGCTGATCCCCGAGGGGTTGATTGAATTCATCCCGGAGATGAAAGCCCTGATCGCCGAACTGAACGACGTGCTGGCGCACCATGTGGCCGGCTTCGCAGTGCTGGACGACGCCGGCAAGGTGAACTTCGTCAAGAGCAAACTTTCAACGGCCAACGCCCAATTGCTGGGAACGCTGCCGGTCTATGTGGTGCGCATGCTGCTGGCCGACCGTGATTCGCATGGCAACCTGCAGGTTTCGCTGATTCCGACCGAACAGTTGCTGGTCGACATGGTCAAGGATCGCGTCAGACAGATCGACGCCACGATACCGTTCGCCGCGCATTGCCACTTCCTGGGCTATGAAGGCCGTTGCGGCGCGCCGACGCTGTTCGATGCCGCCTACACCTATAACCTCGGCTTGACGGCGGGGTCGCTGATCCTCGACGGGCGTACCGGCTACATGGCTACGGTGACCAATCTCGACAAGGGCGGCCTGCCCCAGGCCATTCCGCTGACCGGTCTGCTCAACGTCGAACGCCGCCACGGCAAGGATGAATTCGTCATCGAAAAGGCGCTGGTCAAGATGGATTCGCCGGCCATGCAATACTTCGTGTCGCGCCGTGCCGAATGGGCGGCCGAAGACCGCTTCTGCTCGCCGGGTCCGCGCCAGCTGTGGGGCGAGGTTGCACGCCAGATGCCGATCAGCGTGGCGCTCAACGCCGGCGCTGATTCGCTGATGTTCAAGATCGGGTAATACGGCGCAGAGCGCACCAAGTCGTCAGACCATCTGCATCAAAGAGCGGTGGGAACTTCAGGCTCCCCACCGCTCTTGTTGTTTAGTCGACCGGAATGTTGACCGACCTGGGCTCCCCTGGAGCTGCCTTGGGCAGTTCCACGCGCAGAATACCGTTCTTGTAGCTGGCCTTGGCCTGCTCGGCCAGCACCGGGACGTGCAGGGCAATGCTGCGATGAAAGCTGCCGTAGGCGCATTGCATCACGCGCCAGCGGCCCTGTGTTTCTTCCTGCTCAAAACGTTTCTCGCCCGAGATCACCAGGGCGTTATCGCGCACCTCAATGCCCATGTCCTCCTTCGCCATGCCGGGTACTTCCAGGCGCACGACCAGGCGGTTTTCGTCTTCGAACACATCGCCACCCAGCATGGACCAGCTGCGGCTCGGCAGGTAGAACGCGTCATCGACGTCGTCCTTGGGCGGCGCGTTGGTCTTTTCGTTGACACGGAAACGGGTCAGTGCGCTTGGCGCCGACTGCGTCAGGTGCTTCCAGCCCTCGGCCAGGTTATCCCAAAGTGAGCCGACACTTTCTTTCAACGAATCCAAAGTCATGTTCACGCTCCTTGTTGGTTGGCGGGAACGCTCGAAAACGTTCCCGCGTGGTGGCGATGCTTATCCTGCCTGTATTTCTATGCGGCGCGGCTGTGCGTAATCTGTTTTCGGAATACTCAGTTTGAGTACCCCATGATTGAACTCTGCGCTCACCTTGCTGGCATCCAGTTCCCTGGATAGCGTGAAAACCCGGCGGTAGCGCGGCAGAGTCACTTCCGCGTGGTTGGACACGGCCCCCTCGGGCAAGTTCAGAACCACTTCGCCTTCGATGGTCAGCGTGTCCGCCTCGACGTGCAGCGAGAGCTTGTCCTTCGGCACCCCCGGCAGGTCGGCGTACAGGATGATGCCATTGGCGTCTTCGATGACATCGGTCGGCGGCAGCAGAACGGCATCGCTGCGGGCGGATTCGCGGGGTTTGGTAACGGTGGTGGTATCGCTCATGATGTTTCTCCTTACTGGATGCTTATGCGGCGGGGCTGCGCTTCTTCCTTGCGGGGAATGTGTACGCGCAGTACGCCGTCGCGATAGCGAGCTTCGATGGCGTCGCCATTCACGTCATCGGGCAGCGACACGACACGCCGGAAGCGCCCGGCAAAACGCTCGTCGATATGCCGAGTGGCTTTCTCTGGGGGCGCCTCGGGTTTCCGTTCGCCGGCGATGGTCAGCGTGCCTTTCTCCAGGTGAACCTCCAATGTGCCGGGATCGATTCCCGGCGCAAAGGCGTAAATGTCGACGGCCTGCGACGTGCCGCTGATGTTCAGCGCAGGGAATCCATGCGTCAGCCCCCGGATGCTTGAGCCGGGGTTGAATGCCGTCTGCAGATCACGGTGCAGGCGGTCGAGTTCCGCGAAGGGGTCGCGGGAGAACAGGGAATGGTAGTACATATGCTTCTCCTTTCTTGGTTGGTCGCGACGGTTTTGGCCGCTCTCACAATTCCAAGATAGGGAATGGTTCGGTAATTTCAAGGCCTTGGTTTTGCGGGAAAGATCCCCAGATAATTTCATTTTCGTCAGCCGCGAGAGCGAAGATGCCGCAAGTTTTTCCGAGTTGAAGGGTGCCCGCCGTCATGAGAGGGACATCGCATTTCGCCGAAGGTCGGAGGACGCCGTGCAACGCGACTCAGAAGAGCCGCTTATCCACGAGACAATTCGTTCAGCAGCTTGTGCTTGAGTGCCCGGCGCTTCCATCCTGACGATGACTTGCGGCATCGTGCCTCCATAGCGTACCGATTCTGCCGTTATCACAGGCGGTATTTGGCGAATTTTCCTGGATGGCCGTGAATATGCGGATGCGTAAGGGGAAATTTTTCCCCGACGCAAATGGTTGACACTACAAAAATTTGTAGTAGTATTACAAATAAAATTGTTATGGTTTAAGTAGCATTACAACAAAATAGGGTTCATGCAGGACTAGGGCGTTTCCCGAATTTTTGGTAAATCGTTGTTTTCCGAAATAATTGTGGAGGTTGTCATGTTCAAGAAGCTGGTATTGGTCGCATCGCTGGCGTTGGCCGGCAGTACATTGGCGTTGGCGCAATCCGCCGACAAGCTCGTCATCAAGGTCGGATACGGAACGGCGGGCGGGCCGATCCACGAAGGGGCGCTGGAACTCAAGAAGCGGCTCGAGGCGGCCAACAGCAAGCTCGACGTCCAGGTTTTCCCGGGCGGTCAACTCGGTTCCGAGGGCGAAATAATCGGGCAGTTGCAGGCGGGAATGACCGACATGCTGCTGACGACGACAGGACCGCTGGGGCAGCAAAACCCGATCTACTACGTTCTCGAAACGCCTTACATCTTCATCAACGAAAGCCAGGCCGACAAGGTTCTCGACGGACCGGCCGGGGCCAAGCTGCTGAAGGGCATGGAAGCCAAGGGACTCATCGGCCTGGCATTCTGGGAGAACGGATTCCGGCAGCTTTCGAACAATACCCGCCCGATCAAGGCGCCGGCGGACCTGAAGGGTCTGAAGCTGCGCACCCAGCAAAACCGCCTGCACATGAAGTACTTCGGCGACCTGGGGGCTAACCCGACGCCGCTGCCTTTCACCGAAATCTACAATTCGCTGGCGACCAAACTCGTCGATGGGCAGGAAAACCCCTATTCGCTGATTGCGACCAACAAGTTCTACGAACAGCAAAAGTACCTTTCGCAGACGGATCACGTGTACTCGGCCGTGCCGGTGTATTACTCGAAGGCGAAGTGGGAAAAGCTGCCCGCCGATGTCCAGAAGCAGGTGCGCGACACAGTCAATGAATTACGCCTGTGGCAGCGCCAGTTGGGCCGCGATCAGCAGAAGGCCTACGTCGACGAAATCTCCAAGAAAACCCAGGTTTACGTTCTCACCGATGCCGAAAAAGCCGCTTTCCAGAAAGCCGGCGAGCCGGCGTTCGCCTGGGCAAAGAAGGAATACGGCGCGGTGTATGAAGCGACTTTGAAGGAAGTGCTCGAAGCCGCGAAATAAGACGGGAGATGCGGGCAGGGGTGCGGTTCCGTACTCCATCCGCGTAAATGGACTCTGGGAGTGGGGGCGTAATGGATAAAAGTAAGCCTGCGGGGGTGTCTGTCTGTCGGCGTGTCGAGATCGCGGTCTATACGATTCTGGGCATCGTCATGACACTGCTGATGTTCAGCAATGCGGTCATGCGCTATGTTTTCGATTCGTCGATCATCTGGTCGGAGGAAATCATCCGGATATTGTTCGTCCTGGCCATGTTCGTGGCAATTACCGGCGGATTCATCCGCAACGAGCATATCGGTTTCGACAACCTGTCGAAAAAGCCGGGGATCTTCAACGTGGTATATCGGGCCGTCACCGCTTTCTGCCTGATCCTGGTCGGCGGGCTGCTGACGTTCTACGGCGGCCGCTTCAACATGATGACGGGCGATGTGCCGCTGCCGGCGACGAATCTGCCGACGTCGCTGTTCATGTGGCCGGGCGTGATCGCCGGCGCGGTCTGGGTCGTCATCGGGCTGTGGCAAGTCGTCCGGCTGATCAAGGACGCTTCGCAGGGGAGAGCGGCATGAGCACGCTGTTTTTGTACCTCGTGTTTTTCGGCGTACTGTTCGCGGTCGGCGTGCCTGTGGCTCTGTCGCTGGCAACGTCGGCTGTGGCCATGCTGCTGCTCAAGGGGGTCGATCTGATCGTCTTCGCCCAGAAATTCATGGTTTCCATGGATAACTTCGGGCTGACGGCGATGTTTTTCTTCATCCTCGCCGGCGAGATCATGAATGGCGGCGGCATGACGCGGCGGATCGTCGCCGCCGTGTCGAGGCTGGTGAAGGGCGTTCCGGGCGGGCTGGCCATCGTCACGCTGGTTTCCTGCGCCGTTTTTGCCGCGATCAACGGTTCGGCCATCGCCACCATGCTGGCGATCGGCGCGATCATGTACCCGGCCATGGTCCGCCAGGGATATTCGCCCGCGTTCAGCGCGGCGACGATCGCCGCGGGCGGCATCGTCGGGCCGATCATTCCGCCTTCCATTCCAATGATCGTCTATGGTTCGACGACGGGCGATTCCGTGGCGGCGCTGTTCGCCGGCGGTTTCCTGATCGGCATCCTCATCGTCGTCGGCGAGTGTGCCGTGGCCTACTGGGTATCCAAAAAACGTGGGTGGGGCACTGACGTTCCCGACATCGACTTCGGTGATACCAGGGGCATCGCCTGGGCATTGGTTTTCCCCGTGCTCATCATGGTAAGCATCATTTCCGGCATGATGACGCCGACCGAAACTGCGTCGATGGCCGTCGTTTATGCCTGGTTCGTCGGCACCTTCATCTACCGGGAATTCAACATCCGCGACCTGCCGGCCATGTCGGCGGCATCCATGAAAGGTTCGGCGGCGGTCATGGCGATCGTCGGCGCGGCCACGGCCGTGGGCTGGATTCTCACTTACGAGCGTGTGCCGCAGCAGGTCACCGAAGCGCTGGTGGCATCGATTCACAGCCCCTTTGCCTTCATGGCCGTGGCCTTCTGCATCCTGTTCATGGTCGGCATGATCATGGATCTGACGCCGGCCATCCTCATCCTGACGCCGATTTTCGTCGGCCCGGTCGTGGCCTTCGGCGTGGATCCCATCTACTTCGGCGTGTTCTTCTGCGCGACGCTGACGGCGGGCTTGATCACGCCGCCCGTGGGAACCCTGATCTACCTCGGCTGTTCGATGTCACAAAGCTCGCTGAGCGAGGTCGTCAAGGAACTGCTACCGTTCATCATGGCGGTGTATGCGGCGCTTTTCGTGTCCGTCATATTCCCGGAAATCATCACCTATCTGCCGAAGAACGTTTTCGGACTGTATGGCGGCTAACTGGTAAAGAGAAAAATCATGGGTTCTCAGGCAAACCTCGTTCTGGCCGTGGATATCGGAACCTCTTCCGTCCGGGCAATGGTTTACGACGCTTCCGGAAACATCCTGGCGCGTTCGCAGATCTGCTATTCGACGGTCAGGCCCGCGCCCTACTGCGAGGAGCAGGACCCCGATCTTGTCCGCGACGAGGTTTATCGCGCCATCGCGCTTTGCCTGGGGCAGCCGGATGCAAGGCTGGAGAGGATCGTCGCGCTTGGATTTTCCTCGCAGATGTACGGAGTGATTGCGTTGGATGAAAACGGCAAACCGCTGACCCGGAACATCCTCTGGTCCGATGGCCGCGCCGAACCGCAGGCGGAGGGCGTCAAGAGGCGCGAAGGCGAGCAGTGGCTTTACCCGGAAACCGGCTGCCCGATGAATTCGATCTTTCCTTTCGCCAAA
Source organism: Propionivibrio sp. (assembly GCA_031547245.1). Classification (GTDB taxonomy): domain Bacteria; phylum Pseudomonadota; class Gammaproteobacteria; order Burkholderiales; family Rhodocyclaceae; genus Propionivibrio. Next base: position 8,018 of record JAVBSG010000072.1, read on the forward strand.
CTGGCATGGCTGCGCGAGGAGGAGAACGGGGTATTCCGGTCCGCCCGGCGCTTCGTTTCGATCAAGGAGTACGTGACGTTTCCGCTCACCGGCGAATGGGCAGTGGATTATTCCATGGCTTCGGGCACCGGGCTGCTGGATATCCGCAATCACCGCTGGAGCGTCACGGCGCTCGACTATCTCGGCATCGGCGCGGATCGGCTTTCGCAGCCCGTTTCGGGCATCGAGGGATTTTCATTAAAACCGGGATCGCCTCTGGCAGGGCTCGGTCTGCGCGAGGATGTCCGCATCTTCCTGGGCGGTGGCGACGGACCTTTGGCGAATCTGGGATCGGGCGCCTCGGCGTCGGGTACGGTCAACATCGATCTGGGGACTTCCGGCGCGGCGCGCTGCCTGACCCGCACACCCATGGTGGATGATGCCGCCAGTCTGTGGTGTTTTTGCCTGACCGACGATTTGTGGGCCTGCGGAGGCATTGTCACCAACGTCGGCAATGCCTATCAATGGCTGGCGAACAACGTGGTTGGCGCAGCCGGCGTGGAAGAGGCCAAAGCCTACGAACTGATGAACAGGCTTGCCGCCGACGCACCGCCGGGAGCCGACGGACTTTACTTCCTCCCCTATCTGCGCAAGGCACGCTCCCCTTACTGGGACGGGCGGCTCAAGGGAGCGCTCTACGGCCTCGCTCCGGACCATTCGCTGGGGCACATGGCGCGCGCCATGCTGGAGGCCGTTGCCTTCGATCTGCGTACGATCGTTGAAATCATGCAAAGGGCCTTGCCGGTCGTTTCGCCCGTCGTGCTGACCGGGGGGCTTTCCCGCTCGCCGATCATCCCGCAATTGCTGACGGACGTGCTGAACAAGGAAGTGCTGGTTCCCGAGGATGGTGAAGGTTCCATCGCCGGCGCGGCCATCCTGGCGCTGCACGGCATGGGGAAAATCGACGGCCTGGCTTTCTCCGGCGGACGGCGCGCCGGCCGCCTCTACCGGCCCGATACCGGCGACAGCCGGCTGTACGAACAAATCTACGACGGCTACGCGCAATTGGTCGCGGCCATGCGGGAAATCAATCTTCAGGAAAGGAAAGCGCAGTGAAAGTGCTTGTCACGTCCAAGTCGTTCGGCCGCCTGGCGCCGGATGCCATCGAGATGCTCGAAAAAGAGGGAATCGAGGTCGTCAGGGGTTCGAAACCGTCGATGACGGCCGCCGAAATCGCCGCGGAAATCGGCAGCGCCGATGCGCTTGTCGTCGGCAACGATACGGTGGATGCCAGCGTGCTTGCCGCCGCCGAACGCCTGCAACTGGTGCACATGCATGGCACCGGACTCGATGCAATCGACATTCCGGCCGCGACGGAACGAGGGGTTCTGGTAGCCAATGCTCCGGGCGCCAACCGCAACGCTGTCGCCGAACTGACCGTTGCGCTGATGTTGATGGCGGCGCGGTCGATCGCCGGGCATATCGATATTCTCAAGGCCGGGCGCTGGGAACGTTCGGCTGGGTTCGAAATTTCGGGAAAGACCGTCGGCATGCTGGGCCTCGGCAGTATCGGCCAGCGCGTCATCGAGCTTCTCGCCGGTTTCGGAATCCGCGCCCTGGCCTTCGATCTGAAGCCGGACCGCGAGTGGGCGCAGAAGCATGGCGTGACGCTGGCCTCTTCCATCGAGGAAGTTTTTTCCGAGGCGGATTTCCTGGCCCTCGCGCTGTCCCTGAACGAACAGACCCGCGGCCTCGTCAATGCAGAGCGCCTTGGGCTGATGAAGCGCAGCGCCTACCTCATCAATACCGCGCGTGGCGGCCTGGTCGACGAGGCTGCCTTGTGCGCCGCGTTGCATGATAAACGCATCGCCGGCGCGGCAATCGACGTGTTCGACCCCGAGCCGCTGCCGCCGGATTCCTGCCTCCGCGTGAGCGGGGCGACGCTGACGCCGCATCTTGCGGCCACCTCGGTCGAGTCGGCCGGAAACGTGTCGCGGATCGTCGCGCGCAACGTCATCGACGTGCTTCTGCACGGCCGGACGCATTGCGCCGTCAATGCGCTGGAACTGAAGCCGCGTTTCGCTGAACGGCCTGGCTGAGCCGCTATCGCACCCTAGTTTCAACTTCACAACTTACCACTAGAAAGGATATCGTCATGACGATAAAAGGTTCGCTCGTCCCTAATATTACGATTTTCGACGCCGCCGGGCAGATCGATACCGCCAAAACCCGCTGGCACATGGACTGGATGTTCTCCAAGGGAGTAGACGGTCTGTTCCTGACCGGCTCCTATGGCGCAGGCCCGCTGATGAGCACGGAAGAGCGCATCGCGATCTGCCGGCTGGCCAAGGAATCCGCTCAGGATTTTCCGGGAAAGATTCTGCTGCCGCATGTCGGATGCATCGATACGAAAAGCGCCGTCGAACTGGCGAAGGCCGTTGAGAAAATCGGCGTAGACGCCATCGGCGCCGTGCCGCCGTTCTACTACAAGCACACCGACGAGGCCGTCATCGAATACTACAAGGCGTTGATCGACGCGGTGAAGATCCCCGTTTTCGCCTACAACAATCCGGAGACCTCGCGTTACACCTTCAATCTCAAGACGGTCAAGGCGCTCCAGGAGTATGGGCTGGCCGGCATGAAGGACAGTCCGCTGTCCATCGGCTTCCTCTCGCAGGTCGCCTACGGCGCCCAGGAAGCCGGCAAGAACTTCCAGGTCATCGCCGGCACCTCGACGGGCTGGCTGCCGCTCTACCACATGGGCGTGCAGGCGGCCATCGCCGGCATGAACAATTGGGCGCCGGAAATCATGACCGAGCTGATGCGCGCGACCTTCGCCGGCGAATGGAACCGTGCCCGCAAGGCCTATCTGGTGATGATGGACCTTTCGGCGAAACTGCATTTCACCGACTCGACCATCGCCTCGCACATGGCTCTCTACGCGCGCGGCTTCGATGCGGGCTTCCCCCGCAAGCCGATGCTCATGCCGGCGTTCGATAGCCCGAAATACCGCGAGATCCGCGCGATCCTGGAAAAGGGATTCGCCGAACTGGGGCTGCCTTTCGAGACGGGGAGCTTTTCCATTCCGGGGGGATGATTTCCGGGAGAGGGAATGGCGGCGGACAGGGCTGAAGTAGGTACGGTACGGGCCTGTCCGCTATAATCCCCGGCTATGACGTATCAGGTTAATTTCATTTCGGGCAAGTACGGCAGCCTTCGCAAGTCGGAAAGGAAGGTTGCCGATTACGTCCTGAGCGAGGCCGAAGAGGTCATTCATTATTCGGTCAGCCAGTTGGCCGAGCAGGCGCGCGTCAGCGATCCGACGGTGATCCGCTTCTGCCGGGCGCTGGGGTTCAAGGGCTTCCAGGACTTCAAGATTCATCTGGCGCAGAACGTCATCCCGGCCGTCCGCAGCATTCATGAGTCGATGAATGAGAAGGAGGAAGTGCCGGAACTGGTGCGCAAGGTTTTCGCGGCCAACCAGGAAGCGATCAGCAGCACCTTCGGGACGCTCGAATTCGCGGCGGTGCAAAATTCCATCGACGCGCTTTGCCGGGCGGAAAAAATCATTTTCCACGGACTCGCCGGTTCGGCCGCGGTGGCGATGGACGCCCACCACAAATTTTTCCGCATCGGCATTCCCTGCGAATGGTACAGCGATCCGCATCTGGCGATCATGGCCGCGGCGATGATGAAACCCGGGCAGGTATTCGTCGCCATCTCGCATTCCGGCGCGACGCACGATGTCATCGAATCGGTGCAGGCCGCCAACAACGCGGGAGCCACGACGATCGGCATCGTGAGCTACGCAAAATCACAACTGTCGAAAGTTGTCCGGCATACGCTGCTCGTCGGGTCGTCGGAAACGGGATTCCGTTTCGAGCCGATGGCTTCGCGCATCGCCCAGCTCAGCGTCATCGACGTTCTCTCGGTGGGCGTGTCGCTGCAGCGCAGCGAGGAAGTGATCTCCAACCTCACCAAGTCGCGCAACGCGCTGGCCAATAAACGCTACTGAGCTGCGGCGACCGGCGTTTCCCACCCGCCGCCGAGCGCCTTGAAAATATCCGCCAGCGCAGCCTTGCGCGCGCGTTCGCTGTCGATGCGCGTGAGTTCGGCGAGAAACAGGGTGCGTTCGACGTCGAGGACTTCCAGGCGGCTGGCGATGCCGGCGTCGAAACGCTGCCGCGCCTGTCCGAGAGCCTTTCTCAGGGCCTGCGCCCGGATGGTTTCGGCGTCCAGGGTTTCAAGGGCGGAGCTTTGCAGGGCGAGGGCGTCGCGCATGTCCTTGAAGGCGCTGGCCACGGTTTTCTGGTAATTGGCGAGCGCCTGGTCGCGCTGGGCCTGCGCGGCGTCGACGCCGGCGCTGATGCGTCCGGCGTCCCAGATCGTCTGGGTAATGCCGGCGGCAAGCATGAAGGTGGCCGCCGGGCCCGAGAACAGCTTCGAGAAGGATGCGCTTTCGCTGCCGAGGGAGCCGGTCAGCCCCAGTGATGGGAAGAACCGGGCGCGGGCGTTGCCGATGTCCGCGTTGGCGGCGACCAACTGCTGTTCCGCTTCACGCAGGTCCGGGCGGCGCAGCAGCAGGTCGGAGGGGAGGCCTGCCGGCACGACCAGTTCACCTACCGGTGGCGGGTCGCCGCGCTGGATCCGGCTTTCCATGACCTGGCGCGGCGACTGGCCGAGCAGCATGGCCAGCGTGCTTTCCCGGGTGTCGCGCACCAACTGCAAGGCGGCCAGTTGCGAACGCGCCGCGGCCTTTTCTGCCACCGCCTGATGCAGCAGGAATTCCGAGAGGTGGCCGGCTTCGTAGCGCTGCGTGAACAGCGTCAGCGTTTCGTCGCGCGTGGCGAGCAACTGCCGCGCCACCTCGACCTGCGCATCGGCGGCGAGCAGGGCGAAATACTCCTGGGCCACCTGCGCGATCAGCGACAGGCGCACGGCGTCGCGTGCCGATTCGGCGGCGAACATCCTGGCGCGGGCGGCTTCGCTGGCGCGCCGGTATTTTCCCCAGAGGTCGAGCTCATAGCCGACGTCGAGGGTGGCGACATGGTTGTTCTGGATGCGCGGCATCGTGCCGAGCGGGAAGGTGCCGACCTCCGAGCTCTTGGTCCGGTTGGCGTTGACGCCGCCGGAAACGGTCGGATAAAGGTCGGCATCGGTCATGCGGGACATGGCCTGTGCCTCAAGCACGCGGGCGGCGGCCATCCTGGCGTCGGCGTTGTGTTCCAGCGCCTCGTCGACCAGCGCGTCGAGCACCGGGTCGGCGTACAGCGACCACCAGCGTTCCCCGGCGGTATCGGCTTTGCGTAGCGGTGCCGTTGCCTGCGGGGCGGCGCTTGATGACCAGATGGCGGGCAGGTCGAAAGCCGGCCGCTCGTAATCCGGCCCGACGGCGCAGCCGGCGAGCAGGAGCGCCGAAAGGAATGCCGGGAGGGGCGCGGGGAGTTTACGGACGGCAATCCGTCGTGTCGTTTTCTGCATGGTCTTACTCATCGTCTTCTTCCGCGTGCTTGTCGCGTTCTATGCGTCTCAAGAGTTTCTCGTGCGCCTTGGCGTGCGTCGCCTTGATCTCGTCGAACAGCTCGCCGGTGGAGCGCTGCTCGCCCAACTTTTTATCGGAGATCAGGCGGTAGAACAGCGGCACGAAAAATATGGCGAGGAAGGTGGCGGCCATCATGCCGCCCATGACGCCGGTGCCGACGGCCTGCCGCGCGCCCGCTCCCGCGCCGTGCGAGATAGCCAGAGGCAGCACGCCGAGGATGAAGGCCAGCGAAGTCATCAGGATCGGCCGGAAACGCAGGCGGGCGGCTTCGATGGCCGCAGCAGCGGCGGTCATGCCTTCCTCGTGCTTGTACACCGCGTATTCGACGATCAGGATCGCGTTCTTGGCGGCGAGGCCGAGCAGGGTGACGAGGCCGATCTGGAAATACACGTCGTTGCTCATGCCGCGCAGCCAGACCGCGGCCAGCGCGCCGAAGGTGCCGAAGGGCAGGGCGAGCAGCACCGCCAGCGGCAGCGACCAGCGTTCGTACTGGGCGGCGAGGATCAGGAAGACCATGACCGCTCCGAGCACCAGCGCGTAGCTCGACGAGCCGCTCGCCTTTTTCTCCTGGTACGAGGCGCCGCCCCAGTCGTAGCTGAACTCGGCTGGGAGCGCCTCCTTGGCGATCCGCTCGACTTCCGCGATGACCTGGCCGGACGAAATGCCCGGCGCGCCTTCGCCGATGATCTTGACCGACGGCAGGTTGTTGAAGCGCTCCAGCGTTTCCGGGCCAGTCGTCTGCCGGATCTGCGCCAGCGCCGACAGCGGCACCATCTCGCCGCGCTCCGAGCGCACGTAGATGCCGCCGATGTCGCCCGGGCTGCTGCGGAACGACTGTTCGGCCGACATCAATACCTGCCAGGTGCGGCCGTACTTGTTGAAGTCGTTGACGTAGTAGGTGCCGAGCGTCGCCGCCAGCGTGTCGAACAGGTTGTCGATCGGCACGCCGAGCGTCTTGGCCTTTTCGCGGTCGACATCGACGTCGAGCTGCGGCACGTTGGCCCGCCACAGCGAGGAAACCATGCCGAAGTCCGGGTCGGCCTGCAGCTTGGCGATGAACTGCTGGCTGACCTCCGCAAGATGTTTCGGGCCGCCTTCGCCGCGGTTCTGCAGGTAGAACTCGAAGCCGCCGGAGTTGCCCATGCCGAAAATCGCCGGCGGGCCGAAGGCGAGAACCAGCGCCTCCTTGATGTGCGCCGTCTTGGCGAACACTTCGCCGACCAGGGCGTTGGCCGGCGTTTTCCGCTCGTCCCAGTGCTTGAGCGTGACGAAGTAGGTCGCCGCGTTGTTCTTGAAGCTGCCGCCGATGAAGTCGAAGCCGGTGAACACGATGCTGTGCGCGACGTCCGGGCTGCTACGGATGATTTCGTCGACCTCCTTGACGATCCTGTCGGTGCGCTCCAGGGAGGAGCCGTCGGGGAGGTACACCGCGCTGATGTAATAGCCCTGGTCCTCGTCGGGAACCAGGCTGCCCGGCGTGACTTTCCACAGGCCGGCGGTAATGACGACCATGCCGCCGAACAGCAGGGCGCCCAGCGCGCCGCGCCGGATCAGCCAGGCCACGCCCCGGGTATAGCGGCCGGTGACGCGCTCGAACCAGCGGTTGAAGGCTTCGAAAAAACGGTTGCTGGCCTTGTGTTCGTGTTTGAGGATCAGCACGCACAGCGACGGCGTCAGCGTCAGCGCCACGACGCCGGAAATGACCACGGCGATGGCGATGGTGACCGCGAACTGGCGGTACAGTTCGCCCGTCAGCCCGCCGAGGAAGGCGATCGGCACGAACACCGCGCACAGCACCAGCACGATGGCGATGACCGGCCCGGTGACTTCGCGCATGGCCTGGATGGCCGCCGGTTTGGCCGGGACCTGTTCCTCGTGCATGATCCGCTCGACGTTCTCCAATACGACGATGGCGTCATCGACGACGATGCCGATGGCCAGCACCATGCCGAACAGCGTCAGCGTGTTGATCGAGTAGCCGAGCAGCAGCATGCCGGCAAAGGTGCCGATCAGCGAGACCGGCACCGCCAGCGTCGGGATCAGCGTGGCCCGCCAGTTCTGCAGGAACAGGTACACCACCAGGAAAACCAGGACCATCGCCTCGCCGAGCGTTTTGACCACCTCGCGGATCGATACCTGCACGAAATCGGTGGTGTCGAACGGGATCGCGTAGGTCAGCCCGTCGGGGAAACGGGTGGCCAGGTCGGCGAGCGTCTTCTTCACCTCCACGGCCGTATCGAGCGCGTTGGCGCCCGGCTTGAGGAAGATGCCCATCAGCGTCGCCGGCTGGCCGTTATGGCGGCCGATGAAGTCGTAATCCTTTGAGCCGAGTTCGACGCGCGCCACGTCCTTCAGGCGGAGCGTGGAACCGCCGCTGCCGGCGCGCACGATGATGTTCTCGAATTCGGCAACGTCGGCGAGGCGGCCCTTGGTGTTGACGGTCAGCGACATCTCCTGGCCGCTGGCCGTCGGCGGCTGGCCGATGCGGCCCACGGCGTACTGGGCGTTCTGTTCGGAGATGGCGCGCACGATGTCGGCGGTCGTCAGTTTCAGCTGCGCCAGGCGGTCGGGCTTGAGCCAGATGCGCATGGCGTAATCCTTGGCGCCGAAGATCTGCACGTTGGTCGTGCCGGGCACGCGCTTTAGCACGTCGAGCACGTTCAGCGTCACGTAGTTGCTGGTGTATAGGTCGTCGTAGCGTCCGTCGGGCGAGGAGAAAGCCAGCACCTGCAGGAAGGAGCTGGAATTCTTCTCGACCTGGATGCCCTGCCGGCGCACTTCCTGCGGCAGGCGGGCCTCGGCCTGCTTGACGCGGTTGTTGACGTTGATGACCGCCTGGTCGATGTCGGTGCCGATGTCAAAGGTGACGTTGATTTCCACGCGGCCGTTGGAGGATGACGTGGAGTTCATGTAGATCATGCCCTCAACGCCGTTGATCTGCGTTTCCAGCGGCGCGGCGACGGTCTTTTCCAGCACGTCGGCCGAGGCGCCGGGGTAGGTGGCGGCCACCAGCACCTGCGGCGGAGCGATTTCCGGGTATTGCGCGATCGGCAGGTTGCGTATCGAGGCGAGGCCGGCGATCATGATGAAGATCGAGATCACCATGGCGAAGATCGGCCGGTCGATGAAGAAGCGGGAGAACATCGGTCAGCCTCCCGCTTGTTTGCCGTTGGCCGGTGCGGCTGGATTCGCTTCCGGCGCGTTGATCTGCACCGGCGCTCCCGGTCCGAGCTTGATGGTGCCGTCGACGATCACCCTGTCGCCCGAACTCAAGCCCTTGCTGATGACGACGTCGCGCCCCATCCATTCGCCGGCTTCCACCGGGTGGACTTCAGCCTTGTTTTCCTTGCTCACGACGTAGACGAATTTTCCCTGCGGGCCTTCCTGCACGGCGCGCTGCGGCACGCGGAATACGCCGATGCGCGAAGCGCCCGACAGCTCCACGCGCACGAACTGGCCGGGCTGCAGCAGGTTGTCCGGGTTGGGGAGCTCGGCGCGCGCCTCGCTGGTTCCGGTGTCGCGCGAAACGCGCACATCGGAGAAATCGGTCATGCCGGTGTATTTGTACTCGCTGCCGTCGGAGAGCTTGAGCGCTACCTTGAAGCGTCCGTCCTTCGGCCACGTCAGGCGCCTGGCATCGGCGTCCAGGCGCAGCTTCAGCCGCTCGTTGTCGGGGATGCCGAAAATCACCTGGATCGGATCGGTCTGCGTGACGGTCGTCAGCAGCACGTCCGGGCCGGAGACCAGCGAGCCCTCGGATTTTAACGCGCGGCTGGAAATGCCCTCGAGCGGCGATTCCACGCGGGTCCATTTGAGATTCAGGCGGGCTTCGCGCAGCCGCGCCCGGGCGCCGAGCAGTTCGGCGGCGGCGATGTCCCTGGAAGAGGTGGCGTCGTCGAATTCCTTCTGGCTGATGGCTTTGCTCTGGACCAGCGGCGTGAGGCGGGCGGCTTCGCGGGCGGCCTGGCTGTTGCGTGCCTCGGCGGCGGCGACTTCCGCCTCGCTGCGGGCCACGGCGGCTTCGAATGGCGCAGGATCGATGGTGAACAGCGACTGGCCGGCCTTCACCTTGGCGCCTTCGGCGTAATTGCGTTTGAGCAGAATGCCGGGGACACGCGCACGGACTTCAACCTCGCGCGAACCGAGCGTTTGCGCGGCGTATTCGAGCGTGATCGGCAGCGTTTCTTCCTGTACCGTGATGACGGCGACCGGCGCGGGAGGGTGGCCGGCGCCGTTTCCGTTCTTTTCGCCGAACGCTTCGCCGCAGGCAGTGAGAGCGATTGACGATGCCGTGAGGATCAATGCCAGCGCCGAACGGGAAACGGAAGAAGAAAAATGGACACGGAAAGGGGGGCGGTGCGGCATGGGTGTATCTCCGATGGAAACAGCGTCTTCGAAACGGTGTTGTTGCAGCCTGCGAAAAGGAGGTGCATTATACATACATTCGAGGATGTATAATGGGCTATATTGAAATAAAAGCGAATTAGAGATAGGACTTTGGACGAAATTCATTGGAGGAACCGCTCGTGGTCAGAAAAACCAAGGAAGAGGCTCAGGAAACACGCGATGCCATCCTGGACGCCGCCGAGCAGGTGTTTCAGGAACGCGGCGTCAGCCGCACTTCACTGGCGGAGATCGCCACTGCCGCCGGGGTGACGCGGGGCGCGGTCTATTGGCATTTCGCCAACAAGGCCGATCTCTTCGATGCCATGGTGCAGCGCACCTTCGGCCCGCTCGATGCCCAACTGCAGGAACTGCGTGCCGGCGACGACGAGAATCCGATCCGCCTGCTGCGCGAGCAGGCGATTCAGTTCATCGACAGGGCGGTCAACGATCCGCAGTACTTCCGTCTTCTTGAGATTTCGTGGCACAAATGCGAGTATGTCGGAGAAATGGCGGCGATTCGCGATGCCCACCTCGAATGCGGCAACCGCTATCTGGCCGCCAGCATCGATGCCTTTAGATTAGCCAAGGAGCGGGGATTCGCACCGGCTTCGCTTGATCCGCATTGCGCGGCCGTCGGTTTCGTGTCGTTGATCGACGGCATGGTGCAGAACTGGACGATGGACAAGGCAGTGTTCCCGCTGGCCGAATACGGTCCGGCGGTTATCGATACCTACCTGGCCGGCTTGGGTTTCGATCTTGCATTACTTTGAAAAGTATTCGAAAAAAACCGGATTCATAGCGGCGTTGTGTCCTGCTTGGCGTACTATTCGCGCTGTCGACGCAAGGCACGCCTTGCCGCAACCAAGGAAAAAACATGGCAATTCCCAATGAAACAATCAGCATGGCGATGTTCTGTGACTTCGAAAACGTCGCGCTCGGCGTGCGCGACGCGAAGTACGAGAAGTTCGACATCAAGCCGGTGCTCGAGCGCCTGCTGCTCAAGGGCAGCATCGTCGTCAAGAAAGCCTATTGCGACTGGGATCGCTACAAGGCATTCAAGGCCGCGATGCACGAGGCGAATTTCGAGCTGATCGAGATTCCACATGTGCGCCAGTCGGGGAAAAATTCCGCCGACATCCGCATGGTCGTCGATGCGCTCGATCTTTGCTACACCAAATCGCACGTCAATACCTTCGTCATCGTCAGCGGCGATTCGGATTTTTCGCCTTTGGTTTCCAAGCTGCGCGAGAACGCCAAATACGTGATCGGCGTCGGCATCAAACAGTCGACCTCGGATCTTTTGATCGCCAACTGCGACGAATTCATCTTTTATGACGATCTCGTGCGCGAGAGCCATCGCGCGGTAACGAGGCGCGATCCGAAGTCGGCGCATGCCATGCCGCGCCTCTCGCCGGAAGAGCTTGAAACGCGCAAGAGCGAAGCCATCGAACTGGCCGTGGCGACCTTCGAGGCGCTGACGATCGAACGCGGCGAAAGCGACAAGATCTGGGCATCCATGCTCAAGGTGGCTATGAAACGGCGTAAACCCGATTTCAACGAAAACCATTGCGGTTTCCGCTCCTTCGGCAACCTGCTCGAAGAGGCGCAGACGCGGGGATTGCTCGACGTCGGGCGCGACGAGAAATCAGGCGCCTATGTGTCGCGCATCTCCGCACCGGTCTTGAAGGCCGAGAACGCGGCCGTCGCCGTTCCGGAGCCGGTTGAACCGGCTCCGCCGGTCCGTGCGGCCCAGGAAACAAAAAAACCCAAGGAGCCCAGGGAACCGAAGGCGCTGCGCGAGCCTGTCGAAAAATCCCCCGAGGGCGCCGCCGCTCAGGAAAAACGCCGTGGGCAGGGACAGGGGAAGAAGCCGGCGGGCAAGACCGGGCGGAAAGGCGAGCCGGCTGCCGTGCCGGCCGAAGCGCAAAGCGCAGCCGCTCCGTTGCCGTCTCCCATGCCAGCCGAAGTGCCGAGCGGGGTTCCGGTGCCGTCTCCCGTGCCGGAAACCGCTATTGAGCAGCCCGTCCCGCCGGTAGCGGCGTCACCAGCGGCGGCAGCGGAAACTCCCAGCGGCGCGGATGCCGCAGAGCAGAAGGAAAAGACTCCGGCCAAATCCGGAGCAGGGGAAGCGGCCGAGCCGAAACGCGCCAATCCGCGCAACCGCAGACCGCGCAAGCCGAAGGAAACGAAACCGGCCGAGTAAAGCCTTCGCGCCGAATTCGATGCGCTTCCGCGTTATTTGAAAGGCATAATCAGCGCCCGGTGCTCTACAGCGCATTGGGGGCGTTGCCGCGCAAGCTGAAAGCGGCGGAATGAATTTGCGGTAGCGATCCGCCTCGGGCCGCTTTGTCGGCCTTCGGCGCATCCGCATTGCACCGCAACGTCATTACGCGTTATCAAGCCGCTCCGGCGGCGATACATCGCGCCAATCCGGCTCCGGGAAATGCTCGTTCGAAGCTGTGGCGATGATGCGCAGCTCCGGCGCGCCATTCTCGCCTTGCCCGATCGCGAGTCCGAACTTGGCCTGCTGCGTCTGTTTCGAGAACCAGAAAAGCTTGCGTTCCCATGAACCTTGTTTGGGCGGCTTTTTGTTGGTCGCTGCGAGATACGCCTGGATGTGTGCCAGACCGTCACGCATCTGCCAGGGGGCGAGACTGCGCAGCGCCGTGTGTAGCTCTTCGCGCCATGCCGGCGGGTTAGGCATGAAACGCCCGAACGGTTTGCCCTCGGCCAGGCGCCGCACGCCATCGCCAAGGCGGACGCCAAACATGTCGCAGGCATCCTCGGCCAGCCCCTGCGACAAGAGGCGGCGCACCGTATGAACCTCAGGGGCTTCGTTGGGGGCGTGCTGCGCGGCCCACAGCCACGGCGCGTCTTTCCAGTTCCACCGATGGTTGTACAGAAACTCCTGTGACAGGGTCAGGCGGAACTCGGGCATCCGCCGTTGCGCGGACGCGGAAACCAGAATCAGACAGGGCTGGCGTTTGCGCGTAGGAGGACCGTAGGCGTTGAGCAAGGCGGTGGCTCGCAACGCCAGCCTGCCCTGGGCGTCACGTGGCCAGTGACGCAACACCGCTGCCCGGTCGATCCGCGCAATGTCGGCTGCAAGCGCCTGAAGCGCGGCCTGCGGCTCGGGTAGGGTCTGGAGGATGGATGCGTCGACCTCTTCCAACACCGTCGGATCGCCGCTCGCCGGCACTTTTGCCGCCTCGTTTTCCGTTGCCGGCAGGACCAGGCGAGAAGAGAACGGGCGCTCCGGTTCCAGCCATTCGCCGATCAGGGAACCAAGCCGGTTCAGGCAGCAGGTCACTTCGAAGTGCAGCGTTTCCCCTGCCGCGTCGTCGACGAATGTCCAGAAATGCACGCTGCCGTCCTGAGGCGTTCCCCGCTTGAAGCGGACGCAGGATAAGGCTCCGGTCACCGGGTGATGCACCATTACCTCCATGCGCATGGCGCCTTCCCGGCCAGCCGCGGTGATAGCGCAACTGGCCCCGTCCTCGGCGCTGCGCATGGCGCATGCCGGGAAACGATCCGCCAGCAGTTGGCGCACGAGGTCCAGAGGTTCTGTCATCGATACATCCCTTTCGTCAGATAGGCAGTGTCCATTACCCGAACTGCGCGGCGCCGATGTCGCGGGGGTTGCCGGCAGGCGCAGCCGTCCCATGCTTTCGCCCATTCACCCCGCTTTTTTACTGATCGGCTCATGCTTCGCGCATTATGCCAGGGCAACAAACGTAGCGTGGGCAAAGCGAAGCGTACCCACGTGAAACGGTCCTTATTGCAATCTGTTACATAATTACATTGGGATTAATTTGGGCGCTTATGCACCGCCACGACTCATTCATGCCTGCCACACGCAGTTTTGCCGTCAATGAAACGCGTCTTTTTGTGGTATAGACTAAAAAGCGTAGTGGACGGACACAGACGGAGGAAACTGATGCGGGCCCGGACTGCTGTCAAAGGAGTCGTTTGGATATTTGCGGTTTTGGTAGTGCTGTCGGCGATAGCCATCGCCGTGCTGCTTACCTTCGATTGGAACCGTGCGCGTGGCTGGATCGGTGAGAAGGCTTCCGAAGCGCTTGGGCGGGAGGTGTCGATCAAGGGTGATCTGGCGCTGACTTGGCATGGCTCGCAGCAGGGCGAGGAAGGTTTGGCGGGCTGGCTGCCGTGGCCGCAACTGCGGGCCGACGATATCGCCATCGGCAACGAGAGTTGGGCAAGCGGGCCGTTGATGGTCCAGGCCGAAAGCGTGGCGCTGTTGCTGCGGCCGTTGCCGCTGCTGCAAAAGCGGCTGGTCTTCCGGGAGATTGACGCCACGGCGCCGAAGGTCAGCCTGCAACGCCTGAAGGATGGGCGCAACAACTGGACATTCGAGCCCGAGAGCCTGCCGGAAGGCGCTTCGCCCTGGCGCGTCGAAGTGGAGCGGGTGGCGATCCACGACGGGCGTCTATCGTACGACGATGCCCTCGGCGACATGGCTTTCGACGTTGCCATGAAGACGCTGCCGGAAACGGAGCAACCCTACGGCATCGGTTTCACGGTCAAGGGCCGTTATCACCGTGGGACGATCGAAGGGCAGGGGCGCGGCGGCGCGGTGCTGGCGCTGCAGGATGCGAGCCGTCCCTACCCGGTAGAGGGCCGCGTGAAGATCGGTTCGACGACCGTGGATATTGCTGGCTCGCTATCCAATCCCACCAACCTGACCGGCCTTGACATGAGGCTCAAAGTGGCCGGAGTGAACATGGCGGATCTCTATCCGCTGACGGGCATCACCCTGCCGGATACCCCGCCATATACGACGCAGGGCCGCCTGGTCGGCACGCTTGCACGGCAGGGCGGAACCTGGCGCTACGAGAATTTCACGGGACGGGTCGGTGCCAGCGACTTGTCCGGCACCATCGAGTTCGCCGCGCGCGAGCCGCGGCCATTGCTGTCGGGCACCCTGGTGTCGAAGAGGCTGCATTTCGCGGACCTGGGGCCGTTGATCGGTGCGGAGCCCCGGACGGCGGCGGCGAACAAGGCGCCAACGGGCGAAGCCTCCGGCAAAGTCCTGCCGACCGAGCCGTTCCGGGTGGAACGCTGGGACACGATCGACGCCGACGTGCGCTTTACCGGACAGCGCATCGTGCGCGACGAAACCCTACCCATCGACGCGCTCAACACGCACCTAGTGCTGAAAAACGGCGTCCTTACGCTGGACCCGCTGAACTTCGGCGTGGCGGGCGGCCGCCTCGCCAGCCGGATCACGCTCGATTCGGGGGCAAAGCCGATCAAAACGACACTGCGGGCCGACATCCGTCAGTTGCAGCTCAAACAGCTCTTCCCCGAGGTGGAAAACATGAATGCCAGCGTCGGGCAGATCAACGGCGATATGGCGCTGTCGGCGCAGGGCAGCTCGGTGGCCGGCATGCTCGGCAGCGCCAATGGCGAGATGCGCATGCTGGTGAACCAGGGCAATTTCAGCAAGTACCTGCTGGAAGCGGCGGGCCTCAACGTTGGCAGCTTGGTGATGGCCAAGCTTTTCGGGGACAAGCAGGTCAAGCTCAATTGCCTGGCCAGCGATTTTCTCGTCCAGGACGGCCTGGCGCAGGTGCGCAATTTCCTGTTCGATACGGAGGACGCGTTCATCACCGTCGGCGGCACGGTCGATTTAAAATCGGAGAAACTCGATTTAACCCTCAAGACCGAGCAGAAGGGCTTGCGGATCGTGTCGCTGCGTGCGCCGCTTTACGTGCGCGGCACGCTGGGGGCACCGGATGTCTCGGTTAATGCCGGCGTGGTGGCGCTGAAAGCCGGCGGCGCGGTGGCGTTGGCGATATTGGCGCCGGTGGCGACGGTCATCCTGCCTTTGACGAGCATTCCGACGGAGCAGGAAGCCGACTGCAAAACAGTGTTGGCGCGCATGGCGGACAAATCCAAGGCGCCGCCGCCAGGTAAACGCATGCCGGATGCGCCGGCCCCCAAAAAACCGGGTGGATAGGCAAAACCTTATCCGCCGCCCGCGAAACGCACGAAACCTTGAGGATTTTTCCGCCCGATTGCCCGCTAAGGCTTGATCCGAGCATCATACTGCCACTTCCGGACCTTGACGGCGACGATTCGCGCGGCATCGGGGTGGCTTGGATTGATCAGAGTATTCAATTCCTCGGGAACGATGGCCGAAGGCACTTCCAGGATGCAGGAGGCGCCGCCGCCGACCCACCGGTCGCCGAAATCGAGGCTGACCTTGCCGGCGGGCAGGGCATCCCAACCGACGGGAGCGGTCGTGTCGGTCAAACGCTGCCGCGCCGCCCAGACATCGTCCGGAATATCGACCCGCACCAGATAGCGGTTGAGCGGCAAGCCGCCCGAACCCAAATGCACGACGGTTTCCAGGCACGCCAGCGCCCGGCTGTTGGCGGTATACACCAGCGCCGTCCCCTTGCGGTTCCAGCGGCCGCCGGTCGTTTTTGCACCTGCCCCGCCCATGTCCTCCGCCGTGTAGTCCGGTGTGTCCGTGCCGATCCGCCACGTCGAAATCACGCGTAGGCTCCTGACTGCATCTTGGCCAGTAGCGAAGAGACCAGTTCCTGCCCTTCGATCGTGTCCATGAAGTCCGCCGGTTTGGCATTGTTCAGCGCGGCGACCGGCCGCTCCAGCCAATCAGCCACCCAGTGCGCGGCATTGAAGCCGGTGGGATCGCCGGACTCGGCCACCATGATTTCCACCTGTCCGATCAGCTTTTGCAGGCCGATGATCCGTTCCGAATACTCGGTCGGCAGCGCTTCTTTCGTCTTGATGCGTCGATTGACGGTAGCGCGGGTGAAATGGAGCATGGCGATCATCCTTTCCTTGGCGACCCCCATTTCCTCACCGGTCCGGAGCAGCACCACGGCCGATACCCCCTCGCGAATCAAGCCGATCCGCTCCAAAGGCGTAGCCCGGTACATCTTGGTGAAGACGCTCTGCCGCTCACGAAAATTGTGATCATGTCCGCGCCGGGCATCTCGCTGCACCTTGACCGCAAGCCCTTTGGCTGCCCCTTCCCGAACGCTCCCCTGATCGACGGTCTTCGCGGCTTTG
This sequence comes from Propionivibrio sp., assembly GCA_031547245.1. Classification (GTDB taxonomy): domain Bacteria; phylum Pseudomonadota; class Gammaproteobacteria; order Burkholderiales; family Rhodocyclaceae; genus Propionivibrio. The sequence goes on from JAVBSG010000072.1 coordinate 24,987, forward strand.
GCGGTCCGGCGGTCTTTGGCGGCATGGGAGGTTTCCACTGCAGTCTCCTTTGATCCATTAATTCGGCTCATATGATCAATATACACGTCCGCCAGCTTACTGTCGAGCGCCGGAACAACTGCATGGAAGGGGCGTAAGGCGCGTTCCATGCGCCACCCGTCGGCATCGCCATGGTGGTGTCTTGCCGGCTTTGCCCGGCTTACGCCAAGGGTACTGCCTGCGACTGGCCTAAATTGGCCTAAAGCGCTGCTTTCGCGGCGCAGGCTGGAATCAAGCGGAAAATCCCCGGAAGTCCGCAAATTTCCCGACCGGCTCCCGATCGGTGATCAACTGGTTCTCGGGCGCATCCGGGTCGGCGTAGCCGAGCGACATGCCGCATATCACCAGTTCGTTTTCGGGTATCGCCAGCTGCTTGTGTATGGTTTCCTGGAATTCGGCGAAAGCCAGTTGCGGGCAGGTGTCGAGGCCGCGGGCGCGGGCCGCGGTCATCAGGTTGGCGAGGAACATGCCGTAATCGAGGAACATGCCGAGCCCGAAGACCTTGTCGATGGTGAAGACCAGCCCGACCGGGGCGTCGAAAAAGAGGTAGTTGCGGGTCCATTGCTGGACCATCTTGTCCTTGTCGCCCTTGGCGATCTTGAGCAGGGAATAGAGATCCGCACCGACCTTGCGACGGCGCGAGATCCATGGTTCGACCCATTCCTTCGGGTAGTAGTCGAAAGCCACCCCCTCGATGCCCGACGCCATGTAGCGGTCGGTGAGCGCTTTACCCAGCGCGTCTTTTTCCTTGCCGGCAAGCGCATAGACTTTCCAGGGCTGCACATTCGTGCCAGAGGGTGCTCGCGCGGCGAGTTCGAGAAGCTCGCGCACGGTGGCGGCGGGCACCGGCTTCGGCAGAAAGCGGCGTATCGAACGGCGGGAGCGGATGGCTTGATCGACCTGGAGAATCGTTTCGCTTGAGATAGAGGTGTCCTGGCGGGTCATAAAATTTCCTGTAGGGCTTGGATTAATCGGTGGCATTGCTGATCGGTGCCGATGGTGATGCGCAGATATTGATCGACGCGCGGCTGCTTGAAATGGCGGACGATGATGCTGCGCTGACGCAGTTCGCGGGCAAGCTCTGCGGCGTCGTGCTGCGGGTGGCGGGCGAAGACGAAATTGGCCGCCGACGGCAGCACGCCAAAGCCGAGTCCTTCCATCGCGGCGACCAGCGCCGAGCGGCTGTTCATGACGGACTGCCGGGTTTTTTCGAGATATTCCCCGTCTTCGAGCGCTGCCGCTGCGCCGACGATGGCCAGGCGGTCGAGCGGGTAGGAGTTGAAGCTGTCCTTGACGCGCGTCAGCGCTTCGATCAGCGAAGGATCGCCGACGGCGTAGCCGACGCGCAGGCCTGCCAGCGCGTGCGACTTGGATAGCGTGCGGACGACCAGAAGGTTGGGATGGCGGCCGATGAGTCCGACGGCGCTCTCGCCGCCGAAGTCGACGTAGGCTTCGTCGATGACGACAACCGAACCGGGGTGCATGGATGCCAGGCGCTCGATGTCGGCGAGCGGCAGCAGGCGGCCTGTCGGCGCGTTGGGATTGGCGATGATGATGCCGCCGTTGTCCTGCGCGTAATCCTCAATGCGTATCCTGAATTCGTCGTCGAGCGGCACCGGTTTGCTGGCGATGCCGTACAGGTCGCAGTAGACGGGGTAGAAACTGTAGGTGATGTCCGGCAGCAGGATCGGTTTGTCGTGCTTGAGCAAGGCTAGGAAGGTATGCGCCAGCACTTCGTCGGAGCCGTTGCCGACGAATACCTGGGCCGGCTGCAGCGCATGTTCGGCGAAATGCCTGACGACCGCCTGCTTCAGAAGGTCGGCGTCGGGCGGCGGATACAGGCGCAGGGCGGTGCTGTCGACGCCCAGTTCCTGCAGGATTGCGGCCGTGACCCGCGGCGACGGCGGGTAGGGATTCTCGTTGGTGTTCAGCTTGACGAGGCCGGCGATCTTGGGCTGCTCGCCGGGGACGTAGGGGGTCAAGCGGTGGACGAGAGGACTCCAGAGATGGCTCATATGGTTAACACCCTATATAACGGATATGTTGTCGATTTCGTTCCGAATTCCATTTATAAGTCGCGAGTGCCTTTGTCGCCTTCGCCTTGCCGTGCTACAGCACTGTCTTCGGCTCGCCTTCGTGTCACTCACGACTTATAAATGGAATAAATATTGTCTTCGGCAGTGGACGGTCGCGGGGCCGGATACGGCGGAAAGCTAAAATGGTATCATGCGGCATCCATGAATAGTCCGGGCAAAACGGCTCAGCAGACGCTTCCCGGTAAATCGAAGACGACACGAAAATGCGGCAGGCAGAAATCACCAGAAATACCCTGGAAACACAGGTTACGGTCCGCCTGGACCTCGATGGGAACGGGCGGGGGCAATTCACGACGGGGGTGCCTTTTCTCGATCACATGCTCGATCAGGTGGCGCGCCACGGCATGATCGACATGGATGTGGACGCGCGCGGCGATCTGCATATCGACGCCCACCATACGGTCGAGGATGTCGGCATCACCATCGGACAGGCGCTGGCCAGGGCGCTTGGCGACAAGCAGGGGCTGCGCCGCTATGGGCATGCCTACGTGCCGCTCGACGAGTCGCTGTCGCGGGTGGCCATCGATCTTTCGGGGCGTCCGGGCCTATCCTTCAACGTCGATTTCAGGCGGGCGACGATCGGCGCATTCGACGTCGATCTGGTCCGCGAGTTTTTCCAGGGGATGGCCAACCATGCCCTGATGACGCTGCACATCGACAACCTGCGCGGTGAAAATGCGCACCATCAGGCCGAAACGGTCTTCAAGGCCTTCGGGCGGGCATTGCGCATGGCCGTAGAAGCCGATCCGCGCAGCGCCGGGAGCATTCCTTCGACCAAAGGATCGCTTTGATGCCTGGTGTTTCCGGAACGGTTGCCGTCGTCGATTACGGCATGGGGAACCTGCGTTCTGTGTGGCAGGCGCTGGCTCGTGTGGCCGGTGGGCGCGAGGTCGTGGTAACGGCCGATCCGGCCGTCGTGGAGGCAGCCGAGCGCGTGGTCTTTCCCGGCCAGGGGGCGATGCCGGATTGCATGCGCGAGCTGGATGCGCGCGGGCTGCGCCAAGCGGTGATTAAGGCAGCCGGCAATAAACCCTTTCTCGGCATCTGTATCGGTTTGCAGATGCTTTTCGAACATAGCGAAGAAGGCGACGTGTCTGGTCTGGGGATTTTCCAGGGCGGCGTTCGCCGCTTTCCGGCGGAGAAAATGCGTAGTGCCGCCGGCAAGCTGAAGGTTCCGCACATGGGGTGGAACGAGGTTGTGCCCAGCCGGCCGCATGCGTTGTGGGCGGGGATCGAACCGGGTTCGCGCTTCTATTTCGTGCACAGCTACTTCGTCGATCCGGCGGACAAGGCATGCGTTGCCGGAACCAGTCAATATGGAATCCCCTTTACCAGCGCGGTTGCTAGGGATAATATCTTTGCTCTTCAATGCCATCCGGAAAAGAGCGCGCAGGCGGGGCTTGCGCTGCTGTCAAATTTCGTTCGCTGGATGCCTTGAGGCTCTAAGGAGTTTCCCCAGTTTACCGATTCCCTCTTATTCAATTATTTTCCGTTTTGCAAAATGTTGATCATTCCCGCGATTGACCTGAAAGATGGACAATGCGTCCGTCTCAAGCAGGGTCTCATGGAAGAAGCCACCGTATTTTCCAGTTCGCCAGGCGATCAGGCGGCTCATTGGCTTGAGCAGGGTGCCCGCCGGCTGCATGTCGTCGACCTGAACGGCGCTTTTGCTGGAAAACCCAAGAACGAGAAAGCCATCAAGGAGATCGTCGAGGCGGTCGATGGCGAAATTCCCGTTCAACTGGGCGGTGGCATCCGCGACCTCGATACGATAGAGCGTTGCCTCGACGATGGCATCAGCTACGTCATCATCGGCACCGCGGCGGTGAAAAACCCCGGTTTCCTGCACGATGCGTGCAGCGCTTTCCCCGGGCAGATCATCGTCGGGCTGGATGCCAAGGACGGCAAGGTGGCTGTAGACGGCTGGTCCAAGCTGACCAAGCACGACGTCATCGACATGGCGAAAAAGTGCCAGGATTACGGCGTCGAGGCCATCATCTACACCGACATCGGACGCGACGGCATGCTCTCGGGCGTCAATATCGAGGCCACGGTCAGGCTGGCGCAGTCCTTGCAGATTCCGGTGATCGCCAGTGGCGGGCTGTCGAATATCGAGGACATCCGCCGCCTGTGCGCCGTTGAGAACGACGGGGTGGTCGGTGCCATTGCCGGACGCGCCATTTACGACGGTTCGCTGGACTTCGCGGCGGCCCAGTCGGAAGCCGACCTGGCTTCCGAATCCTGAAAATCCGGGAAAGCACTTAAACACAGGACAATTGCCGTGGGCCTAGCCAAACGCATCATCCCCTGCCTGGACGTCACCGCCGGGCGGGTCGTCAAGGGAACCAACTTCGTGGATCTGCGCGATGCCGGCGATCCCATCGAAATTGCGCGCCGCTACGACGATCAGGGCGCCGACGAGGTGACCTTCCTGGACATTACCGCTTCGTCCGATCAGCGCGACATCATCCTGCACATCGTCGAGGCGTGCGCTTCGCAAGTCTTCATTCCGCTGACCGTCGGCGGCGGCGTGCGCACCGTGGCCGATGTCCGCCGCCTGCTCAACGCTGGAGCCGACAAGGTGAGCATGAACACGGCAGCGGTCAATAATCCCGATCTGGTTGCCGAAGCCTCGGACAAGGTGGGCAATCAGTGCATCGTCGTCGCCATCGACGCCAAACAGATAGTTCCCGGCAAGTGGGAAGTGTTCACGCACGGCGGGCGTAACCGCACCGGGCTGGATGCCGTCGAATGGGCGCAGCGTGTGCAGCAACTGGGCGCCGGCGAGATTCTCCTGACCAGCATGGACCGCGACGGTACGAAAAACGGCTTCGATCTGGCGCTGACGCGTGCCGTGTCCGATGCCGTGGACGTTCCGGTGATTGCCAGCGGCGGCGTCGGCAACCTGCAGCATCTGGCCGATGGCGTGACCGAAGGCGGTGCCGACGCGGTGCTGGCGGCGAGCATTTTCCACTTTGGCGAATATACGGTTCGTGAGGCTAAGGAATACATGCGCGAACGCGGCATCGAAGTCCGCTTGTGAAGGCGGGCGATGAGCGACCTGAATACCGATCTGCCCTGGCTCGATGCCCTGAAGTGGGATGAGGACGGCCTGATCCCGGCCATCGCCCAGGATGCCGGTAGCGGCCGGGTCGTCATGTTCGCCTGGATGAACCGCGAATCCCTGCAGGAAACCGCCGCCAGCGGCCGCGCGGTGTACTGGTCGCGCTCGCGCCGGCGGCTGTGGCGCAAGGGCGAGGAGTCTGGGCACGTGCAGATCGTCAAATCGATCCGCGCCGACTGCGATGGCGACGTGCTGCTGCTGGCCGTCGAGCAGGTCGGCGGCATTGCCTGCCATACCGGGCGGGAGAGTTGTTTTTTCCTGGAGCTGAAAGGGGAGCGCTGGGAGCCTGCCGATCCGGTTTTGAAAGATCCTAAGGATATTTATTCCGGCAAGGCGCGCTGAGCCGCTGAGATGCCTGGATCGTGCGGCGGCTTACAGATTCCTGCTTGCCGTGACACGCGCAATCAGCGAGATATCAGTGATGTGATTCATTTGCCGATAGCTGCAAAACCGCGGAAGCAGGGTACGCGTTCCGGCGTTTGTCGTGATGTTTTTCACGCACGGCTGCTGCGGTTATTCCGCTGGGCAGTCTATTGTGCTAAAGATTAGGACTGGGGTAATGTAGAATATCAACCAGAATGACGGTCCTTCTTTTCATGGAGGCCATTGGAGGGATAGGGCATATAGGCTTGCCACTCCAGGAAGAGCATGGCTGTACGGTTTGTGCCGGATATCCATTTCCTGAGTTTCGTTGATGCATGAGAGAGCTTGGATTCGATGACTACTAACGATGTTCTGCTGCGCCTTTCCGAGACGCTGGCAGCGCGGCGCAATGCCGACCCGGAAACCTCCTATACGGCCAAGCTGATGGCCAAGGGGCCGGATGCCATCCTGAAGAAGATCGGCGAGGAGAGCGCCGAGTTGATCATGGCGGCCAAAGACGGCAAGCGGCCGAACATCATTTACGAATCGGCGGACCTTCTGTACCACACAATGGTCTTGCTGGCCTTTTTTGGCCTGGGTGCCGAGGATGTGCTTTCGGAACTGCAGCGTCGCGAGGGCACCTCGGGCATCGACGAGAAGAAGTCGCGAACGGCCAAGTAGAAAGGAAGAGAAAGTATGAGCGACTGTCTGTTCTGCAGGATTGCGCGCGGTGAGATTCCCTCCCGCAAGGTCTATGAAGACGACGAGGTTTTCGCTTTTCACGATATCAACCCGGCGCGGCCCATGCATCTTCTGGTGATTCCAAAGCGCCACATCACATCGCTGCAGACGGTGGAAGCCACCGACGAGCCGATGCTCGGACGCATGCTGGCGGTGGCCAGGCAATTGGCGGACGAAAACGGCAGCCCGGAGGGTTTTCGTGTCATCATTAACAATGGCCGGATCGGCGGGCAGGAGGTGCCTCACCTGCACGCCCATGTCGTGGGCGGCCCGGAACCGGTTGGCCCCATGCTTAAGCGGCCTTAAGGAGAGCATTATGGGTAGTTTCAGTATCTGGCACTGGCTGATCGTATTGCTGATCGTCGTGCTCGTTTTCGGCACCAAGAAGCTGCGCAACATCGGCGAGGACCTCGGCGGCGCGGTGAAGGGATTCAAGGAAGGCATGCGCGAGAGTACGACGAGCGAGGATCAGCAGGAAACGCCGCCGCAGCAGATTTCCGGCGGACAGACAATCGAGGGCGAGGTAAAAGAAAAAACCAAGTCGTCATAGACGATGAAGAAGCGCCGGACAGAACCGAAGCTGTTCTGGGCTGGCGCGTTCCCTTCCTTCATTCATCTGATATCACCGCAAAATGTTTGGTATCGATTTTTCCGAGCTGGTCGTCATCGGCGTCGTCGCTCTAGTCGTGATCGGGCCGGAGCGTCTGCCCCGTGTGGCGCGTACGGCGGGGCTGCTGCTCGGCCGCATGCAGCGCTATGTCAATAGCGTGAAGGCGGACATCAGCCGCGAGATGCAGCTCGACGAGCTGAAAAAGCTGCAGGCCGACATCCAGGAATCCGCGCGCAACTTCGAGCGCGACATCACCAAGGAAATAAAAGCCGTGGAGCAGGAGGTGGGGCAGGCGGCCGAATCGCTCAAGACAGAGGTCGGGCAGGTTTCGGAGTCGGTCAGGGCGGAACTCACGCACTCCGCGCAACCTGTTGCGGAAATGCAGGATGAGGTGAAACAGATCGCCGAATCGCTCAAGACGGAGGTCGGGCAGGTTTCGGAGTCAGTCAAGGCGGAACTTGCGCAGTCCGTGCAGCCCGTCGCGGCAATAGCCGATGCGGCCAAGGACGCGGAACACGCCGCAATCGCAAAACCGGCGGATGGCGCTACGGTGGCCGATGACAGGGTGGGCGAGGCTGCATTGCCTTCGCTGCCAAAGGGATGATAAATGGACCAGCAGCCTGAAGAGTCGTTTTTTTCCCACCTCGTCGAGCTGAGAAATCGCCTGATTCGAGCGTTGTTGTCGGTCGCCGTCATTTTTCTTTGCCTGTTTCCCTGGGCCAAGGATCTGTATGCGGTGCTGGCGCAACCGTTGCTTGCCGCCCTGCCGGTGGGCGGCCAGATGATCGCCACCGATGTCGTCGGGGTGTTCCTGGTGCCGATGAAAGTGACGCTGATGGTGGCGTTTCTGATTGCGCTGCCGTACGTGTTGTATCAGGCCTGGGCGTTCATCGCGCCGGGGCTTTACGCGCATGAAAAACGCCTGGTTCTGCCGCTGGTGGCGGCGAGTGTTTTCCTCTTCTTCGTCGGCATGGCATTCGCGTATTTCCTGGTTTTTCCGACGGTCTTCGGTTTCATGTCGCGTATTGCGCCGGACGGCGTGGCGTGGATGACCGATATCGAAAAATACGTCTCGTTCGCCATGAGCACCTTTCTTGCCTTCGGCATCGCTTTCGAGGTGCCGGTCATAGTGGTGGTGCTGGTGACGGTCGGTGTCGTCGAACTGGCGAAACTCAAGGAATGGCGGCCGTATGTGATCGTCGGCGCTTTTATCGTCGGCGCCGTTTTCACGCCGCCGGACGTCGTCTCCCAGCTGATGCTGGCGATTCCGTTGTGCCTGCTGTTTGAATTGGGCTTGGTGATGGCGCGTTTCGTCAAGAAGTCGACGGGCAACGAACTGGTCGTGAAAGATCCGCAATAGATCCGTAGCACCGCTGCTTGCAGTTCTCCGCGCAAGCTCGCGCTGTATTTTTTCCCAACGCGCCGAATTTCCCGGGAATGCGCTACCGAGCCTATTCGCGCTGGCGCAACACCGGCCGTTTGCCGATGCGTATCGCGATGTCGATGACGGACTTCTGGCGGCGGAACGAGAAAAGCACTTCTTCCCCGGGTTTCTGGCCGGCGATCAGGTCCAGCATGGCTTGCGGATCCTTGACGGGTTTGCCCGCTATCGACAGCAGGACGTCCCCGGGTTTGACGCCGCCCGCATCAGCCGGGCTGCCGCGCTGAACGCCGGCAATGAGTGCGCCTTCCGTATTGGCCATACCGAAGGATTCGGCGAGTTCCTCGTTGAGTTCCTGAGCCTCGATGCCGATCCAGCCGCGCGTGACCGTGCCGGTCTGGATAATCTGGTCCATGACGTTCTTGACGGTGGTAACCGGGATGGCAAAACCGATGCCGAGCGATCCGCCCGAACGCGAATAAATGGCCGTGTTGATGCCGATCAGGTTGCCGCGGTTGTCGACCAGCGCGCCGCCGGAGTTTCCCGGATTGATGGCGGCATCGGTCTGGATGAAGTTCTCGAAGGTGTTGAGGCCGAGGTGCGAGCGGCCCAATGCCGAAACGATGCCCATTGTCACCGTCTGCCCGACGCCGAAAGGATTGCCGATGGCCAGCACGACGTCGCCGACGGCCACGTCTTCCATCCGGCCGAAGGCAATGACGGGAAACTGCTTGTCACTTTCCTTCTCGGGATTGAGCCGGAGAACCGCCAGATCTGTTTCCGGGTCGCCGCCGACTGGCTGTGCGGTAAGCGTGCGGCCGCTGCCGAGCGAAACCTCTATCTGATCGGCGTTTTCGATGACATGGTAATTGGTCAGCACGTAGCCGTCGGCGCTGACGATGACGCCCGATCCCAGGCCCTCCTTGCGCTGGCTCTCCGATTCACGGCTGTTACCGAAAAAATGCCGGAACAACGGGTCGTTGAAAAGCGGATGGCGGCGTGTCCTGACTTTTTGGGACGTGAAGATGGGGACGACCGAAGGCAGCGCTTTTTGCGCAGCGTCGCGGAAGGAATTGCCGGCAGGCAGTTGCGGCGGACTCGGCGTATCGGCGGGAACGGGCACCGGTTGGGTAATTGGGGCCGGGGCCGGCGGCTTCGGCGACAGTTGAGCCAGCCACTCGGGTTTCAGCGTGCCGACGACAAAAAATACTGCAAGACTAACCGTGACGGTTTGTGCAAAAATCAGCCAGAGTCTGCGCATGGAATGCAATAAAGGATTATTTGGAGAGGATGGGAATGGAGCGCAATGAGTTGATACGGTATCTCGATGGATTGCTCGAACCGGAACGATTCAGGGATTATTGCCCAAACGGCCTGCAAGTGGAAGGCAAGGACGAAATCCGGAGCATCGTGGCCGGCGTGACGGCCAGCCAGGCGCTGATCGATGCCGCCATCGCGCGCGGCGCCGATGCGCTGCTGGTGCATCACGGCTGGTTCTGGCGCAGCGAGGACGGGCGGGTGACCGGATTCCGCAAGGCGCGCATGCAGGCCCTGCTCCGGCATGACATCAACCTGATCGCTTACCATTTGCCACTCGATGGGCATCCTGTCTTCGGCAACAATGCCGAAATCGCTCGGGTTTTAGGCATTGTTGCCGAGGGGCGGTTCGGCGACCAGGATCTCGGCTGGCGCGGAACGCTGCCGGAAGAGACCGACCTTTCCCGGTTGGCGCAGGTAGTCACGGACGGGCTGCTGCGTCTGCCTCTCGTTGTCGGTGACGAAAACCGGCAGATAAAAAGGATTGCCTGGTGCTCCGGGGGCGGACAGGGCTATTTCGAACAGGCAATAGCGCTGGGAGTGGATGCTTATCTCTCGGGAGAAATCTCGGAATCCTCGGTGCATCTGGCGCGCGAAACCGGCGTGGCCTTCATCGCTGCCGGCCACCATGCCACCGAGCGTTTCGGCGTGCAGGCGCTGGCACGGCATCTGGAAGATAAATTCGCGCTAGCATGCGAATTCGTGGATATCGATAATCCGGTTTGAATACCCATTGTTTATAAACCCTGTCATGAGAGGAATGACCATGAAGTACGCTGTTCTACCCGAAGCTCCAACCCTTCTGAATGTTGCCGGCGAAGAAGCTGTTTTCCCGGTGCGGCGCGTATATTGCGTCGGCCAGAATTACGCGGCGCATATCGCCGAAATGGGTGGCGACGGCCGCGAGCCGCCATTTTTCTTCGCCAAGCCGGCCGACGCGCTGGTGCCGGGCGGCGGCGATGTGCTTTATCCGTCGCGTACCGACAAGCTTCAGCACGAGGTCGAACTGGTGGTTGCAATCGGCAAGGGCGGTTTCAATATCCCGGTGGCGCAGGCGCTCGACCATGTTTTCGGCTATGCGGTGGGAATCGACCTGACGCGGCGCGACGTGCAGGCGCAGTTGAAGGAAAAAGGGCGCTCATGGGAAATGAGCAAGGCATTCGATCAGAGCGGTCCGGTCGGCGCCCTGTCGCCAGCCGCCAGAATCGGACATCCCGCCAAGGGGAAAATCTGGCTGAAAGTAAACGGCGCGGTCAAGCAGGATAGCGACCTGGATCAGATGACCTGGAACGTTGCCGAGATCATTGCCAACCTTTCCTCGTACGTGGCGCTTGCCGCTGGCGATTTGATCTTTACCGGCACGCCGGCAGGGGTATCGACCGTCGTGCGCGGCGATGTGATGGAATGCGGCATCGACGGCGTCGAAGGCCTGAAAGTTCGAATGGTATAAGGCGGCGGAAATATCGCCGGTTCGGCTATGAACGGTCAGACTGCTGGCCGTTCATAGTAGGTGGGTTCTGGCCGGAATTCAGTGTGGTTAACCGAGCATGATAAACACCCGTCGGTATCCGTCATTTTCCGGCCAGAGAAGCTGGCAAAGATTTATACAGCGGTGCCCGGCAGGCGGGCGTCGAGCCTGTGCCGGCGCAGCAGGAAAACGCCTTGCGGAGCGGGTTCCTTGACGGCGGCGGCGTCCATGGCATGTCTTCCCAGCGCCGATGTAAGCTTGAAAAACTTGATCAGCGAATAGCTGCAAACGACCGCAGCGGTCGCCAGCGTGAAATGAAATGCCAGCGCATGGTCGATAAAGAAGATGCTGTTGAGTTCCATGGTGTTTCCCTTTCAGAGTATCGATGTTCCGCAAGAACTAATTTCAGTCGTCGGATCACATCGTAGCAACGAAGGGGATGGGCGTCTGTTGGCTATTGTTCGGGCTTGCGTAACAACCGTCGTGCATATGTAACAGCGTGTGATGTCGTGATATTCGTCACTGACGCAGGATGCGCCAGTGCTGTTTGTAGAACGGCATTGCAGCGCTGTTGCATCTCCGATCGCAGGGTTTCGCCGTCCTGCCGGAAACAGCACGGGCGGCGGCAATCGGGAAAGCTCGCTTCTGTTCCGTCAGTTGCCGAGCCAGTTCCGGCGTAGTGCATTCGGCGCTTTGTCGGCGGCGAGCTTTGCCGTATCCGCAGGCGGGGGCGCGAGAGGAACGGAGAAGCGCATCAGCTCGTCGCGGCGGAAAGCATGAATCTCCACCGTTTCTCCCGGGCGGAAACGTCCCAGCTGCTTGTCGACGGACGAGGGCGTCACGCGCAGCCCGTTGATGGCCAGCAGGGTGTCGCCGGCGGATATTCCGGACTGCTGCGCGGGGCTGCCGTCATAAACGGTGGCGATTCTGAGTTCGTTGCCGTCGGACTGCGTCCTGACGCCGAGCGACGGCGTTTTTGCCGCCTCCCACGTGAGTGCGATGCCGAACGGCGCGAGCAGTTTTTTCAACGGCAGGTCGTGTGTGCCGTGGATGGCGTCGGTGAAAAAACGCTTGAGGCTGCGCCCGGAGAGTTCTTCGGCGATGAGCCGGATGTCGTCGTCGCCGACGCCTTCCCCGGTCTTCCCGAAACGCTGCCAGAGTTCGCGCATGACGTCGTCGAGCGAGACCCTGCCTTTCGTTTCGCTTCGCAGCGTCAGGTCGAGCGCCAGCGCGGCCAATGCCCCCTTGGCGTAATAGCTGACCACGGCGTTGGGCGTGTTCTCGTCCGGCCGGTAGAATTTGCTCCAGGCGTCGAAACTCGATTCGGCGAGCGATTGGCGCAGACGGCCCGGCGCGCGGTGGACGTTGCTGATCGTTTTGCCGGCGAGTTCCAGCCAATCCTTCAATCCGATGGCGCCGCTCCGCAGCAGGGCCAAGTCGTCGTAATACGAGGTGATGCCTTCGAAGGCCCAGAGCTGCGTCGTGTAGTTTTCGCGATCGAGATCGTAGGGGACGAAAGCCGACGGCTTGATGCGCTTGACGTTCCAGGTGTGAAAATACTCGTGGCTGCATAGACCCAGGAAACTGCGGTAGCTCTCGGGCAGGCCAGCCATGCCGAGCCAGGGCAGGTCGTTGCGCGAGCAGAGCAGCGCCGTCGAGGCGCGGTGTTCGAGGCCGCCGTAACCATCGCCGACGGCCGTGGCGAGAAACACGTAGCGGGCCATGGGAGCCGGTTCGCCGAAGAAGCGGATCTGCCACTCGCAGATGCGTTTGAGGTCGCTTGTCAATCGCGCCAGATCGCAGTCGTGGCGTCCGGTGATGGCGATTTCGTGCGGCACGCCGCAGGCCGTGAAAGCGGCCAGCGCAAAGTTGCCCATTTCGACCGGGTGGTCGATCAATTCGTCGTAATCAGCCGCCCGGTAAAGGCCGAAACCGTGTGTTTTGGCGCAGCCTTTCTCGCCCGTGGCCGGTTCCATCGCGGTGGCGATGCGCCAGCCCTTGAACTCCCTGCCGTCGGGAGGCTGGATGTCGACGAGGCAGGGCGAGGATTCCCGCCCAAGGACGCGCAGGAAAACGCTGGTTCCGTTGAAGAAGGCGTGCGTCTGGTCGAGGTGGGCGCCGCGCACCGAGAGATCCCAGGCATAGACCTCGTAAACGACGGAGAGCGATTGTCCGCTCTTGAGCGGCGCGGCGCGCCAGGTGTGCTTGTCGATCTTGTCGAGGCGGACAGGGTTAACGCCCGTTTTTCCCCTGGTTTCAGCGCGAATGGCGATAATGTGGCGGGCAAAATCGCGGATCAGATAGCTGCCGGGTATCCACGCGGGCAGCGCGAACCGCTGCCCGGCGGGATCGGGATCGGCAACGGTGCAGACGACCTCGAAACGGTGGGCGGCAGGGTGCGTGGGGCGGATGCGGTAGTGGACGGGCCGGGGAGTATCGCTGGGCATGGCGGGAAAATGACGGGTTGTTGGTATGGATGGGATTGTACGACGGCGGCGGCAAAGGCTGGTCTGTATAATCCGTTTCGGCGCCCGGGTGTAACGTACGGCGCTTTTTCGATCAACGGGCAAGGATTGGGTGTATGAAACGAATGTTGGGTGCTTTCTGGCGCAAAGGAATGCTGTTTTCCTGTGTTTTTGCATTGGCCGCAGGCGTGCAGGCGGGAGAGCTCGACGCTTTCCGCGGGCTGCAGGGCAAGATCGATATCGCTGGCGGCACGGCGCATATTCCGGTGATGACCGACGCGGCCAAGCGCATCATGCAGGCCAACCCGGCGATCCGTATCACCATCGCCGCCGGCGGATCGGGCGTGGGCGTTCAGAAGGTCGGAGAGGGGCTGGTGAATATCGGCAACACGGGCCGGCCTTTGAGCGATGAGGAAATCGCCAAGTACGGCTTGAAATCGTATGCCTTTGCCATCGACGGCGTGACGGTCGCCGTGAATCCGAAGAATCAGGTTGCCAATCTTACGGCGGTCCAGGTGCAGGACATCTTCGCCGGCAAGATTACCAACTGGAAGGCCGTGGGTGGGCGCGATGCGGCCATCCATTTGTTTACCCGCGACGAGGCCAGCGGCACGCGCGAGGTCTTCTGGGAGAAGCTTCTCAAAAAGGGTGCGATCGCGGACGGCGCCAACGTGGTGGCTTCCAACGGCGCCATGAAATCGGCGCTGGCCGGTGATCCCGACGCGGTGGGCTACGTCTCCATCGGGCATGTCGACGAAACGATCCAGGCGCCATCGCTCGACGGCGTGGCGCCGACGCAGGACAACGCCCGCTCCGGGAAGTACCCGATCGTGAGAAAGCTTTACATGAACACCCGGGGCGAGGCGCAGGGGCTGACCGGCGCCTTCGTCAAGTACATCCTCGGGCCGGAGGGCCAGAAGATGACGGCTGCTGCCGGCTATTTGCCGCTCTGAGCATGAACGCGGCCGGCCCGGCATCCACGCAAGCCATGATGTCGCGGCCAAGTCGGCGCGGCGCCTGCGGCCGCGGTCTGCTGTTGTGCGCCATGGCGTTATCCGCGCTGTCGGTGCTGGCGATCTTCGGCTTTCTGCTGTGGTTTGCCCTGCCGGTCTTCAGCGGCGATGCGCTGGCTTCGCTGCTGTCCTGGCGCTGGCAGCCGCTGCGCGGCGAGTTCGGCATTCTGCCGATGTTGGCCGGTTCACTCTGCCTTGCCGGGTCGGCTATGCTGTTGGCCTATCCGCTGGCGCTGGGCGTCTGCTGCTTTGCCTACGGCGCGGGGCCGGCACGCCTGGCATCGCCCCTGCTGTGGCTTATCCGTTTCATGACCAGCGTGCCGACCGTCGTCTATGGCCTGGTATCCGTTTTCCTGCTCGTGCCGCTTGTCCGCGAGGCTTTTTCCGGTTCGGGCTTCTCCTGGCTGGCGGCTGCCCTGACGTTGTCCTTCCTTGTCATACCTACCATCGTGCTGCTGATCGACGGCAGCTTCCGGCAGGCGCAGGGCACGCTGGGGCTGACCGCCGCCGCGGTGGGATTTTCGCCGCTCCAGCAACTGGTCCGCCTGACGCTGCCGCTGTCGCTGCGCAGGTTGGGCGCCGCAGCGGCGCTGGGGTTCGGGCGGGCCATCGGCGATACGCTGATCCCGCTGATGCTGGCGGGCAACGCGGCGCGGCTGCCGCATTCGCTGCTCGATCCGCTGCGCACATTGACTTCGCACATCGCGCTGGTCGTTGCGACGGACAGCCAGAGTCTCGTTTACGGCTCGCTGTTCGCCTGCGGCGTGCTGCTGTTCCTGGCGTCGCTGCTGGTCAACCTGGCGCTGCATGGGCTGCGGGCGCGCCATGGCTAGGACTCGTTCGCTCTCCGGATCTTGCCGGCCTCTGGAATCCGCCGTCCGCGCCCTGTCGTGGGCGGCGGCACTGGCCATTCCCGCCGTGCTTGTGGTCCTGCTCGGCTTCCTGCTCTGGCGCGGCCTGCCGGGCATTTCGCTGGCGCTTTTCTTCGGCGATGCCGCGCCGGGCGACGTGCTGTTCGGCGGCGCGCCGGTGTTCGACGGCCTTTGGCCTGCCTGCCTCGGCACGCTGGCGCTGGTATTCCTGGCGACCGGAATCGCGGTGCCGCTGGGCATCGCCAGCGGCATCTATCTGGCCGAGTACGCCGAGGGCCGGGCGAAGCGGATATTTTCGTTCTGCGTCGACCTGCTTGCCGGCATCCCATCCATTTTGATGGGTCTGTTCGGCTTCGCGCTGATCCTCATGCTGCGCCGGACAATCGCGCCGCAGGCCAATACCGGCCTGCTGCTGTCGGCACTGTGCCTGGCCCTGCTGGTGCTGCCCTACCTGATCAGCACCACGCGGCTCGCCATCGAAGGGCTGCCGGCCGAACTGCGCCTGACGGGCGCCTGCCTGGGAATGTCGCATGGGCAGATCGTCGCCAGGATACTGCTGCCGGCTGCCCTGCACGGAATATTCAGCGGCGTTGTCCTGGCGGTCGGCCGGGCCGCGGAAGATACCGCGGTGATCCTGCTGACCGGCGCCGTAGCCAACGCCGGCGCGCCGGCATCGCTGACCGGCAAATACGAGGCGCTGCCGTTTCATATTTTCTACCTGGCGGCGGAGTACCAGAGCCCCGCGCAGCTGACGCAGGCTTTTGCGGCAGCATTGGTTCTGCTGTGCCTGACCGGGGCGCTGTTCGGGCTGGCGCGCCTGCTGCACGCGCATCTTGAGCGGCGATGGAAAATTGGAAGCGTGGTGAAAGCGGGGGAAGGGAATTGAGTCACGCTCTGCCGACCGATTCGCCATCGCGCGCGATCCGCATCGAAGAGCTTTGCGTCGCGTTCGGCGGAACGGCGGTGCTTGACCGTCTGACCCTGGAAATCGGTGCGGGCGGGCCGGCGTTCCTGTTGGGGCGCTCGGGTTCGGGGAAAACCACGCTGTTGCGGGCGATCAACCGGCTCAACGAATGCTTTGCGGGCTGCGTCACGCACGGCCGCGTGCTCCTGCGCCTTGGCGGCAGGTGGATCGATGCCTATGCGCCGGCGACAAAGGTCGAGGAACTGCGCCGGCTGGCCGGCATGGTATTCCAGTCGCCGAACGTTCTGCCACTGTCTGTTGCCCGCAACGTGACGCTGCCGCTGAAAACGGCGCTGAATCTGCCGGGCGCAGAGTGCGAGGCGCGCATGGAAGAGGCGCTACGCGAAGTCCATCTGTGGGCGGAGGTCAGGGATCGCCTGGCCGCGCCGGCGGCGGCCCTGTCCGGCGGGCAGCAGCAGCGTCTGTGCCTGGCGCGGGCGCTGGCACTGCGGCCGGCCATCCTGCTGCTCGACGAACCGACGGCTTCTCTCGATTTCAAGGCGTCGCGGCAGATAGAGGAACTGCTGGGCGAACTTGCGTCGCGTTACACGCTGGTCGTCGTCTCGCACAGCCTGAGCCAGACGCATCGGCTGGCCAAGCAGGTCTTCGTGCTGCGCGGCGAAGGCCGCGTGGAACAACTCGCGGAGGAGGTGTTCCACGACCGCGATGCGCTGTGGGCCGCGATGGACGATCTCATCTGAATCGCTACGGTTCGGTGAGGCGAAGCCGAGAGCGCGCCGGTTTCAACGCGAATTCGGGGTTACTTCAGCATCGTTTTCATTAGGGCGATTTCCTCCGTCTGCGTGCGTACGACATCCTCGCTCAACTTGCGCAGCGATTCGTCCTTGCCGACCGCCAGATAGGCTTTGGCCATGCCGATGGCCGCCTCGTGGTGCACGATCATGTTTCGGAGGTAAATATCGATGGCTTGGTCGATGGGGATTCCGGCTGGCGGAGTCGTCATCCGCTTCATCATGGCCGCCATGATGTCGCTCATCTGCTTCTCGAATCCGGGGTCGGAATTGCCTTTTAGCTTGCCTGAAGCAATCAGGGCCTGCATCTCCTTCACTTCGCGGCTTTGATCGCTGACGATGGACTGGGCCAGGGCCGTTATTCCGGTATCGTTCGAAATTTCCTTTATGCCGAGGCTGGTGAGAATGGCTCCCTGGTGATGGAGCGTCATGGACACGGCGAAGGTGTTGCCGGTGTCGCCGTTGAGGTAGGCCCGGTTATCGCTCATCATGATCCGGTGCGCGGCGCTTTCGTAGTCGCCGTAATTCGGATAGCGCGCTTTTTGCAGCGTTTCTGCCGGCGTCATGGCGTTCCAGGGGGCGTTTTGCTGCGCCGTGTTCTTCGGCTTTTCGGTGGCGTGCGCGGCGTGCGGGTCGGATGCGCCGGCCGTTGCCGTCCAGGCGGACACCATGCCAAGGCATGCCAGTGAGAACAAAAACGCTTTCTTCATCGCTATACTCTCCTTTCCGGTTCAGAAGCACCAAAGACACCATTTGTCTCCGGGTTTTTATCTTGGTTCCGTTTCCGGCGGAAATTCGCGCAAAAGCCAATTCCGGTTAACGCGCGGAGTTGCACGGCTGCCGGAACATGGAACAGGCGATCCGATAATGAAAATTCTCCGCTACCTGCTCGTTGTATTCCTCGTTCTCGCCGCCTCTGCCGTTCAGGCGGAAACGTTGAAGATCATCGTCAAGAAACAGGCACGCACGCTCGAAGTGCTGAGCGGCAACAAAACAATCAGAACCTACCGGATGGGGCTGGGCTTCGAGCCCAAAGGCACGAAAATCCGCCAGGGCGACGGGAGAACTCCGGAGGGCACCTACTACGTTCGGGTGAAAAACCCGGCCAGCCAGTTTTATCTGTCGCTGGGCTTGAGCTATCCGGGGCCGAAGGACGCCGACCGCGGACTCAAAGAGGGGCTCATCGGCAAGGCGGAGCACCAGGCCATCCTGCGCGCCTCAAGCCGCGGGGCGACGCCGCCGTGGAACACGAAGCTGGGCGGCGAAATTTTCATCCATGGCGGCGGTAACAGCCGCGACTGGACGTGGGGCTGCATAGCGCTGGATAACGCGGACATCAAGGAACTGTTCGCGATGATTCCCAAGGGAACGGAGGTCGAAATCCGGCCTTGAGTGCGGTCGCTATGAAGGCGCGGTTGGATATAAGGGGTGTGGATACCCGCATCCGGGTATCCACACGATTTAATCGTAAAAGCTTACTTAAGCGCTTGGCCGGTCTTTGAACCCAGTTTGAAGTGCAACTGGGACGGCACGAAAACGCCCTTGTTGTCGTCGCGCCCTTGCAGCAGGAACTTGGCGTCGGGCTGCCGGTAGGTTTCCGTGGCGATCTTGGAGAATTTGCCGACATCGGTCTTGCCGTCGCGCAGGCGGTTGACGATCAACACGTACTTCGTGTCGTCGAAATCCTTCATCATGTTCTGGTCGCCCTCGCTGTCACCGGCGATGAAGATGGGACCATAGCCGTAACGCGGCACCAGGAAGCGCTTGATCGTTTCGGTCTTGCCGGGGCCTTGCGTTTGCGCGTAGCCTTCACGGAATTTGCTCTGTATGACGCCATTGGCGTCGCGTTCGAGTTCCATGGCATAAGCGCGGTCGGCCGGATTGTCGTAGCCGAAGGCCGGGTTGGACGAAACTTCCTTGATCACGTCTATGTACGAGGCGGAGCAGACGTAGACGTCGAAGCCGGCGTTGCGCAGCTTGAAGTACAGGTCCTGCATTTCGGGAACGACTCGCAATCCGTTTTTCCAGGAAATCGAGACTGCTCCCGCCACTCCGGGAAGCTCGGCCGGGCTTTGCCATTTCACGGATTCAACCGGCTGCCCCTGCTGCCATAACATCGTCTCGGCCGCCAGCGCCCGCACTTGCGCTTCCGTCATCCCGGTGAACAGATAGGTGATCCAGGGATAGGACGTGGCGTGGTCGAAAGTGTCGCCGATGGCTTCGTAAAGGAAACGGACCTTGGTGGTGAAGTCCTTGTATTGCGGCGTCTTCTGGATTTCCTTCAGCGTTTTTTCGCCC
>JAVBSG010000095.1:0-35303 GCA_031547245.1 Propionivibrio sp.
TTCCTGGCGGAGAGGGAGGGATTCGAACCCTCGGATGCCGTAAGACATCGCCTGATTTCGAGTCTCTTGAATAGTGTATATAAATCATTATGTTAGTGCGTTTTTGTCTCCGCAATTGTTGAAGTTTTATGGCTTTTTCAGCCAGTATTTATGCAGGGATAGATGCGGGATGCGGAGACGCATTTAGCACGCACAGGAAGGGTATGCAATTCGTACCAACCGTACCAACCGTGGGCTGGGATCAGGCAGCACCAACGCCTGAACGGTTCCCGGAAACTCGCATTTGTTCATGATTGGTTTTTTTCTTTGTTTCAATAGCGGTTTGTTGTGCAAGCAAGCGCTTGGCACGGGAGATGATAGGCGAATCGATCATTTTGCCGTCGAGAACGAAAGCGCCCTTGCCGGTGCGCTCAGCCGTTGCCGCTTGTTCGACCACCCTGGCAGCATATGCCGTCTCTTCTGCGGTCGGCGTGAAGGCCTCGTTGAGCAAAGGAACCTGGCGTGGATGGATGCAGCTCGAACCGACGTAGCCGAAGCGGCGGGATCGGTGGCCCAGAGCCAGATAGGCTTCGCTGTCATCGAGGCGTGCAATCGAGCCCATCGTGCCCAAAGGCATGATGCGTGCCACGGCGCAAGCCTGGATTAACTGTTGCTTGGGTAGCAGCAAAGTCTCGTCGCTGGCGTCCATGCCGAGGTCGCGGGCGTAGTCCTCACCACCAAGCGCCATGGCGACGACACGTGCGCTGGCACGGGCGATGTCGGCGATGGCGGTGAACCCGAGGGCGGACTCGATCAGCACGACGAAGCGGGTGTGACCCTGCGGCAGGCCGCGTTCAGCCTCTACTTCGGATACCGCCTCGGCAAGTAATTGAACGTGGGCCGCGCTTTCGATCTTGGGGAGCGATAGCGCAGCGACACCGGCTCCGACCGCCGCTTCAATGTCGCGCACGGCCAGCGCGAGCGGACGATTGATGCGCACCACCACGTCGGCCCCAGCGCATGCGACGCGTTCCGCCGCAGATTGGACTAGCGTCCGCGCGTGCGCCTTCTGGTCGGGCGGTACGCTGTCCTCAAGGTCGAGAATGATCGCGTCTGCCCCACGCGTGGCGGCCGTCGCCACGAACTTTTCGACATGCGTCGGGACATATAGGAGCGAGCGCCAGATCGGCAAGTCGACGCTCATGAACGCTTTTCCGTCGTGCTGTCCTGGAGGTCGTCCAAACCCTGTGCTTTGTTCATAAACAGATTCAGCATCAGAAGGCAACCCCATTGTAATCAGCCTCGTTGTAATACTTACCGAAAACTTCCTGTTCGGTCGGTTTGTCTTCCGGAATTGTGCGGCTGACCCAGGTCGTGTTCATGTAGTGCTTGGTCGTAACGTTTTCGCTGATGATGTTACCACCCCAGGTTCCGCAACCCAGCGAAGCGGTCATCGGCATGCCGTTGGTGAAAGAGCCGGCGTTGCCGGAGACGTTCGGCTGCCGCACCATGATGCGGCTCACCGGCGCCATCAGCGCGAGCCGATTGATGTGATCGTCATCGTAGGAAGCAATGCCACAGGAATGGCCCTTACCGCCGACTTCGAAAATCTGCTTGACCATTGCCAGCGCATTCTCGAATCCTTTCTTGTATTTGAAGACGGCGAGTACCGGCGAGAGTTTTTCACCGGAAAAAACATACTCTTTGCCGATCATGTTTTCCTCGACGATGATGAACTTCGCATCACCAATCTCGAAGCCCGATTTGGTGGCGATGACTTTGGCTGAACGCGCCACCGTGTCGAGCGTGCGATGGTTTTCGGCGTCCCACATGACCGCTTTGAGCTTCGCCTTGTCTTCATCGTTGCAGAGATGGCCGCCTTCCTTCTGCAACTGTGCGACCATCTGGTCGTAGATCGTCTCCTCAATGATCAGGTTGCCGTCGCAGGAGCAGCCAGAGCCGTTGTTGTGGATTTTGCTGATACGCGTATTGCGCGCTGCTTCCGAGATGTCAGCGGTCTCGTCGACGACGACCGTTGCATTGCCGGCACCAACGCCATAGGCCGGCTTGCCCGAGCTGTAGGCCGATTTCACCATCGCCGGGCCGCCGGTCGCGATCGTCAGGTCGCATATCGACATGAGTTCCTGTGCGAGCGGGATGCTCGGTTTATCGAAACACTGGATAAGGTCCGCCGGCGCGTGCGTGGCGCGTAGCGCCGAGCGCAGGATACGATTGGTTTCCAGCGCTGTGGCCTTGCTCGCTGGATGCGGTGTGAAGATCACCGCATCGCGGCACTTCAAGGCATTGATCGCCATCGCGACCATGGTCACGACAGGGTTTGTTACCGGCAACAGGCCCGCGATGACGCCGACGGGTTTCGCATACTTCACGATGCCCTTCTCGGGAATTTCCTCGATCACGCCGACGCTCTTTTGGCGTAGCGCGTCGCGCAGGATGCCGATGATCTTGAAACGACGGGTGAGTGCACCGTCGGCGTTACCCATCTGGCTTTCGGCGACGGCCATCTCGGTTAGTCTGACGAAAGTCTTCTCGTTGGCGATGGCCCAAGCGACCGCGCGTGCCAAGTCGTCAACCTGTTCCTGGTCGTAGTCCTCGATCGCCTTCATGGCCGCGCGTGCTTGTTGCAGCATCGTTTGCGCGAGGTCTCTTTCGTCCTGGGTGATTTGTCTAGCCATCAGTGTCTCCTAATATTTTCTTGAATTCATGGCCGCCGCTTTGCGCGGCGGCCATCGAAGTCAGTCGTTGCCGTGTTCAAGAAACTCAGCGATATCCCACCAGCCAGTGCGCGGCATCGGTAGATCGCCGCGCGTGCGCACTTCGAGCAAGAAAGGCACGTCTTTCGCCATCGCCACCTTCAACTGTGCGGCGAGTTCGTCCGGCTCCTCGACGAGTGCAGACTCGATTCCGAACGATTCTGCCAGCATTTGGAAATCGGGGTTGTAAAGCTCGCCATCGGGCGTGCGGAATTCGGTTCCGTATTTGTTGTTGAAGTATGTAGAACCAACGGTGCGGATGGTTGAGTAGCAGAAATTATTGAATAGTACCCACAGCACGGGAATGTCGAGTTCGACAGCGGTGGCGAGCGCCCCCAGTACCGACATGAGGCCGCCGTCGCCGACGAGGCCGACGACCTTGCGCTGCGGAGCGCCCAGCTTGGCGCCGATCGCGGCGGCCGGAGAGTAGCCCATCGTCGCCATGCCGCCGCTGGTGACGAAGCCGCCGGGGTGATCGATCACTAGTTGTTGCCCTGCGCCGTTTTTGTTCCAGCCGACATCGGTGACGAAAACAGCGTCGTTGGGAGCGGCCTTGGAGAGTTCCATGAGGAGGCGTGCCGGGTGGATCGGTTTGTCGCCGTTTTGCTGCGACTCTTTCAACTCGTCTTGCCAGGCGGCCTTGCGTTCGGCGACCGTCTTCGCCTGGGCACTGACGGCGTGGCTGGAGCGAGGCGCTTTTTGCAGGAGGGTCGTTAGCGCTTTCAGCGTCGCTTTAGCGTCGCCAACGAGGCCGACGTCGACGGCGTAGCTCTTGCCGATCTCATGCGGATCCTGGTCGATCTGGATCAGCTTGGTCCGCGAAAAATCGAACGTGTAGTTCGTGTTCCAGGAGCTACAATCGGCCTCACCGAAAGCGGTGCCGACCGCCAGGATCAGGTCAGCGTCGTGACAGGTGTCGTTGGCCGAGCGAGCGCCCCAGATGCCGGTGACACCAAGGGCCAGCGGATTGGACTCCGGGAAGATGCCTTTACCGACCAACGTCGTCGCGACGGGTGCCTGCAATAGGCGGGCAACCGCCGCGAGTTCCTCGGTAGCGCCCGAAAGCGCAACACCATTGCCGGCGAAGATGACCGGATTTTGCGCTTCACCGATCAGCTTGGCGGCGAGAGCGATGCCCTCCGCGTCGGCTACCGCACGAGGAAAATTCGGCCGACGATTTTTCGGCGGAGCATCGGCCGCGATCTTCTGTGAAAATACGTCCATCGGAACGTCGATCAACACGGCGCCAGAACGGCCTGTCTGGGCGATGTTCAGGGCACGGTGCATGACTTCCGGCAGAAACTTCGCGTCGTCAACACGCCAGACGCGTTTGCAGATCGGACGGAAGATGTCACCCTGCGAAGCGTCGGCGTGCAAGCGCATGCTTTGATGTGCTTCGCGCGGATGGTGGTAGGAAGGTGTGTTGCCAGCGATCACGAGCATCGGGGTTCCATCCATTGCAGCTGAAGCGACACCCGTGACGATGTTGGTCAGCCCTGGTGACAGGTGCACATTTAGCACCGCCAGCTTCTTCGACAGCCGTGCGTATCCGTCAGCGGCATGAGCCGCTTGTTGTTCGTGGCGGAATGAAATGTACTCGATTCCGTAGCGCTGGCAAGCATCGATTAAGGCATAGTTGGTATGACCGCATTCGCCGAAGACCTTTTCGACGCCTTCTTCCTTCAAGCACTGCGCCATGTACATGGCACCAGTTAACTCTTTGCTCATTTTTTATATCCTTGAGTAGTTAATTGTTATCTAGCGAGCGTTGCGATCGCCCGGCTATAGCAATACGATAGAAAACCAGGGCACGGCCGCCACGACCACCAAAGCAATGACCAAAATTGCCAGGTAGCGCCACACATGACTGATGGCCTCGTCCGGCGGGACTTTGCCGATAGCGCAAGCCGCGTAGAATCCGATTCCAAACGGTGGAGCAAACAGTCCGATGCTCATCGCAATGACTACCACCATTGCGTAGTGCAAGTCGTGAATGCCAAAGCTGTGCGAAACAGGCATCAGTAGCGGAGCAAAAAGCAGTAGCGCTGGAATACCTTCAAGAATATTGCCGAGCAGAATGAAGACGACGATCGTAATCGCTAAAAATCCCATTGACCCGCCGGACAGGGCATGCATGGTCGCCGCTAAGCTTGACGAGAACCCTGACTGTGTCAAGGACCAGGCCACGCCGGTCGCGGTCCCGATGACAAACAGGATCGCACCTGAAAGCGACGCGGTTTCCACGAGCGCTGGGTAGAAGCGCGACCACTGCACCGGACGGTAAAGCAGGATGCCTACGATCAGCGCGTAAATAATGCCGACGGTGGAGACTTCCGTTGCCGTTGCCACCCCTTCCACAACCGCCCACCGGATGACAAACGGTAGGGAAATCGCCGGGATCGCCGCGACGAAGGTCTTGTAGATCAGTGGCCAATTGGGACGCGCATCCTGAGGTGGCGGCTCGGA
The DNA here is from genome assembly GCA_031547245.1 of Propionivibrio sp. Lineage (GTDB taxonomy): Bacteria > Pseudomonadota > Gammaproteobacteria > Burkholderiales > Rhodocyclaceae > Propionivibrio. The sequence goes on from JAVBSG010000095.1 coordinate 5,220, forward strand.
CGACCGCGAGCGGACGAAGATCATGAGAGCCAGCGCCACGGCGAGTACCAATGCCGGTATGATGCCCGCCGTAAATAAACTCGCGATCGAGATTCCGGTGACCGACCCAAGCGTGATGAGCACGATGCTCGGAGGGATCGTGTCAGCCATGGCCGCCGAGCAGGCGAGTAATGCGACGAGATCTCCGTCATTTGCGCCGCGCCGACGCATCTCAGGAAACAGTCCCGGCGCGACCGCGGCCATGTCCGCGACCTTGGATCCCGAGATGCCCGACACCAGAATCATCGCCACTAGGAGGACGTAATAAAGCCCGCCCCGGATGAACCCCATCAGCGCCGCAAGGAAGGCTATGATCATGCGGGCAAACCCGGTCACTTCAATCAGCAAGCCAAGGAAGATGAACATTGGGATGGCGATCAACAGGGGCTGCGACATGCCCTGATCGAGCCTGTTGACGATGACGCTGAGCGGTGTCGATGTTGTGAACGCGAGATAGCTCAGCGTGGCGGTGGCAAAGGCGAAGCCGATTGGTACGCCAATGATGATTGCTGCGCCGACAATAAGGACGAAGAAAACAATTAGATTGAAATTTCCCATCGCGATCAGCGCCGGACTAAGCACCCACAGCCCGGCCCCGACGAGCAAAACCACCGAGGCTCCGGCCAGCATCGGCTTGAGGGCGACATTGCATGCCTTCATCACTGCAGTCACCAACATCAGGATCACGCCGAGTGCGATACCAAAAACGCGCCAACTCACCGGCACGCCGAGGTTGGGCATGATGGCTGCTTGCTCGTCCTGTACATACTCGATCGTTGGTTGGAGCAGCAGGCACAGCATTGCCACAACACAGGCGATAACCAGCGCCTGAAGAAATGCCTGGGCTGACGGTGAAACCTTCTTGCCCAGGGCGCTGAACGCCATATGTTCGCCTCTGCGTAGCGCGATCACGGCACCCAGCATTCCCAGCCACAGGAACACGCTACCAGCCAGTTCATCGGACCAGACGATGGGACTATGGAAGATATATCGGGCGACCACGCCAGAAAACAGCAGGCACACCTCGAACACGATCAAAGCCGCGGCTACGGCCTCGATAATTCGTCCAAACCAGAGATCGGCGATCTGGACGTAATTTCTAGCCGGTGGAGCAAAGGCTGGCGTCAGCACGGGAGGCTCGTTCATGCCAGAGTTCCCCCAGCAGCGCTCTCCAATACTTTCCAGGCCTGATCGCCAAACTTGCGGCGCGCTTCGGTGTAGTAACCTGCGGTAGTAAGCTTCTTGCGGAATGAATCGGCATCCACAGTTGCATTGAATATGAGTCCGGCCTTGCTCATCGTATCCTGATACGACTGCGCCTGACTGGATAGGTCTTGGCGTTGTGCGAGCGCTGACTCGTTCAGACGCTTTTCCATGATCTCCTGCAGCTTGGGCGGCAACTTGCGCCAGGCTCGAGCGTTGATCAGGACCCAATTGCCTTGCCAGATGTGATTGCTCAACGAACAATACTTCTGAACTTCGTAGAATTTGGAGGTCAAGATAACGTTAAGCGGATTCTCCTGGCCATCGACAATTTTCGTCTGTAAAGCAGGGTAAACTTCGTTGAACTGAATGCTGGTAGGCGCCGCACCAAGCGCCTTGAATAGATCAACGTACGCAGCGGCGCCAGGCACGCGGATCTTCATTCCGGCGATGTCGTCGACCGTATTGACCGGGCGAACCGATGAGGTAATTTGCCTAAAACCGTAGTCCCAGACGGCCGAAGGAGCATACAGGCCGGCTTGAGAAAGAGAAGAACGGATTAGCGCACCGAGTTCTCCATCCATGGCCTTCATGACACTGGTCGAGTCCTTGAAGACGAAGCCGACGCCATCCAGCGCCAGCATGGGTACGACGCTGGAAGCTACAAGTCCGCCGACTACAAATGCTTCCACTGCTCCCGAGCGCACTTGGTTGAGCGAGTCCATTTCGCCGCCCAGTTGGTTGTTCGGAAATATCTTGAGTTCGAGGCGGCCGTCGCTGTCCTTCAGGATGTTGGCGGCTGCCTCCTGAAGGCGAATGTTCGTTGGGTGCGTGGCGGCAAGCGGATGAGCGACTTTGAACACGAACTCGGCCGCGCGGGCGCGCGAGATGAAGGTGCCCCACAAGGGAGCGGTCGCGATTGCGCCAAGGACTACTCGGCGTTGCTTTGAATGTGTCATGGTTGACTCTCCTCAGGATTGTGATTGAACTTCCGACAACAATGGCGTTTACATGACTGCGTGCTGCAATGTCTTCTCCACTTGCTGCTTGAACATCGGGGAAACTCCGCTTAGTCGAGAGAGTTCATTGGCCGTATCGATCAGTGCGGGGGCCAGTGAATTCATTCGCTGTTTCGTCAGGCGCGACATCGGTCCGGCAATGATCAAAATGGCGAGAACCTCTCCCTTGTCGCCATAGACGGGCGTCGCCATGGAATTCATGCCAGGCAGGAACACATCCTGAGTCAAGGCGAATTTGCGTTTGCGCGTTTCGCTAACATTGGCCATGACTTCCTTTATGCTCTTCGGCGCGGCCGGCCCGCATTCGTCCCGATTGCCAAGCCCTTGTAAAGCAAGAAGGCGAAGCGCTTCATCGTCCTCTTTTGTCGACAACCAGACGTAGCCAGCCGCACTGAACGCCAATCTGACCGCGCGCCCCATTTCCGGGTCGTAACGTAGCCCTTGGGCAGCCCCCTGCGCTTTAGCAACGTATATAAGCTGGTCAGCGTCGACCATGGCCAATCTGACCAACTCTCCACTCTTCATGGCTAGCCGCTCAAGTGCCGGTTGGGAAACATCGGCGATGCCGCTGGCGCTCAGGAAACGCAGTGCTAACGATACGACTTGCATGGTCAAAGTGAATTCACCAAGGCGATCGTCCTTTCTCACGTAACCGCAATCGATCAAGTCCGTGAGAAGTCGATGTGTCGCACTCACGGGAATATCGAGTTCGTCCGCCAGTTCCGAAAGAGTGCGTCCCTTGGGATGAGTGGCGAGTTCGTCAAGGATTTTGTAGCTACGGTGAATGATATTGCTCATGCTGACCCCCTGTTCAAAGAGCCGATTTATATGATGTAGAAATGTTATGGAAACTTTTTCCAAAACGCAATATGTTTCCAAAAATATTTCTAAGCGGATTGAAAACGCAATTGGGGTTGTAAGTTGGATTCTCTGAAAATTCAGCAACAGCTGAACATACGGAGGGTGAGTTTTAAAATCACTGTATGTAAACAAGCGCTTGAAGACGTGTGGCAGCCGAGGCATGACTGGCGGCATCGTACTTGCCAGCCAGTTGGTTACGCCTGATCTGTTTGTGTAAGGTCGGCGTATTCCGGGTGGCGAATCTCCTGCTAGAGCGCCCGACAGCGCTCCATCAGCCAAAGGTTCAGTTGGAACTGAAGCGGCGTTGCCCCGCATCGATCCAGATACGCCGTCGGCTGTCCTGGACGTTCTTCTCAACGATGCCTTTCTCCCATCCCGAAGCAACGTTGCAGAAATCCGGTTCAAAGAGATCGGAAACAGATAGCTGCCGTTGGGCGAGAAGTAGCACACCAGGAAAATCCATCCCGAAGGAAAGAAGGCCGCGATCAACGCATAGCCGATACACGGTCATCGCCGGCGGCTAATCCGGGTTGTTGTTTTGCGCCGGAAGCACGGGTTCCGCCATCCGCGGCGCGGCCGTTCGAGCGGCGGCGCTCGCGAGGCGAGCGGCAACGACGGTCATGGCGATGGCGAACGTGGCGTAGAAGGCGAAACCCGCCCGCATACCCCATCCTTCCGCGAGCGATGCCGAGATGAACGGGAAGGCGAAAGCGCCGATGCCGCCGCCGGTGGCGGCGAACCCCACCGCATTGCCCTGCGCGTGGGGGAAACATTTGCCGACCAGTGTAATGACCGTAGGGTAATAGATCGAACAGCCGAGCCCAACCAGGAACACCAGGACAGGGCCGATGAGCGCCGGTGTGCCCGTGGGCGCAGCGTAACCGAGCAGTGTCAGCGCGACAAGCGCGCTGGCGGCCAATCCCGAGAAAACCACGAGCAGTTGTTCGTGGCGGTCGCCTTTGTACAGCAGCGGCATGCCGAAGCGACCGGCGAGCACGCCGACCCAGAACAACGAGACCAGAAACGCGCCAGCGGCGGCCGAATAGGCAAAGACGCGGCTGAAGTACTCGGCGACCCAATTGGAGACGCCCAGTTCGACGCCGACGTAGAGGAGCAGCGCGCCGAACGCCAGCCAGTAGGCGGCGGACCGATGCGCGGGTTCGGCCGTTGCGGCGTCCACGGTCCCTTCCCGGCCGGCGTCCGGTAGCGGGGTGAACACGATGACAACGGCCAGCACGGCGAAGATCGCGGCGATGCCGCGAAAGACCAACGTCCAGCCGATGTCGGAGGCGATCAACAGGCTCACGGCCAGCGGTCCGGCGATGGCGCCGACGGCGAAAGCACCGTGGATGAGGTTCATCGGCCGTCCGCTGCCGTGCGGGTTGATGCGCAAGGTGGTCCAGTTGACGCCGATCTCGATACAACCTTGGCCGGCACCGATCAGCGCGCTCAGGGCGGCGTTGCTCAGCGGGTCGGCCACCGCGGCAAAACAAGCCAGGCCCGAGACGATGCAGCCGAGTCCGAGCAGGAACACCGTGCGCGGACCGTACCGCTTGACGAGATGGCCCGCTACATAGGTGAAGACGAAATAGGCCACCGCCCCGGCGCCGATGACGATGCCGGCCACGAGGTAATTCCACGCGAAATCGGCCAGGATCTTGGGCAGCGTGGCGCCGATGATCGTAAACGACGTGCCGTAAACCGCGAAAAGGAAGAAAAGCGTCATAAACAGCCGACGGTGCCGCAGTTCGATCATGAGGTCGTTTCACCTATCTCGTTTGGCCGGAACATCTCGCATAACGCACCAGGAAAGCCGGCACAAGTTCGAGCCCGGCAAGGATTCCCGGGCTTGTTCAGCCGATCCTGAAATCCAGGTCGAGCGCCACGCTGCCCCGCAACCGACGCGGACCGGGCGGACGGAACAGGCCGTCGGCGGCCCCTGCGGCACGCCGCCGTTGATACGATGGCGCCCTTCCCATGGGATCTACGTCCGCAACTGATCCGAGTCTTTTGACGGGGTTATGCCAAAAAATCGTTTAAATTCCCGGCTGAATTGAGAGATGCTGGAATAGCCAACTTCATTCGCCGCCTTGCTGACGTTATATTCTCCCTGGAACATCAAGCTCCTGGCCTTGTGCAGCCGGATGCTCTTCAGGTATTGCACGGGCGAGGTGGACGTGACCGCCTTGAAGTTGTGGTGGAAATTCGACACGCTCATGTTCGCCTCTCTCGCCAGGGACTCGACATCCAGCTCCAGATGATAATCCTGATGAACACGGCGCAGCACCCTGGCGATCTGGCTGAAATGGCTATGCCGCGTCGCCACCGCGCGCAGCGCGTCACCCTGCTCGCCACAGAGCACGCGATAAGTAATCTCCCTGACCACGGCCGATCCGAGGATGCGGCTGTCCATCGGTGACCGAAGACACTCCAATAGCCGCACCGTGGCGCACTCAAGGTCTGCCGTGAACGGTGTCGAATAGATCCCCCGTACCATGCCGGGCGGCTTCCTGCCATCCTCCATTTCCATGAGCAATTCGCCCAAAACGGTGGGTTCGACCTTGATGTAGACAGCAAGCAGGGGTTTCCCGGGCTTTGCCTCGGTTTCGCATTCCAAAGGCAGGGGTACCGACAAGACCAGATAGTTCCTGGAATCGTATAGGTAGCTCTCTTCTCCCAGAAATACCCGCTTTCTTCCCTGTCCGACAATGATTATGCATGGATCATAGACGATGGGTTCGCGCGGAACGGACTTGCTCATCCGCAAGAACTTTACCTCGCCGAGCAGGGATGGCGAGTAACCCTCGTTGACCGCCAAGGTATCGAGCAACTCGACCAAACCCCCATCCGCCATCCGATCCGCCATTGCGCCGACCTTTCGTGTTCACGCCAATGTTTCAAATCCCGAGAGCATTATAGCAAGCATACCGCACATTTTTTTCCCAAAAAACCACGATCCCGCAGAAACAGGCAAACCATCGGCAGGAATGTGCATTTGTATATCCACAGCCAGCAACTATGATGCGTATTGAGTACCCATCACACGAACAGGGGTTTCTACCTTGTTTTTCACAGCAGTTTCCATCGACACGTTACAGAAAGAGAGCGCACATCATGAAAATCGCAGTCATCGGAGCAGGCGTCATGGGAACGGGCGTCGGACTGACCCTTTTAAAAAAAGGCCATGAGGTTTTTTCCTATAACCGGACCAAGGAAAATGCCGCCGATCTCATCAAGGCCGGCGCGGTATTCTGCGCAACGCCGCGACAGGCGGCCGAAAACGCCTCTCATGTGATCATCCTGGTATGGAACGAAGCGGCACTGAACGCCGTATTGGAAGGAGAGGCTGGCCTTTATGCTGGTGCCAAAAAGGGACAAGTCTTTATCGACATGAGCACGCAACTGCCGCAGACCGCTCGTCGACAGGAAAGCGAGTTCAAGAAAAAGGGCGCAATGTTCCTTGACGCACCCGTCCATGGCACAAAAGGCGAAGCCAACTCCGGCGGCTTGTGGATCATGGCCGGCGCAACAAAGCAAGCCTGGGAAGCCGCGCTCCCCGTCCTGTCGGAAATTGGCGCCACGTTTCACTATATGGGCGAGGTCGGTTCAGGGTGCGTTGCCAAACTTTGCGGTAACCATCTCGTTTCCGCCATCATCGCCTCCATTGCCGAATCCCTGGCCATGGGCAAGAAGGCCGGTATCGACTGCCGTGAACTGCTCAAGCTCTGGAGCGAGTCGGACTTCCAATCGCCGATTATCGATGGCTCCGGGCATTCCATGCTGGATCACAATTTTGCCGTCTCGTTCCACCTCCGAACCATGGTCAAGGACACCGAACTTGTGCGGAACTTCTCGGAGACGATTGGCGTTCCGGTCATGTTATCGAACATCGTGCATGAACTGAACAAGGTCGCCCAGAACCGCGGCTGGGGCGAAGAGAATGCCAGCGCCATTTTCCGGCTCTTCGAGGAAATGGCTGGCATCAAGGAGGAAAATGATACGAAACCCTGACCAGTAGAAGGCGCGACGTCGCCTCTGCCACTGCCAGAAAGCGATGTTCCCACAGCGAGTGTCTGGACGTCGGCCGCAAACTGAGGCAGACACTCCTCGTCGAGAGTCACCCGGGTTAGGAGGCAAAGTGAACATGCGATCGACTCAGACGAACCGAGGGATAGTCCCCGCATTGGGGCGCGCTTTGCGCGCCTTGCTGCGCACCAAGGAGGTGAGCGTGCTGCTGGCGCTTGTCCTGGTGAGTAGCGCCATTGCCATGGCGACGCCCTACTTCCTGACAACGGACAATCTGATGGGCGTCTTCCGTTCGTTTTCGACGACGGCCATCATGGCCATCGGCATGGTGATGGTGATTATCACCGGCGGCATCGACCTCTCCGTTGGTTCCGTGATGGGCTTGTCGGGGCTGGTCACCGCCCTGGCCTTCGAGCATGGGTTCTCGACGACGGTGAGTATCTTGTGTGGCCTGGGCGTCGGGTTCGGTTTCGGCCTGATAAACGGCTTACTTGTCACCGTTGGGCGGCTCCCCCCGTTCATCACGACACTTGGCACATTGAGCATTGGCCGAGGGCTGATGTACATCATCACCAAGGGCGTGCCCGCGACCCCCGAGACGCCCGAGATTTTCAGCCTGATCGGCCAAGGATACATTGGCGTCGTGCCGTCGCCGGTGATCATCATGCTGGTGCTCGCGGTGATTTTTTCGGTGATCATGACCTACACCACCTTCGGACGCCATGTTTATGCCACTGGCGGCAACGAACAGGCGGCGTGGCTGAGCGGGGTCAACACCGCGCGCATCAAGCTCAGCGTCTATACCTTATCGGGCACGATCTCGGGACTGGCGGGGATCATGGCCTTTTCCCGCTATCTTTCGGCCGAACCCGCGTCGGGATTCGGCGTGGAACTCGACGTCATCGCCGCGGCGGCCATAGGCGGCGCGAGCCTCGCCGGCGGCGTGGGCAGCGTGCAGGGCGCCATCCTCGGCGCGGCGCTCACCGGCATCATCGCCAACGGCGTGGTGCTCATGAACATCAACACCTATGCGCAGCAGGCGATCACGGGCGCGGTCATTCTGATTGCAGTTAGCATCGACGTGTGGCGTAACGCCAGAAAGGAGCGGTGATTCCGTAAGAGAACCGAAGCGTCGTCCAAGTAAATGAGTTGTCAATTTTTGTTTCCCAAGTCATCAACTTACCTACGAAAAGAGACATCATGAAAAAACTCCTGTCATTGTTCAAAGCCGCCCTCTTGGTACTACCGCTGGCCATGGCCATTCAGCCGAATGCCGACGCCAAGGATCTCAAGGATCTGAAAATCGCGGTCATCCCAAAGGTCGCCGTGCCATTCTTCGACGATTGCAACAATGGCGCCAAAGCCGAAGCCGAAAAGCTTGGCGTGCAGTATCAATGGGTTGTGCCGCAAAACACGCAGGGCGCGACACAGGTGCGCATCCTTGAAGACCTGATCTCCAAGAAGGTGGACGGCATCGCCATATCGGTCAATGAACCCAAGTCCGTCGAGGCCACGATCAAGAAAGCGGTCGCTGGCGGCATCAAGGTGCTTACATTCGATTCCGATTCGCCCAAAAGCGGTCGTTCGATGTACATCGGCACCGTCAATTCGGCCGCCGGCGAGACGATGGGCGAGTCGATGGCCAAAGCGATCGACGGCGAAGGGCAGGTAGCGATTCTCACGGGTCAGCTTGGCGCCTCGAACCTTAACGAGCGTATCACTGGTATCAAGAAGGCGCTGTCCAAGTATCCGAAGATCAAAATCGTGGCCACCGAGGGCACCGAGGACGATTTGGCCAAGGCCGTTGCAAAGACCGAAACCATCTTCCGCGGCCACCCGGCGCTCAAGGGCATCTTCGGCGTCAGCCAGGTTGGCGGCCCGGCCGTGTCGAAGGTCATGGCGACCAAGGAGTTCGGCAGCAAGAAGGGCGCGGTGAAAGTCTTTGCTTTCGATGATCTGCCCGACACCGTGAAGGGGGTGAAGGAAGGCTATATCCAGGGGATCATGGTGCAGCGGCCAGTCACCATGGGCAGACTCGCGGTCGAGCATCTGGTCGATCAGATAACCGGCAAAGAGCCCGCACCGAAGGACGTCGACACCGGTGTGACCGTCGTCACCATCGATAACCTCGACTCCTATACCAAGTAACAAAATTTGGCATTGGAAGCAGACCCGAGACCGTGCCCACCCTACTCACGGAGGCGCTTGTGGACCCCTATCTTCATGTCAAAAACATATCGAAGACCTTTACCGGCGTGAAGGCCCTGACCAACGTCAGCTTACAGGTGGCCTGCGGTGAAGTGCTTGCCATTGCGGGGGAGAACGGCGCTGGCAAGAGCACGCTCATGAAAATCATGACGGGTGTCTACCAGCCCGATGCGGGCGGCGAGATATGGATCAACGGTGTCCATGTGCCGCACTTGAGCGGCACGGCTCATGCACGGCAACTCGGCGTCTGCATCATTTACCAGGAACTGTCGGTCGTCGATAACTTGAACATCGCCGAGAACATATTCCTAAGCAAGGAAATGACGTTCCAGCTCGGATTCCTGAACAAAAAGGCCATGCATGCCGCGGCGCGGGAACTGCTCGATTCGCTCGATATGCATCTCGATCCGGACACCCTCGTCGGCGATCTCAGCGTTGGCCAAAAGCAGATGGTCGAAATCGCCAAGGCGATTTCGAATCACTCGAAGATCGTCATCATGGACGAGCCGACCGCCTCCCTCAGCCAGCACGAGGCCACGGTGCTCAAGGACACCATCCGCAAGCTGCGGACCGAAGGCATCGGCATCATCTACATTACCCACCGGCTTGAGGAAATCTTCGACTTGGCCGACCGGGTGACGGTCCTGCGCGATGGGACTTGCGTCGACACCCTGCCGGTCGGCCAGATTGACCGCGCGCGGCTGGTCAAGATGATGGTGGATCGCGAGCAAAGCGATCTCTACGGCGATTATCAGTGCCATGCGACGGAGAAGGTCGCGCTGGAGGTCAAGGGACTGGCGCTCAAGCACAGGACGGCACACACCGCGCCCGTGCGGGACTGCAGCTTCCGTGTGCACGCAGGTGAAATTCTCGGCTTCTTCGGCTTGGTCGGCGCGGGCAGGACCGAACTCATGGAGATGGTTTTCGGTCTGCGCCCTTACCAAGGCAGTATAGAAATCGATGGCCGGCCCGTCGCCATCCACCGCCCCCGAACCGCCATCGACTACGGCATCGGGTTCGTTACCGAGGATCGCAAGTCCGGTGGCTTGGTGCTGGGGATGAAAGTCCGCGAGAACTTCAGCCTGACGCACCTGGAACAATATGCCATGCTGCGCTTCATCAGCCGCCTGGCCGAGACGTTGGGGTGCAAAAAATTCGTCGAGCGGCTTGGTATCAAAACGCCTTCGGTCGAACAAACGATTGCCAACCTGAGTGGCGGCAACCAACAGAAAGTCGTCATCGCCAAATGGGTGGCGCGTTCGCCGAAAGTGCTCATTGTGGACGAGCCCACGCGCGGCATCGATATCGCGGCCAAGGCCGATGTGCACCGGCTCCTGCAGGAACTGGCCTCGCGCGGCATGGCCATCATCGTGGTGTCGTCGGACCTGCCGGAAATCCTGGCCATCAGCGACCGCGTGATCGTTTTGCGCGAGGGGGCCATCACGGCCAAGCTGGCGCGGCAGGAAGCCACTCAGCACGCCGTCATGGAGGCCGCCGCCGCCTGACTTAATCCCATTTCAATCAGCTTTTCGATATGAATCCACAGGCTGAGGCACAAAAAGGAGAGATCGAATGAACGTATTTGACAAGAAAACCACGTTGGGCTTGATTATCGGAAGCCGTGAATTCTTCAACGGAAAACTGGCGCTGGATGCTCGCCGGGACGTGATTGCCCAGCTCGACAAAATGAATATCGGATATCGCCTCCTACCCGTGGGCGAAACGAACAATGGTTGCGTCCAAACATCGGAAGATGTGCGCAAATACGCGCAGTTCTTCGATGAAAACCGCCAGGATATCGATGGCATCGTCGTATTGCTGCCAAATTTTGGCGATGAAATCGCCGTTGCGGAAACAATCCACCGCTCGAAACTGAACGTGCCGATCCTTGTCCAGGCCTGCAATGACGAGGTTGACAAATTCGATCTGCGTGGCGGCCGCCGCGACGCCTTTTGCGGCAAACTCTCCGTCTGCAATAACCTGTACCAGTACGGTATTGCATTCTCGGATACCACGTCCCATACCTGCGATATCGCCGGCGAAGAATTCGCCGGCGACCTGGACCGTTTCGCGCGCGTTTGCCGTACCGTCAAGGGGCTCAAGAATGCGCGCATCGGTGCGATTGGCGCGCGTACCGGCGCGTTCCGAACCGTGCGTTACAGCGAGAAGATTCTGCAGGCCTCCGGCCTGACCGTGGTCACCGTCGACCTCTCCGAAATCCTGGGCGCGGCACAGGCGATCAACGACGAGGCGCCCGAGGTGAAAGCGCAACTTGAGAAAATGGCCGCCTACGGGCGCATTCCCGCGCACATCAAGCATGAAAATGTCGTCAAGCAGGCCAAGCTTTCCATCGCGGTGAATCGCTGGATCGAGAAAAACGAGTGCGATGCGAGCGCGATCCAGTGCTGGACCAGTGTTCAGGAAAATTTCGGCTGCGCCACCTGCCTTTCCATGAGCATGCTGAGCGAACGCCTGATGCCCAGCGCTTGCGAGGTCGATGTCGCCGGCGCGATTTCCATGTATGCGCTTGCCCTGGCTTCGGGCACGCCTGCCGCGCTGGCCGACTGGAACAACAATTACGGCCAGGAAGCAAACAAATGCATATGCTTTCATTGCGGGAACTTCCCCAAGAGCTTCCTCGGCACGGAGCCCGAGATATCCAATCTGGAAATAATCGGCGTGTCGGTTGGCCCGGAAAGATGCTTCGGCGCGGTCAAAGGCAAGGCCGCTCCCGGACCGATGACCTATTTCCGTCTGTCAACGGACGATGTTGCGGGCCAGGTCAGGGGTTACGTTGGCGAAGGGAGGTTTACCGATGATCAATCCGCCATGGATGGCTGTATCGCCATCGCTGAACTGCCACGCATGCGCGACTTGTTCAAGCATTTGTGCCGCCATGGCTTCGAGCACCATGTCGCCATGGTGCGCGGCAATCATGCCGCCGTCGTCGAGGAAGCTGTTGCGCGATACATGAAATGGAACATTTACCACCACGCATAAGATCGAAGCTAGGGCTCCGGCATTTCAGAACTCGCCGGAGCGCCAATCCGGGAGCGTCATGTTAGGAGAACGGACGTGAAGAAGTTCATGAATGCGCCAGAACAGTTTGTCGATGAGATGCTGGAGGGCATCTACACCGCTTATCCAGGGCAGCTAAGCCGTGCCGCTGGCGACCTTCGTTGCGTCGTTACCGCACGGCCCGTAGCGGGCAAGGTCGGTATCGCCACGGGCGGTGGATCGGGCCATCTGCCACTCTTTCTAGGGTATGTCGGCGAGGGGCTTCTCGATGCTTGTGCTGTCGGCGGCGTGTTCCAGTCACCCAGCGCCGACCAGATGTTTGAAGTCACCAAGGTCATCAGCCAAGGGGCTGGCGTTCTCTATATCTATGGGAACTACACGGGCGACATCATGAATTTCGACATGGCGGCCGAAATGGCCGACATGGAAGGGATCAAGGTGCTTTCCGTCATTGGCAATGACGATGTCGCGTCCTCGCCAAAGGGGCAGGAGCACAAACGCCGTGGCGTTGCCGGCCTCTTTTTCGTCTATAAGGCGGCCGGGGCGGCGGCCGCGGAAGGCATGAACCTCGATGACGTAAAACGCGTCGCGGAAAGCGCGAAAGCCAACGTACGCACCATGGGCGTCGCGCTCACGCCATGCATCGTTCCTGAAGTAGGACATGCGTCGTTTGCCATCGGCGAAAGCGAAATGGAAATCGGCATGGGCATCCACGGCGAACCCGGCATCCGGCGTGGCGCATTGCGCCAGGCCGACGAGGTTGTAGACGAGATGATGGCACGGATTCTGGCCGATCTGCCTTTCGCCAAAGGCGATGAGGTGGCCGTACTGGTGAATGGTCTCGGCGCGACGCCCAAGGAGGAGCTCTACGTTCTCTTTCGCCGCGCCGCATCCCTATTGAAGGAGGCGGGGATTTCGATATTCCACGCCTATGTCGGCGAGTACGCGACCTCCATGGAAATGGCGGGTGCCTCCATCTCCCTGCTCAGACTGGACGATGAGCTCAAGCGCCTCATCGCGCATCCGGCGCGCTCCCCATTTTTCGAGCAGAGCCAGCTCTAGTTTGGGAGCGGACAGATGGAATCCATAAGCCGGGCGGATATCGCCCCGTTTTTCGAGTGTTTACGCGACGTCTTTGTCGCCCAACGCGACTATCTGATCGATCTCGACGCAAAAGTCGGCGATAGCGATCTGGGACTCACGATGAAGAAGGCATTCACCGCCGCCTATGAATCAGTGGTTTCGAATGCCGTGGAACCGATTGGCCGGACGATCCAGCTCGCCGGCATGGCCATGGCGAAGGCGGCGCCATCGACCATGGGAACACTCGTCGCTTCCGGGTTCATGCGCGGCGGCAAGGCCCTTGCGTCGTCTTCATCGATAGGAACACAGGAGATGTGTCTTTTCTGGACGGCCTTTCTGAATGCCGTTATCGAGCGAGGCCAGGCCAAACGCGGGGACAAGACACTCATCGACGTGCTCGCCCCGGTTGCCGAGTCCCTTGCCGTATCCGCCGCGCGCGGCGTCGGGCTTCCCGACGCCATGACGTCGGCGGCCAAGGCGGCTGCCGAAGGCTTGGAGGCGACCAAGGGAATGATCGCTCAACACGGAAAGGCGGCCTGTTTTCAGGAAAAGACCCTGGGATTGCAGGATGCGGGCGCCACCGTCGGGCTCTTGATCGCTGAAGCCTGGCGAGCGTTTGTCGTCAGCCGACCCTGATCATCGGTAGGCCGTATGCATGCAGCCTTTCCGCATTAGCACGAACCCACAAAAATCCGCCAACGTTCCCTCGCTGGAGTTCAGACGATGAATCAAATCAGTGCCCTTTGTCCGGATGGTCGCCCCCCCTGCCTTATCGAACTCTCCCACATCAGCGGTGTGCGGCTGAAATTAATGGATTGGGGCGCCACCTGGTTGTCCTGCCGTGTGTCGATCGGCGATGGCGAACGCGAGGTGTTGCTAGGTTGTGCCCGCCTGGAAGATTACTTCACACCGAGCGCCCAAAACGCCTATCTGGGCGTGACGGTCGGGCGATATGCCAACCGGATCGGCCGTGCGAAATTTTCATACGGAGATCATGAATATCATGTCACGCCTACGCACGGGGCGCACCAGCTGCATGGCGGACCGGGCGGGTTCGATCGTCGTCGCTGGCGCATGGTGGAGCAGTCGCCGGAGCATGTTGTTTTCGGTATCGAATCCGCGGATGGCGATCAAGGATTTCCAGGAAATCTCGTTGCCACGGTTTGCTATCGCGTCGCGGCCGACCGGCGCATCATCATGGCGTATACGGCAACGGTCGATAAGCCATGTCCCGTCGGCCTGACCAACCATGCCTATTTCAATCTCGATGGCCACGCCACGAGCATCCGTCACCATGCCTTGCAAATCAACGCTCGCCAGTATCTTCCGACGGCCCCGGATCTGATCCCGCTGGGCGGTTTGCGCGACGTAGCGGGCACCAGTTTCGATTTCAACCAATCCAAACAGATTGGCCGGGATTTCCTGACAGAGCAGCAGCAACAACAGGTAATGGGTTATGACCATGCCTATTTACTGAATGCCGAATGCCACGATATGGCTTGTGTTGCGGCGAGATTACAGTCAAGCGATGCCCGTCTGGCGATGGATTTATACACGACAAAACCCGCCTTGCAGTTTTACAGCGGAAACTTCCTACAAGGCGTTCCGGCGCGGCAGGGGGGCTGCTATGCCGATTATCAGGGCTTGGCCTTGGAGACGGAATTTTTACCCGATAGCCCGAATCATCCCGAATGGCCACAAGCCGATTGCTGGTTGAAACCCGGCGAAACGTACCAGCATCAAACCATACTGGAATTCCGATCTTCGGCCGCTCCTTCGATTTGAGGTGCTCCCCATATACATTGCAGGGGTAATTTAGTAAGTCCGTTTTCGAGAAGGAGAACGGACTTGAAGAAGGTAAGCGTTCTACCCCCACGCTGCCGCGTTTGTCACCTCCCAGATCGTAGTCAAGACTCAATTCGACGACGTCTCCAGATTCCAGGAGCTTGATCGCTTCGTCGGGCCAGTAGACACGAACCTAACCTTCCGGTGTCGCCCGTTCGTCGTCAAAAAGCACACGCATGGCTGCATCTGAAGTTAGAAACCAGAGGAAAGCGGCTTGCTGGCAGATTGCTTCTCTTGACAGGAAGGCTAAAGCGCATTTCGATAGTGTTTCCGAATGAGACTTATTGACGACAATGGCTCACCGCCAAACGCAGTGTGTCGGTGCGCATTCTCTCATGACCTCTTTTTTTTAAGGAAGTTATCTTTTCACGTTTCAATCGATCCGAAAATACCTAGGTGGATCAATAATGACTGAATAATTATTTCCCAGAGGAAGCACTATTTTAATCGTTTTTTGACCATTACTGCTATTGTGATTAATTTATTTTCACAAAATTGGATTTTGACGAATTGGTTAAATCAGTGTTTTCACGGAGCGTGGAGAATATATTTAGAAAAAATTCCCAACGCGTAGTTGATCAGCAAACACGATTCAATTGACCCGCAATTTTCTCTGCTATCAAAAACTCTCAAATTCTCTCGAAAAGTGCACTCCTAACACCGTTTCAGAGAGACTAAATTTCGTCGCCAGGTTAAACCAGACAAACTTCAATTTTCCCGTATGGACTGGCTTTTAGAGAAGTTTTACAACCTGCAATTGACCAGAACAAAAATTGTAGAGGTGTCGGATGAGCAAAACTTCACTTGCAAGTAAACTGCTTTCTCGCCGATTTATGGACGAGCTTGATCGGATTTTGTATCAACATAATAGAAAAGTATATTCGACAAACAAAATAATCATGAGAGATTGTAGTCAGAAAACAAGAATTGAACGCCGAAATAATTTGCGACTCTGTTTCGCAGAGTTGCATCAGTTGGGTTATCGTTTGGAAACTCCGCGCTCTTTGAAGCAAAAACACATTTTTGCTTTAGCAGCACATTGGAAAACAAAAAATTTATCAGCAAAAACCATTCACGGACTTTTCTCAAATCTCCGTCAATTTTGTCTATGGGTCGATAAACAAAATATCGTACTGGATACGAGAGAATATTATAAAGATGATAAATCGTTTATTTCACGACGAACGCAAGCAGAGCGTGACCTATCATGGGAAAATCGTGGACTCAATTTGTCGGAAATATTCGCACAGGCCAAGGCAATTGATCCGCGCCTTGAAATCTATCTTAGGCTTATGCGTTTCTTTGGGTTACGAGTAAAAGAGGCAATTGAATTCCGACCACGAGTCGCGGTTGCCATTGATGACGACTATATTCTTGTCAGCCACGGAACAAAAGGTGGCAAGCATCGGGTTGTCAAAATCAGAAACGATCAGCAGCGTCGGGTGCTATGTGACGCAAAAACAATTCTCGGGCACGAAGTAAACATGCGCTTACGCTGGCCAGCTATGACATGGCGGCAGGCTCAATCGCATTACTATTACCTGATGCGCCGCCTCGCTATTACGAATAAACTGGCGGGTATTTCTACGCACGGATTGAGGCATGCCTTTTTACAAGACGAATACGAAATATATGCACGTGTACCTGCTGCAATAAAAAATACAGGAGTTTTGCCGGACATCGACGATCATAAGCGCGCAAACCTTGTTGTGTCACTCGAAGCTGGCCATTACCGACCGTATGTGAGTGTCAGCTACTGCGGAAGTTTCGGCTATCGACTACGTCAAGGCAAGAAATCCAGTTCCCCCGATTTACCCGCTGTCAGTACTCTTCCGCAAGAAAAAGATGATCTCCCGTGAATAACAACTATTCTTGTCTCACTATGATGTTGACTTTGCTATGGCACAGCTTGTGTGAGTTGATTCATCTTCGCGGAAATTTCTTGATCTTCTGTGGGGTTTTTTTTCATCTGGATTTTGTTGTGCCTGACGAACACACCACGATGTGATTTTCCCCGTCCATGACGGACAGTTTTCCTCCGTTATCACCCCTTGTCCGACAAGAAAAAACGAGCGTTTTCCCTATCCAACTATGGGAAACACAAAGATCAGAAAAACTTGCCCGCTATCGGTAAATTGAATTCCGAATAGGGTTTGATTTTTTCAAGGGAAAGAAACGTGGCGATTTATATCTATTTGCGGGTATCGACCGATGCTCAGGATACCGAAAACCAGAAACATGGCATCCTCGAATACTGTCAGGCACACGGTATCGAGGCGGATGCCATCCATGAAGACACTGTTTCCGGACGCGTCGACTGGCGAAATCGCAGGATCGGAGAATTGCTGTCCATTGCGGACAAGGGAGACATCATCCTCGTTGCCGAAGTCAGTAGGCTCGCCCGATCTACCTTGCAGGTGCTCGAAATTCTCCAATGCGCAGCCGAAAGAAAAGTGTCCCTCGTCGTCGTCAAGAACGGACTGCGTTTCGACAACTCCATGCCATCCAAGATTACCGCGACGATTCTCGGGCTGGCCGCAGAAATCGAGCGAGACTTCATTTCCCTTCGCACAAAGGAAGCCCTGGCCCAGCGCCGAAACGCCGGCAAGAAACTCGGCCGTCCTTTAGGCTCCAAGGCTAGGCACTACAAACTCGACAAGAAACGGAACGAGATCGAGCGTTACCTGAAGCTCGGGATCAACCGCACGGCCATTGCCAAACTGGTTGGCGTCAGCCGCCCGACGCTGAGAGGGTGGCTGGAACGCTCGGCCGAGTTATCAAAGGCATGACTGCGGTGTAGAGGCGTCGACCGGAGGTTTGAGAGAAACCAAAACACAGGGCACCGGAAGATCTTTCGCGCCATCGGATGGTGCTCCTACGTCCCCCGGAACTCGTCTGCGCGCGATTACCCTCGTAAACCCCAAGGAAGGTGGTAGCAGAATCGAGATATCGCCTGTCTGGTCTGTCACGTCGAATGACGTTGAAACCGCATATCAAGCCGCACTATCAGGTGCAGGTCTTTGCTCTCTAGCCGTGTCGACGACGATGACGCCATAGGGCTCTCGTTGGCATCTGAAAAAGGCCTTGACAACCATTTTTACGAGGAGCAAACTATATTAGTGAACTAAGTTCATATATGTGAACCTCGCGGTGCTCAGGTTGTTCGCGCAAGGTGCCTTCAAGCATCTTCAGCGGTTGCGCGTTCTGCTTGCGATCAACCAGCCGCGGCAAATATCGACGAACTAGAGGTGCCGAGAGCAAAGGTCTTGCGAGCGCCAGTTTTTAAGGAGGAACTTATGAGAGTCTTGGTGAGCGGCGGGAGCCGCGGGATTGGAGCAGCGGTTTGCTTGCGAATCACAGAGGCCGCACTCGCGAGGGGTGAGCACCCGAAGATCGCGGTCTGCGGCCTAGAGGGTGCTGACGCGGAGCAGGTTGCCCGAGCGGTGCGCGAGATGGGCGGAGAGGCCATCGCTTTGGTCGGAGATTTGGCCGACGCCACCGTTCCCGCGAAACTGGTGGATGCGGCCGTTGCGGAGTTCGGCGGCCTCGACGTGCTCGTTTCCAACGCCGGCGTCGCGAGTCCGGCAAAACTCTGTGACGTTTCGCTCGAGGAATGGACCAGGATGTTCGACATCAACCTTCGCGGAGCCTGGTTGCTCGCCAAAAGTTGCTATCCGCATCTGAAGGAGAGTCGCGGCGCAGCCTGCTTTACCTCTTCAATGTCTGGACAACTACCACATGAAGGGTCGGGGGCATACAGCCCGACAAAAGCGGCGCTTACCATGCTTGCGCAGACGCTCGCACTGGAGTGGGCGGCTGACGGCATCCGGGTCAATGTCGTTTCTCCGGGCATGACCCACACTCCAATGAGCGCCAAGATGTACGCTGACCCAGCGATCAAACGGGCGCGGGAAGCTATTATTCCATTGGCAAGGATTGGCGAGCCGAGAGACATCGCCAATGCGATCGAGTTCATGATTAGCCCGTTGTCTAGCTTTGTTACTGGCCAAGACCTCTGCGTGGACGGTGGCTTCACAAAGTCCATCTTGAACCATATTCCTGGGCGGCCGAGTTCCAAGTCTTAGGTGTAGAAGGGAATTCTTTGTCCATGTGCTGACAGCCTCAGTGCTATTCGACCCTAATTCCATTTCTAAATCGCGGGTGACTTTGTCGCCTTCGCCTTGCCGTGCGACAGCACTGTCTGCGGCTCGCCTTCGTGTCACCCACGATTTAGAAATGGGATAAGTCGGGTCGCACATCGCTTTCAAAACCGTATGCCATTGCCGGAGATTGACAAATGATAATTTCAACGTTCTCGTACCTGTGGTCGGACTCTGCGATTGATGCGATAACTGAACTGAGTCGAGCTGGGTACCGCGAATTCGAGGTGCCCATCAGCTCACCGCATTGTTGGCCGGCTGAAATGCCGCCTTCTGTGCGGTCGGAAGCAAAGCGACGTTTGCAGGACTGTGCCGCCAGCGTGAGATCGCTCAACCCTGGTGGATATGACATCAATTTGGCAAGCCCCGCGGCAAATATGAGGCGCAAGAGCATCGACCACATCAAGGACGTGATGGATCTAGCCTTCGAATGGGGTTCGACCGAACTGGTGATTTCGCCGGGAACCCGACGCCCTATGATTTCTCCGCCGTTGTCGAAGACACTCGACTGGCTGACCGACAGTTTGGAAGTCCTGCTGCCTAGAGCGGAGCAGGCCGGCGTTCGATTGCTTCTCGAAAATACGCCGTACTGCTTCCGGCCAACCTTGGATGAGATGGTAGGCGTCATCAAGCAGTTCAATAGTGAAAAGCTGAAGATTGTCTACGACGTTGCGAACGCAGCATATATCAACGAAGATCCCGTAACGGCTCTGTTGGCCGGCGGCTCGGAAATTGCACTTGTGCACATCTCTGATACGGGCCTTGAGGAATGGGGCCATGATCCGATTGGCACGGGGGTCATCGATTTCGAGGCGCTTGGCAAGGCGGTCGACGCTACCTGCAAAACCGAAAATGCCGTTCTTGAAATTATTCGGGAGAAGGACCCTCTGACGGAAATGCACGCTGGCATCAGTGAGCTCAAAAAGCGAGGGTGGAGCATCAACCTTTAACTTCGTTCGATTGATGGTCGTTCACCATATACAGCATGCAAGTTCCGAAGAGGTGGGCTTTGGTGGGGTCTGGTCTATGGGCGACCAAGGTCCACGCACCTTGTCTTCCGGATAGCCCGAACGTGAGCTTCGTCGGTGTGTGGGCCCGAGATTTGACCCGTTCCTCTATGGTTGGCAGGTGGCCGCCATGTGTTGCTTGAGAAATCGGTAGCCACAGTCGTAGAGCATGTTCCCGGTATGGCCGCTTTGCTGGTGTCAGGCCAACGTGCTGCGGTCTCTCGTTGACATCTGAAAAACAGCATCTGAAAAAACACCTTGACAACCATTTTTACGAGGAGCAAACTATATTCGTGAACTAAGTTCACATATATGAACCTAGTGGTGGCCAGGTTGTTCGCGCAATGCTCTTTAAAGCATCTTCAGCGGTTGCGCGTTCTGCTTACGATCAACCAGCCGCGGCAAATATCGACGAACTAGAGGGATAGAAAAGCATGGATCTCGTGAATTCCATCGTCAAGGCGGTACGCATCCTCGACCTGCTCAAAGGTCACGGAAGCCTGAGCTATATCGAAATTCTCAAAATGTTCCCTTTGCCGAAGGGCACGCTTTTCAAAATCTTGTTCACGCTTGAAAGCGAGGAATTGATCCGTCGTGACCAGGCAAGCGGCAAATACGAGCTGGGCGTGAAGTTGATCGAGTGGGGTACCGGCGCCCGCTCGCAACTCGAAATCCGCAAGATCGCCCTGCCTTTCATGCAGAAACTCAGCGAAGACATCAATTGCACGATTCACCTCACCGTTGTTTCGCACGGTGAGGTGTTGCCGATCGAGAGCTTTGAATCGGGGAGCACTACGTGGCCGCACTATCTCTTTCACGGCGGCATCGGCATTCCGGCGCCTTTGCATGCCACCGCGGCCGGAAAAGCAATTCTTGCCTTCATGAGTCAGGAGGAACTGGAAAATACGCTTGATGGAAAGGAACTGCAGAAGTTTACCGAGAACACGATCACGACCATGCCGAGTCTGCGCGAGGCTCTTGCCGAGATCCGCCGGATCGGCTATGCCGTCAGCTATTCCGAACACCATGAAATGGTTTGCGGGGTCGCGGCGCCGATCCGAGACAACGAGGGCAGGGTATTCGCCTCGCTGAGCGCGCTCGGTGTCACTTCTCGACTGACAACGGAGTGGCGTCCTGAAGTCGCTCTGCAGGTCATTGCTGCCGCGAATGAGATCTCGCGGCTATTCGGGTATTCCGCCTCTTGCGTGAAATCCGCCTGAGGCGGAACGCATCGCGATCGCGAGCAACCCAAGTCCCTTTGAAGATGAATCAGATAAAAATGGTCAACCCGACTGAAAAACATAAGCCGCTGCGCGTCGCAGTTATCGGAGCAGGCAGTTGGGCTCAGCAATACCACTTTCCCGCGTTGGCGCTGCTTGCCAGCGAGCGCGCAGTCGATATCGCCGGGATCTGGAACCGGACTACAGCAACAGCCGAGCAGGTTGCCCGGCAGTTTTCAATCAGTCGTGTCTATCGCAGCCTGGACGAGGTGCTGGCCGATGAGCATATTGATTGCTTCGTTGTTCTCGTCAGTTCGACCGTGCTTGCTCAAACGGTCTCCTGCCTGCTCGTACGCGGCCTGCCCATATTTACCGAAAAACCGCCCGGGGGGACCTACCGGGAGGCGCTGGCCTTGGCGGAACGCGTTACGGTTCCCAATCTGGTTGCATTCAA
Organism: Propionivibrio sp.; assembly: GCA_031547245.1. Classification (GTDB taxonomy): domain Bacteria; phylum Pseudomonadota; class Gammaproteobacteria; order Burkholderiales; family Rhodocyclaceae; genus Propionivibrio. Next base: position 27,363 of record JAVBSG010000095.1, read on the forward strand.
CCGCCGCTATATGCCGATTAATCGACGCTTTAAGGAACTCGCGGAAGCGATCGAGGGCGTTTACTTTGCTGAATGCCACTTTTATCGGAATGATCGCCTCTGCGACCACTTCGTGCTGGAAACAGGCGTGCATGGGATCAATTACATGGAGTACCTGTGCGGCCCCATACGCGAGGTACGTACTGAAGCCGGGAGAATTGTACAAAACGGTTCGCAGTACTGGATCAGTTCCGTAACGTTCGAATCAGGAACGCGAGGCGTCTTCAAGTTTTTCCCGTGTTGCGGGTCCAGTATCGAACGCTATGAAGTGCATGGACGGGAAACTTCGATCTACCTGCATTGCCCTCAGACCTATACCAGCGATCATCCGGGGCGAATCGAAGTTCATAGAAATGGCCGCCTGGATTCAATCGTTTACGACGCTGAAGAAGATGGAGACCTCGTGTCGATGGGCGTCGTCGATGAGTATCGGGAGTTTTTTTCTGCGGTCGTCGATGGATTCGGAACCGCGTCAAATTTTGCTAATGCCTGCAACACGATGAAAGTCGCCGAAGCAATCGAAGCTGGCACCCCTCTCAGCCCCAATTCCTCTACGCAACCAAAGTTTTGAGGACGCTCTCCGCCAAAGAGTGCATTCGCGAACGATTGAAAACCTACAGACGTTAAATGCAAATGGACGCCGCCAAACACATCAAAGGTACAACGCGACTCTACGCGTCGGTAGGCGATCCGGTCGCTACGGCCAAATCGCCCGAACTCCTGAACCGTCTCTTCTGCGAACAGCGCGTAGACGCGGTCTGTGTCCCGCTCCGGGTAAAGGCAGGCGATCTGCCCGCGTTCGTTGCAGGCGCGCGAGCCGTGCGAAATCTTTCCGGCTTGCTGGTCACGATGCCTCATAAGCAGGAGGTGCTTTCCTTTGTCGACGAACTGCACCCGACAGCCCGCCAGGCCGGCGCCCTCAACATCATCCGTTGTGATGACGACGGCCGCTGGGTTGGCGCCATGTTCGACGGCGTCGGTTGCGTGCTTGGCATGCAGTGGGAAGGTAATCACCCCGCGAACAAGTCCGTTCTTCTCGTCGGCGCCGGGGGGGCTGGCCGGGCCATTGCTTTTGCCGTTGCCTCCGCAGGCGCCCGAACACTGACGATATTCGACATCGACGAGCGTCGCGCTGACGAACTCGCCAAGTCCGTGGCCGCCGCAACCGGGTGTGCTACCTCGTTTGGCTCCCCGGATCCGCGGGGTCATGAAATAGTCATCAATGCGACGGCCCTGGGCATGAAGCCTGGAGAGGCCATGCCGGTGGATCCCGATCGGCTCGAATCTGGTTCCATCGTCGTAGACATTATCAATACGCCGGACCTGACGCCCCTTTGCCTGGCCGCCCGCGAGCGGGGCTGTCGTACGCAAGGCGGACGTCCCATGCATGAAGGGCAGGCGGTGTATGCATTGCGCTTCCTGGGATTTGATTACCTGCCCGACGGGAAGTTACTACAAGACATTGGTTTGCCGTTCCAGCCGGCCAATGATGCCGTACCCCTGAAACAGAAGTTCTGAAGAAGCAAAGCCCGGAAACTAACCGTTGTCACCGATCGAACGAATGGAGACCCATATGAACAGCATTCTTAGGACAATTCTTACCGCGATATTCGTTGCATCTGGCTTCACCGCGAGCGTTGCGCAGGCGCAGGACAAATGGGATTCTGCCCCATGGATTGACGGCAAGCCGGTTACGCTTAAGGCCGGCTACAACACGGTCAGGCAATATCCGCACGCGCGTGCCATCGAAAGGTTCGTCAACCGAGTTGCCGAGCGCACCGGCGAGAATCTGCAAATCCAAACGTTCCCGTCCGAGCAGGCGGGCAACGAGCGCCAAATGTTCGACGCCGTCACTCTTGGCACCCTTGATATTGCCAAGACATCCACCGGCGTGATTTCTGCGGCGGTTCCCGAGTTCGGCGTCTTCGATCTGCCATATGTCTTCCGCGATCTGAACCACATGATGGCGACCATAAACGGCAAAGTGGGTCAAGACCTCGCAGCCAAGCTCGAAGCGCGCAACGTCAAGATCCTGTTCTGGATGGAACAGGGCACCCGCAGCTTCTACACCGCGTCAAAGCCGATCCGGACACCGGCCGACCTCAAGGGCATGAAGATCCGTACCATTTCCGCCCCAGTGATGGTTGACACCATTAACGCACTCGGCGCGACGGCAACCCCGATGGGCTTTGGAGATCTTTACATGGGTCTCAAATCCGGAATCGTGGATGGCGCGGAAAACGCCCCCGATGCAATTTGGTACGCGAAGCAGCACGAAGTGGCCAAGTACTTCACTGTGACCAATCACTTCCGCACGCCGGTCGTGGTCGTGATGAACAAGGCCAAGTTCGACGCGCTTTCTCCCGAGTATCAGGAAATCGTCATGACCACGGCGCGCGAGACGCAAGAATGGGCTGGAGCGCTCTATTCCAAAGTTTCCGCAGCACTCATGGCATCCCTCAAGAATGCCGGAATGACGATCATCGAGACCGATGAGGAGGCTTTCCGCAAGGCGGTGGAACCCGTGTACGCGAAGCACGGCGAGAAATTCGCGGCTCAGCTGAAAGCCATCCGCGAAATCAAGTAATCGGATCGAGCGCCCATACGGACATAGTAGCCGTCGTGGTGGGATCTCTTATTTAGCTGTTCAGAGGACAAAGGAACAATATGCCAATCTTGCTTCGTCGCGGCCTCGAATATCTGTGCGCCGGACTTCTTTTCGTTATCGTGGCCGTCGTTTTCTCGAACGTGGTCGGCCGCTACTTCTTGCATGCACCTATTCGGTGGAGCGACGAGGTCGCGCAATTCCTCTTCCTCTGGCTGGCGTACCTGGGAGCTCTGGCGGCATTGATGAGCGGGCGTCACTATTCATTTCCGGCCCTGATCGATATGCTTCCGGCCAAAATGCGCCTTGCAGCAAAGACGTTGAGTGACTTGCTGGTATTGGCCATGCTCGGGGTCCTGGTCTGGTATGGCGGTCGGCTTGTCGATCTGCTCCAGCACCAGCGATCCTCGGCCATCGATCTCCCGGTGTACTACGTGTATGCGGCGCTGCCTCTTGTTTCCTTTCTTATGGCGCTGGTTATTGCCTATCAGATCGTGGCCCGACTGCGCGGAGCGCCAGAGCTCGGTCAGGAAACGCCGGAACAACCACCAAATCCGGATCCCCTTTGACACTGGCTGGCCAATCAACTCATCGACGGACAAAAGACACTACAAGCAAGGGAGTTGCGCAATGATTTCTGGCATCTTAATGGGCGGATTCGTGATCCTGCTTCTGCTCGACGTTCCTATCGCATTCGCGCTCCTTGGCGGTGCGATGATTGCGATGTATCTTACGGGCAGTCTCATGCCCGCGGCGCAGAGCATGATTGCGACGGTGGACTCGTTCTCGCTATTGACAATCCCGCTGTTCATTGCGGCTGGCGATCTCATGAACCGTGGCGGAATTACGTCGCGGCTTGTCGATCTGTCGAATGCCTTGGTCGGTCACTTCAAAGGGGCGCTCGCCCAAACGGGCGTCGTCTCGGCAATGCTGTTCGGCAGTGTCTCGGGGTCGGCGGTGGCCGACACGGCGGCAGTCGGATCTGCGGTGATTCCGCCCATGGTCAAGCAGGGCTACAACCCCGCATTTTCCGCCGCCCTGGTCGCGACGTCGGGGACGATTGGCATGCTGATGCCCACCAGCGTCACCCTTGTCATCTTTGCGGTTACGGCCGATCTGTCAATTGCGAAGCTGTTGGTGGCGGGGCTCATCCCCGGCCTGGTTATGGGCCTGCTGCTATGCATCTATAGTTACTCTTATGCGGTGCGCAAAAAAATAGACTTCACCGAGCGCTTCGCATGGCGCAAGCTGACCAGGGCGGCAGGCAGGGCGATCATCCCCGGGATCACCCCGGGAATCATCGTTACCGGGATTGTCGGCGGAGTCTTCACGCCGACGGAAGCCGGCGCTGTTGCCGTAGTCTACGCCGCTTGCATCGGAGCTTTCGTGTATCGCGAGCTGGACTGGAAGGGACTGCTTGCTTCCGCAGTCCATACAGTGCTCATCACCGGTCTTGTGATGTTCCTCATCTTCACTTCCTATGCGTTCAGCTGGGTGATTACCCTGGAGCGCGTGCCTGAGATGTTCTCTTCGCTGCTCCTGAACGGCACGTCCAGTCCCCTGATGGTGTTCATGCTGTTGAACCTATTCCTGTTGGCAATCGGCACTTTCCTTGATCCGACGCCAACGATACTGATCACGGTTCCGATTTTTCTCCCCATCGTAGTGCAGTTCGGCATCGATCCGACGCATTTTGCGATCGTTTTTGTGATCAACATGGCGATCGCACAGGTGTCGCCTCCGGCCGGCGCGGTGTTGTTCACGGCGTGCGGGATAGCGCGAGTATCGATGGTTCAGGTCACCCCACCGTTAATTCCTCTGATGGGCGTCCAGTTGTTGAGTCTTATTATTGTCATGTTGATGCCGTCCATCGTATTGCTGCTGCCCAATCTGTTCTTTGCCAACTAGGGAACTGCGAAACGTTCAAGACTGTGAACCGAGAGTAGAGAGGACAAAGAATGAGAGTTGCGTTACTGGAGGCGAGCCACTGGCATGTTCCACTGTATCTTGATCCGCTCGATACGAAGGGGATTGAAGTGGTGGCCGTTTCAGATGCGGAGTACGTGAAAGGTGCCGCGATTGCCGAGCGCTATGGATGCAAGCTGTATTCATCGAGCCTTGAGCTGCTCGAACGCGAGCAAATCGATTTCGCGTTTGTATTCGGCAGACACTCCGAAATGCCGACCTTCGCGGAGGAGTGTATCGCGCGCAAGATACCATTCGCCTTGGAAAAACCGTGTGGGGTCAACATGGCGCAGGTCACCCGGCTCCGGAAACTGGCGGAAGCGGTTAACGTGTACTGCGCGATACCGTTCATCTTTCGCATGAGTGATCTGTACGAGGCCCTCAAAGCTGCCGAGGGACGGATCCCTTCGGGCTTTAACTACATGTCGTTTCGATTCATCGCCGGTTCTCCCGAACGTTACAAGGCTGTCGGCTCGGGCTGGATGCTTGACCCTATGATCTCCGGTGGTGGATCGACGATCAATCTCGCCACGCATTTTATCGATTTCTTCAGATTGCTGACAGGTAAGGAGATCGTGCGAGTGTCCGCCGTCATGAATTCCCTCACCCACCACGGCGCCATTGAGGACTACTCGCTGCTGACGATGCTAACGGAGGATGGCGTGACCGGGGTTATTGAAAGCGGATATAGCTTCCCCAGCTCTGCAGACGAGCAGCGTGAATTCTCGTTCACCCTTGCATCGGATCGCATGTACGCGAAATCCGGACCAGACCGGATTGAGATCCGCGACCGAAACAATCTTGCTGCCGGTACCCGAAGCCTCCGCCTCCAGCTGGAAACCGACGTGTACTACCCGCTGTTCGTCAAGCAAGTGCTAAGTGATTGTCACACAGGGGCAAAGCCGATCGCGTCCTTACGCGATGCCGAAGCGATGATGCAGGTGATGGACGCGGCTTACGCTTCCGCACGGCAAGGGGGGATACCGCAGACGCTCGCGGCGATCCCGACATGATTAACAACGGTCAAGATTGCTCCCGTCTTATGCCAATGACAAATAACTTCAATAGAGCACGTTATGGTGTCAATACCTATTCGTTTACACATACGCACCGTGCGGAAGACTGTCTCGAACAGCTAGCCGACCTTGGGTATCGGCGATTTGAAGTCATGCTGGTTCCCGGGCACTTCTGGCCGACCTTGGATGGTGACACAGGGCGGCGGCGGATCGAGTCACTGGTCGCCCGAAAATCTCTTGAGATTTTATCGCTGAATCAACCAAACCTCGACGTAAATCTAGCCTCGGTCGTCCCGGAGATGCAGAAGCATTCATGCGGGGTGATTGCAGGTGCCATTGAACTGGCGGCTACTTGGAATGCCAAGGGAGTCGTCATCAATCCTGGAAAGTGCAACCCTGTTCTTCCCGCACCGAAAGAGATATTGACGGACTGCTTCCGACGGTCGCTCGAAGTCCTGGTTCCGATCGCGCGAAGGGCCGGTGTCCAGTTGATCGTCAAGAATCATCCGCTAAGTTATCTCTATCGTGCGAACGAGTTGCGGCAGTTCTTCGATACATTCGGCTGGGAGCAGGTGGGGCTTGGCTACGACTTCGCGAACGGACACTTTGCGGGGGAAGCGGCGGAAGAGGTCATACAGCTCCGTGATCATTTGTCGCTCATGTATGCCGCGGACACGCCGACCGATACGTTCCGCCACGCGCAAATAGGTACCGGCACTGTGCCATTCGAGGCGATCGCGGGGATGCTCCGGGACGCAGGGATGTCTTTGCCGACGATTCTGGAAATCGTTGCTGAAAACGCGCAGGTTGCGATCGACACCAGCGTCGAGTGTCTTGATAGCGTCGCTTGGCCGATTGCTTGAATGAGGATTCAACTCCCTTGAACCCCACTGTCACGAGATAGCCCTTGAATACCATGATCTCCGTACGAGAACTCCTGCTCCCGACCGACCACGCGTGCTTCAGCCAATGTCATGCTTCGACCCTCGTTTTGTTGCCGGACGGAGACCTCCTCGTCGCTTTCTTTGCTGGCACCCGCGAGGGGGAGGGCGACACCGCGATCTGGATCGCCCGTCGCAGCGGCGGACGATGGAATGATCCGCAGCGGCTGATGGCCGAGCCCGGTGTGCCGCATTGGAATCCGGTGCTGCACGCGGAGGGCGACAATGTCTGGCTGTTCTACAAGATGGGCGCGACTGTGCACGACTGGATCACGCGCTGGGCGGCTTCTTCCGACGGCGGCCGCTCCTGGTCGGCCTCTTCGCTGCTGGTGCCGGGGGACGCGTCGCCGCGCGGCCCGGTGAAGAACAAACTGATCGTGATGTCGAATGGCGAATGGCTTGCGCCGGGTTCGGTCGAAACGGTAGCGGCCTGGGACGCTTTCGTCGACGTCTCGCGTGATCGCGGCAAACACTGGGAACGGTGTGAGATCCCCATCGCACATGTGCAACCCGGTGTGCGCCGTGAGGGTGCAATCTGGAATGGGCTCGCCTCCAACGCGCTGTGGGAGAGCGACGTCGATACGGTCTTCACGTGGGATGGCGTGATCCAGCCCACCCTCTGGGAGTCGGCGCCCGGTAAGATCCATGCACTGATGCGAAGCACGCGGGGCCACGTTTTTCGCAGCGACTCCTTCGATTACGGTCGAAGCTGGTGGCCGGCCTACAGCACGCCGTTGCCCAACAATAACAGCGGGATTGATGCCGTTCGCATGGAGGATGGCCGTGTTGCGCTCGTGCACAACCCGGTCGAAGGCAACTGGGGACGTCGTTACCCGTTGTCGATCGCCGTGTCACGCGATAACGGCGAGAACTGGAAGCATCTTCTCGATCTGGAGGCGGAAGCCGGAGAGTTCTCGTACCCAGCGGTAATTGCACAGGGCGATTGTCTTCACGTCACTTGGACATGGAACCGGCGAACTATCGCCTACCGCTGTGTGCCGCTTGCCGATTGACTTGAGGCCTTGTTGTTTTTGCGCCATGCAGCGAAACCGCATTCCTCTTACCTTGAAGTGAAACTACTAACACGAAAAACGGGGTAAACATGGGTGTTCAAGTCTTTCTGGGAATCGATGTCGGCTCGGCAAGCGTGCACGCCGGGATTTTCGATGGTAATGGTCAACGCCTGGCTTTCGCCTGCGGCGCCTTCGCCTCCCTGCCGGACGCCGCAGGTGCCATGGTCCGCCCGGGAGACAGCGTCAGGGCGCACACGGAAACCAAGGCGTTCCACGACGCCAAGTACGCCATTTATCTACAGCTTTACGAAGACATGGAACGCTATCGTTCCGCCATGCAGGCATGGCAATGATCTACGCAG
>JAVBSG010000025.1:0-22761 GCA_031547245.1 Propionivibrio sp.
GAGGAAGTTGCCCGCGGCAACGACATCGAGGCCATCAAGGCCAAAAGCGAAGCCTTGGGCACGGCGGCTCAAAAGCTGGGCGAGAAGATGTACGCCAAGCAACAGGCCGAAGCCGGTGCCGCAAGCGCCGGAGCCGAACCGGGCGCTGCTGGTGCGGCGGACAACGGCAAGAAGGATGACGGCGATGTCGTCGATGCCGAGTACACCGAGGTGAAAGACAAGAAGTAAACCGGCACGATGGAAAAAAGGAGTGAGGCGTTCCTCACTCCTTTTGCCGTAGACTCCCCGCTTATCCGCTTTTTTATTTTTTCACGGTTTTTTCATGGCAAAACGCGATTTTTACGACATTCTCGGCGTCAATCGGGACGCTTCAGACGATGACATCAAGAAGGCCTACCGTAAGCTGGCCATGAAATACCATCCGGACCGCAATCCGGACAACCCCAAGGCGGAAGAGCATTTCAAGGAAGCCAAGGAAGCCTACGAAATCCTTTCCGAACCGCAGAAACGGGCCGCCTACGATCAGTACGGCCATGCCGGCGTCGACCCGCAGGCGGGTATGGGTGGCGGGTTTGGTGGTTTTGGCGCCGGCGCGGGCGGTTTCGCCGATGCCTTCGGCGGCATCTTCGACGAGATCTTCGGCGGCGGTGGAGCACGCGGCGGCGGCGGACGTTCCAACGTGTATCGCGGCGCCGATCTGCGCTACAACCTCGAAATCACACTTGAACAGGCAGCCTTCGGCACGGAAACCAAAATCCGCGTTCCAACCATGGAGGTCTGCGATTCCTGCAAGGGCAGTGGCGCCAAGGCCGGCACGCAGCCCAAAACCTGCCCGACCTGCCAGGGCAGCGGACAAGTCCGCCTGCAGCAGGGCTTTTTCTCGATCCAGCAGACATGCCCCAAGTGCCACGGCACCGGCAAGTTCATCTCCGACCCTTGCCGCGCCTGCGAAGGTGCCGGACGTGTCAAGCAGCACAAGACGCTGGCGGTGAAAATTCCCGCCGGAGTCGACGAAGGCGATCGCATTCGCCTGTCGGGCGAAGGCGAACACGGCATCAATGGCGGCCCGCCGGGGGATCTCTATGTCCAGGTTCACCTCAAGGCGCACCCGGTTTTCCAGCGGGAACAAAACGACCTGCACTGCGAAATGCCCATCAGTTTTGCGACGGCTGCGCTAGGGGGCGAGATTGAGATACCGACGCTCGATGGCGCCGCCAAACTCAAGATTCCAGAAGAAACGCAATCGGGAAGAACCTTCCGTCTGCGGAGCAAAGGGATCAAAGGCGTGCGGAGCCATACCCAAGGCGATCTGTTCTGCCATGTCGTGGTCGAAACGCCGGTCAGCCTGACCGACCGCCAGAAGGAACTGCTGCGGGAACTGGAAGAAAGCAGCCGCAGCAATGCCGAACGCCACAATCCGCGCGCGAAATCCTGGATGGACAAAGTGAAGGATTTCTTTGCGGCGGATTGAGACGGGTTGATACGCTCGTCGGCATACCCGTTGCCTGCCGGAATCAGCACCGCGCCGCTTTGGTTTTGCCGGCAGCGCTTGGCAAAAAATCGATCGCTGATCGGATAACGTCCGCTTCGGAGAGATTATCCGATCACGATCAGTATCTTCCCGCTTGGGCGGACAGCGATTCCAGCGTCCCTTCCAGGAGAACGGGTACGCGCGTCTGATTCAAGCTTCTCTTTATTTGCAGTTCCAACCTGCCGTTAAGCTTGCTTCCAGGGATGACATCGAAGTATCCCGTCGATTGGATCAGCCCCGAATTCATGGCGAGTTCCGAAAACTGATTTTTCTCCGGAGACAGTTTCATTCTGCCAGTCAGCTGTTCGAAGGAGGTCACCCCTCCTGCCACAGGCGTTCCCGGAGAACGGCGAGCGGCCTCGGCCAGATCGACGCCGGTAATGCTGCCGCGCTGAATGCTGAAAGCCCCTGTCGCATTGACCGAAGAAAGCATGGAAGACCAGGAATCGGCAGTTGACTGAAAGGACATTTTCCCGGAAGCATCACCGACAAGCTTTTTTCCGAATCCCAAAACATCTCCCAAACGGGCGACATTTATTCGTTCGAAAGCCATGTCGCCCGCAATGTTGGGTTTCGTGCTCCCCTGAATGACGGCGGAGCCTTGAATGTTTCCGTCTGCCAGACGCAATTCCGACATATCGATTTCGAAAACCTCCCCCACCAGTTTTCCTTTCAGCTTTATCGAGTCGACAAAAAACGCCGCGCCCTGGTACGGGTTCCAGGAATACGCCTCTAGCTCAACATCGACTTTCCCGCCTGCCGGCTTCGCAATGACATGAAGGTTCCCGCTGGGTGACCGGAAATCGATCATCTGGAAGCTTCTTTCGGAATCGACATTTATATCGGCCAGCATCTCTTTCAGACGAAGCCCTGCGAACGAAATATCCGTTTGCCGGAAATCGATTTTACGGACGCTCACGCCATTGCCCGGCGCTGTGAGGGTATCGAAGATTCCCGGAAGGCCGCCAATTTTTTCCAGAGGAAGATCCAAATCGCTCAGCACAGCAAGGCCGAAACTCATGCGCAGGGAAAACAACGACGCGAGGTCGGGTTGAAGCCGGATTGTACCGATCCGAATCTCATCCTTGCCTTCTCCCACCCGGATGTTTTTCAAAACCAGCCCGGCGACGGGGTAGATATCCACCTGCATCGACCCCAACCTGACCGGCCGCCCGACCGCACGCGAAAAAGCTGATTCGACGTTTGGGACAAGCTTTTCGTAAGGAAACAGAACAACCGCCAGACAGGCGAAAACAACCAGTATCAAAACGCTAGAAAGGAAAATACCAGGCCAACCTATCATGTTTTTTGAATTATCCTTGCCGGCCTTTTTACGAATGTATTTAGGCACGGCCGGCTTGTCTTCCTCGGGTTCCTCCACATGATCCCCATCGGCTGTGCTTGGCCATCGTAATTTCAAATGCCTCATGGCCGACATTTTTTTCGTTGCCTGCGAGTTCCATGCCTCGTCCCGGCGCCTGGAATAGCGGTGAGCAGAATTTTGATCCCTCGCCGATGCGCTGCCGGCGGGCGGTGAAGCATAATGAAGCTCCGCGCTCTTCGGCTCGATGTAGAACTCGGAAGACAAGAAACCGCCACTATCCGCAACATTGAAGATAGGATCGCCGGCGGCAGGAGAATTGCCGCGACGGCTATCGGCATCGGCGTCGGGAACGGCCTCGAAACTGGACTGCTCTTCCTTCTCTTCTATTGCTATTGGAACAGCCGGGACCGATGGCTGTTTTTTTTCCGATTTACCACGTGAATCGCGCTGCCCAGGCCCGCATTCGATGTACCCCTCCTCTTCCAATTCAACGAGCGCATTTTCGGTTAACTGGGAATTGCCTGTCTTCCAGCACAGGTCGGCCACCGTGGAACGGCCATCGACAAGAATCAGAACCATGCGGACGTTGCGGTGCATGGTGCCCACTCTATGCTGAATGGTGTCTTCTCCCGTTTTGGTTTTTATGTATATAAGATTTGGATCCATTTAGCAGTAAAGTCGTTGACGAAAAAGGGATGAATGACTAGAATGCGCGCTTCGTTGTTCCCCGATAGCTCAGTCGGTAGAGCGCCGGACTGTTAATCCGTAGGTCCCTGGTTCGAGCCCAGGTCGGGGAGCCAAGAGATACAATGGGGTTGCAAAAGATTGCAGCCCCATTTTCTTTTCCCATCCCAGTTCCGCAGACAAAAACCACCCCTCCGTTGCACATTGAATTGATTCCTGCATCATATCGTAAGTTTGGCATTAGATCCCAGACAGGTCTTTCCAGAATCGCACGTCCCGATGATAGTGCAACGTGGCTGTTTCAAACATATCAAAATACACACTCCCGGTTCTTATGAGTCCAACAACGTTAAAGGCCCTTCGGCAATTATTGTTCTTTACCGCTGAGGAAGCCGCCAGGTTCATCCCCGCGGATGCCGTTTCCGAACAGCAATGGCGGAGTTGGGAGCTTGGCGAGCAGACTGTGCCCGAAAACGTGAAACAGCGGATTCTGGAACTGGTTGACTGGCGGACTACCGCACAGGCGGCGATGGCCGACGCGATACGGCAACAGATGATGGAGAAAGGCGTACCGGAATCCATTTTGGTCATCTGGTACGACCGTCTGGAGGATTGGCAATCTTTGCCGAACAGGGAAGCCTCTGTATGGCGGGTACAACAATCCGTTTGCGCATCGCTGGCCGCCATGTTTCAAACGCTGCGGTTGGTCGCCTTCGACGCGAACGCTTATCGCCAATGGCGGGGTGGCCGGGAAGACAGCGAATCAACGCGCACTGAGTGGGCGTCGTCGCGGGAGTGCCCAACACAATAGGGAAATCGTTCGCTATTAGTCGGAAATGTGATTCATTACTTGAAAGGATGTAAAGTGACTTCTACCATGGTCCTCCAGCATTTGAGAAAACACGGCCAACTGCTGGATAGCGAGATTTCTGCTTCAACAAAAATTCCTCTTGATCAGGTACGAACGGCAATTGAAGAGCTTTCGCGCCAGGGTGAGATTTCTCTTTGTTCCGTCACACGATACCGGAATGGCAAGGCCGTCGAGGGGGTCCAGTGTCGAATCTCAGGTTATTACCCCCCGGCAGCTCCCGGCAGAAAACCTTCGAATTAGAGAACAAAGCCACAACAACCTTCTTGAAATGCTGGCAAAATGTTGCCGGTATTTGTTTTGTCGCACAAAGCGCCCCTCCAAAGTTTTTGTCATAGCCTTGGGAGGCCACGGCTGGATCCGGCGCCAATCCTTCATGGCAGGAAAAAGAGAGGGGTTTGGTCGGCTTTCGATATGCGCATCATTCAATAAATATTGAACGAGGAGGAAGTATGCTGAAGGACCTTCAGCGGCTTGTACGTAAATCCGTGCATAGGCTCGTAAGAGCAGGGATTGCACGGTTGCCGCGTAAGCAACGATTCAAGATGATCCGCTCGTTCGTCGACTGCAACAACTCGCCAAGCGGCCGCTTGTCCTTGAAGATTGCCGAAACGAAAGAAGAACTCGAAGCATGCTTCTCTCTTCTGCACGATGCCTACGTCGAAAGCGGTTTCATGAAACCCCATCCGTCGGGGATGCGGGTCACGATCTACCATGCCCTGCCGACAACGACGACGCTCTGCGCAAAATATGACGGGAAAGTCGTCGGCACGATTTCGCTAGTCAGGGAAAGCGCTTTGGGTGTGCCGCTGCAGAAGATTTTCGATCTGAATGGCGTGCGTGCGAAAGAAGGGCAGATCGCCGAAGTATCGGCGCTGGCCATACGCCGCGAATTCAGAAGGACCGGCGGAAGCATCCTGTTCCCGCTGATGAAGTTCATGTACGAATATTGCACGACGTTTTTCGATACGCGCCATCTCGTCATTGCCGTCAATCCATACCACATAGAGATGTATGAATCGATGCTGTTCTTTCAACGGCTGACGGCAAATGTCGTGGAGAAGTACGATTTCGTTAATGGCGCGCCGGCTGTCGGGGCAGCACTCGATCTCAAGGAAGCGCCCGAGGTCTTTAAAAAACATTATTCATCGAAGCCGCCGCGCCGGAATCTTTATGCCTATTTCACCGAGGTAAAGCTGCCAAACATCGAGTTCCCCCATCGGCGTTTCTACACGACCAACGATCCGGTGCTGACCCCGGAGCTGATCAACTATTTCTTCAACGAACGCACCGACACCTTCAAGAATCTGGATGCAAGGGAAAAGCTGCTGCTGCACACAATATACGATCTGCCCGACTATCGGCCGATGCTTCCCGAAATCAAGACGATGCTTGGCAACGAAGCGCCAATCCGGCGCCACGAACGATTCTCCGTAAAATGTCCCGCAAAAATCGCTGTGCAGGACACTGCAAAGCAAACTGCTATTCCGATCGAAGTGGTGGAAGTCTCGCTGTCCGGCTTCAAGGCGCGATCCGACAAACCCTTGCCCTTGAACACATGGTTCGACACCGTCGTTCAACTTGGGCAGAGCGACACGTCGCACATCCGCGCGCGGGCCGTGCGCGGAAACAACACTGAGTTGAAGGGGTTCTATGGTTTCAGCATTGAGGAGCCGCCGGATCAGCTGTGGAATAAATTCGTTTCCGCCCTGTACCAGAGCAAAACCTATTCCGACCTGAAGAGGCCAACGCACTTCCTGTCGGCCACGTAAATCGAGGCCTTTCCGCCTATGGCATTTTGCGATTGTGGCCTATCAGGGCTCCCGCAAAATGGCCTAACGGCGCAGCTCCCTGAACGCAGCGATCTCCCATTCCCGCATCGCCAGCAGCATTCCCATTCCACGCCGCTTCCCAAGCGGCGTGGACAAGCTTTCCTCATGCAGTTCCGCGAAGCGCTGACGCAACTGACGCAGATCGGTCAACAACTTGGCGATAGCTGTTTCCGTCAGCATGGCGTGGGAAAATGCCGTCGTCTCGCCGTCCTGAACGAAATCGCAGTCCAGAAAGTCATGCAACCCCTGCTTGCGGAAAAATTGCCGAATCGGCCCCTTGGGGCGCCAATCGAAATCCCGCGCCACATTGAGGCGAACACGGTTACCGGGCAGAAGCGAAATCAACCGCAGCTTATCCAATCGAACTAGGCGCTGAATGCATTCCGCCTCGGTCAGGCGGTAAGCGGCAACAACTTCCTTTACTGTCCAGTGGTTCAGCGAACAGATGGCAACCAGCAAAAGCCGTTCATCCGAGACCAGCTCCGCTTCCTGAGTTTCACTCAGGGTATGCACAAGGTTTTCGCTTGTCGTCGCCTCATGCGTCAGTTCTGCCAGCGTGAATCCGAGGAAGTTGCTGATTTCGATCAGACGATCCAGCGAAAAATTCTGGCTGGCGAACATGCGCTTCACACTGGATTCAGAGAGATCCAGCGCCTTGGCTAGATCACGGTAGGTGGTCCCTTGTATTTTCAGGCGTTTTTTAAGGGTTTTGACAAGTTGATTGATCTCGCTCATAGTGGAAACCGGTTATTTGCATCGACAATTATAGGCAGTCTCAAGTGATCTGTTGTAAATAGCCGAGTCTCACCGCCTTGATCGCATAGTTTTCGAGTGAACCAACTTTACATAAAACGGTCGAATTGGGTACGCTAACAGAAACACCAAACGATTAGGTGAACACATCATGCAACATACGCCTTCTTCACATGAGCGACGCCGTAGTACCGATAGGAGGGTCTTGGACGGACCTCCGCCTCCATGGACGGAAGAAAGACGGATTCGCGCCGAAAGGCGGGGAATCGAGGTTTCCGAACTCGATTTCGACGAACGCATCGCGCTGGGAGTGCATCGGCCAGTGAAAAGAACCGCGTCCGGCAGCCACGTGGAGCACTGAACTGCGGTAGCCGGCTAGTCAGTGGCGATCATTGAGGCGCGAGCCATCAATGATCGACGCTGCATATTATAGGTAGCGCCTCTTCCGCCGGGAGGGGAATATAGTAACGGACAAGCTTGCTCAGCCCTGTGCGCGCAGGGTTGATCTCCACTGTCGTAATCCCGGCTCTCGCCGCTCGTAGAACCGGTTCGGCGATATACGGAAAAACCGACGTTGTTCCGACGCTGAAAACCATGTCGAATCCGCGGTCCAGTTCAGCGTAAAGCCTGTCGATCGCAATTTCCGGCAACATTTCCCCGAATAACACGACCTTCGGCCGCACGATCTTGCCGCAGACGCTGCATTTGGGAGGCACGGCGGCATCACCGGCATCGGCAGCCGTCTTGCAGTGAGGGCAATAACGCTCGTCCAGGTTTCCGTGAATTTCGATCACATTCGAACTCCCGGCCCGGACATGCAAGCCATCGATGTTCTGGGTCAGAACGACCACCTCATGCCGCCGTTCAAGCCCTGCAATGGCCAGATGAGCGGCATTTGGCACGACGCCATGGCAGTTATGCTCGATTTGCGCAAGGTATTTCCAGGTGATATCCGGGCGAACGGCAAAACATCCTCCCGATAGCGCCTCTTCTATTGACAGCCCATCGCTGGTCGTTCCGTCGTTGTATAGTCCGCCGACACCGCGGTAGGTAGGCAGGCCGGAACCTGCCGACACCCCGGCGCCGGTGATGAAAAGAATCCGTCGCGAAGCCTGAAGTTCCTGGCTGATGGTCCGGCAAGCCGTTTCAAACATATTTCTATCCATCTTTTCGATCCTCATACCCAAATCGCATAAAAGCGGCTTCAATCATGACCGAAGCGTCACGAAATTTCTCTATGCGCCAAATAATAATGGACTGCCCAACCCGGCAAGCTCCATCTGCAAACCCCACTTCTGCAAACCCTGTCTTTTCCAACCCGATCCAGAACGGTATCATCGGGCTTCGTGGCGAGCAAACTACTCCATCCAGCCCCTGATGCACGCAAACATTACGGAACCCGGGGCAATTTCGTTGCACAGGAAGAAGTAGTTGCCAGCTTGTTTTAGCCAACATTGCTACAATGATGCGGACCCCTCTTTTTTCCGGATAAATTCGATGTCAGAACACTTCATTGCTGGAAAAGACGCATCACTCGAATCCTCCATCAATAACATGCAAACACGGCTCGACGAGGCCGGCTTCCATGTTGAGGAACGTTCCTGGCTGAACCCGCTCAACAATGTCTGGTCAGTCCATGTTGCCGACCGCGACTGCCCGCAACTCTTCACCAACGGCAAAGGCGCCACACAACTGGCCGCCAGGGCAAGCGCCCTGGGCGAATTCGTTGAACGGCTGTCGACGAATTATTTCTGGAACCATTACTATCTGGGCGCGGAATTCGCCTTCCATCACCGTTGCGTCCATCATCCGCAGGAACGGTGGTTCGATATCAATGACACCGGCAACGATGGCTGGCCGGAAGGCTTATTGACTCCGGAATTGCAGAAGCTGTACAACCCCAGCAACTCCATTCCGCCGCAAACGCTGGTTGACAACAACTCGGGAAACCTCGAACGGGGTATTTGCGCCGTGCCATTCACCGACCTGAGCGACAACGCAACGGTTTGGTTCCCAGTTAACATCATCGGCAATCTCTATGTCAGCAACGGCATTGCCGCCGGCAACAGTCTGGAAGAGGCACGAGCGCAAGCCCTATCGGAGATCATCGAACGTTACGTCAAGTTTCGGGTTATCCGCGAAGGCCTGTGCCTGCCGGATATCCCGGATGAAGTCATCGCCCGTTACCCGAATCTGGCAAAGGACGTAGAGGAACTGCGGGCCGCCGGGTTCGGCGTCCTCATCAAGGATGCCTCGCTGGACGGACACTATCCCGTCATTTGTTCGGTTTTGCTCAATCCCCGCGATCAAGGCTGCTATGCCAGTTTCGGCGCGCATCCCCGCTTCGAAGTCGCGCTTGAGCGCAGCCTGACCGAAATGCTGCAGGGTCGTTCGTTGAAGGATCTGGAAGGATTTCCGGAACCGGGATTTGATCTGGGCGAAGTCGCCAGCACCCCCAATCTCGAATCCCACTTCATCGATTCGAGCGGCATCATTCACTGGAATTTTCTTGGCAGTTCGGCTGATTTCGATTTTGTTGACTGGAATCTCGCCGCGTCGACACGCGAGGATTACGCCAGCCTGGTTGCTCTGATTCTCGGCGACGGGTACGACATATACATAGCCGATTATTCGCACCTGGGCATGTATGCCTGCCGGATCATCGTTCCGGGTATGTCCGAAATTTACCCGATCGACGATCTTGAGTATGAGAACAATAGTTTCGGCAATACCATCCGCGAACAGATTCTCAATCTGTCCGACCTGGACGATTTTGAGTGTGAACAGTTGCTCGATACCCTGAACGATTCGGGCATCGAAGATCAACGCCCGGTGGCCGCCTTGATCGGCCTGGTGCCCGATAGCGGCTCATTCTGGGAAGAGCTGCGGGTCGGCGAACTGAAAACACTTCTCGCACTCGCTATTGCCGACGAAGACGCCACTCGCGAAGGCTGCCATTGGATTCGTTATTTTGGCCAGATCGACCCCGATCGCCAACGTACCTACCGCTGTATCGAAAACCTCCTCAATCTCAGCAACACGGGCGATTCCGACGATTTTGAAGACTATCGCGACGCATTGGAAAGTCTCTACGGCCCGATAACGCTCAACAAGGCCATTGCCCTATTGATGCGCGAGGAGCGATTCTTGAACATTCCGCAGCTCGGCAGCAATCTGGAAGGTTGCCATCTGCACCAGCGCCTTCTCGCCGCCTATAGAAAAGTCCATCACCGGCATGAATTAGAAAAGCAATCATGATTTACGAGAAACACCTTGACGAAGTAGCCACCCTGTTAACAGAAATCTACAGCCTGGAAGATCAATCCGCGATCGGCGCCGTCGTGCGCGCTCAGGACGAAGGTTTTTTTTGCTCTCATGACGACGATCCCTCCATCTGCACGCTGGCGCGTGCCGAGCAGGATGCACGCAGCATTTTCAAGAAATACTGTACGATCCGGAAGGCACCGCCCAAACCCTCGCCGCCGAAAAAACGCTGAACGGGCAGCCTTCGAAGAGCCGTTTTCGCTCATGAAACCATGGACGCCCTGCAGCTGACCGGCCGCGATCGCTCCCATGTGGTCCAGTGGACGAATCCGCGCTTCGCCGCGCACCCCGAAGCCGTGTCCGCTTTCCTGAAAATGCGCGAAGCCGCCCGGGAAGAAGGTATCGATCTGTTGCCATACAGCGCGTTCCGGGACATCGGCAGCCAATGCCGCATCTGGAACATGAAGTTCCTCGGGCAATGGCCGCTATACGACGCATCAGGCGTGGAGCGGAATTTCGCCGATCTGACCGTCGAACAGCGTATCGATGGCATCCTGTGCTGGTCGGCCATTCCCGGTGGAAGCCGCCATCATTGGGGAAGCGACATCGACGTCGTCGATGGCGCAAGGATACCGCCAGGCCATCAGATAAAACTCCTGCCCGAGGAGACGGAACCAGGAGGGATTTTTTACGAATTGCGGCAATGGCTCGATAAGCACATGGCCGAGTTCGATTTTTTCCGCCCCTATGCCCGTTACCAGGGAGGCATGTATGGCGAGCCTTGGCACTTGAGCTACGCCCCGGTTTCGGAACCGGCACTGAACGCGCTAAGCCTCGACGTTTTGGCCGAAGCCGTCGAATCGGCGGAAGTGGAAGGGAAACGCCTGATCCTGGACCGCTTGCCGGAAATCCACGAAAAATATGTCGGGAACATCTGCCGCTGATCTGCCGCAAATTTTCCCGACATCATCGATTCCAGGACTCTCGTTCCGCCAGACAGCCGTACGCAATATTTCACGCCGCGTACGGCCTCTCGCGGATCGGGGCAATCAGAACTTCATGTTGAAGTTCAAACCGAACTGGTTGCCCGTATAGTTGTCATCGAGAACCAGGCTGTAGCCGGCGGTGAAACTGACCTTGTCCGTGGCCTGATAGCGCAGGCCAAGATCGAACTGCCCGGAGTCGCGATCGAGCTTCTCCCCCTGCGTGGCAAAGACCGTCGCCGACGCCCCCAGGAAGGAGGTATCCAGCTGCATGTTGCGGTCCTTGAACTCATGCCGCCAGAACGCGCCGCCGGTGAAGGTGAGTTTTTCCTGCAGCGACACTTCCATCCGTGCGCCGAGCTTGACCCGCAGGGACTCGAAATCGTCCGCATCGACCGACAGCGCGTAGCCGTTGTTCGTCTTCTCGCGGTAGCCGTCAAGCGATACCCGCGTGTAGTCCAGCCCAAGTTCCGGGCTGAGAGTGACGCTGCCCGCCACGATATCGCGGCCGACTGAAGCGCCGATGCGCCACAGGTCGGCATCCGGACTCGACTTGTGGGTTGTGCCAACGAAGTCGGCGCGCTTCTGCTCCAGGCTCTCGCGGCTGTAGCCGAGCGTCGTCCGCACCCAGGTGCTGTTCTTGCCCGTATCGTAGGTGGGCAGCAGTTTGTCGAAACGTGCGCCCAGGGTAATGCCGTAAGTGTCCGCGTCGGCCTTGTGGTACGGATCGGAGCCGCCGCTCTTCAGACGGCCGTCCAGATAATGCGCCTGCACGCCGAAAGTGGCATCGCCCATCGTCCGCGCTGCACCGATCGTGATGCCGCCGAAATCCTCGTCGGCATCGGAGAACTCGTTCGTGGCCGCATCGTGATCCCCGCTCTGATAGACCGGCGTTGCCCAGGCCAGCCCTTCCTGGCGGCGCGCGGCTGCCAGCGAGCGGACGTTGCCGTCGAAAACCCGCTCGACCGCGTCGAGCTGGTGCCGGCTGAAACTCGCCAGGCGCATCGTACCCAACGGCATCGAGGCGCGCGTGGCAGACAGCGCCAGAGCGCTCATCTCCCCGAGCGATCCGGCGTTGACGATCGGATCGTACATCGCGCTCAACGCATCGATTTGCGCCTGAGAGACGCCGTCGGTCTGCACGGTAGCCAACGCTCCCAGGAAGCGCATGTTGTTGGCGCTGAGGCGGCTACTGCCCAGCAGCCTGCTTGGGCTCGTGTAGTTCCAGTCGACCGTGTAATTATCTCCGTTGTTGTTCGCCGTGAAGCTCAGCGTCGGAGAGGCAGGCTGGGCAACGATAAAGCTGCCGTCTATCACACCCGTTTCCGTTTCCAGGACCGTAGCGGTGCCCGAGGCGCTGTGTCCCGCACCGAGCGCACTCCCCCCCCTCAGCACGGGAGCAAGCGAAGCGCCGCTCTCGATCCTGACATCGCCCGATAGCACATATACAAGGCCGCCGTTGCCGTTGGGATCGATGGTCGGCGCATAGGTGGTGATGCCGCTGAAGGTCAGTGCTGTGGCAGAACCGGATATGTTGGCAACGATCAGTGAGGCCGCCTCACCCTGCCGGTCGGCAGCCAGCACGCCACCGCTTTGTGTGAATGTATTCGCGACGCGGATGCCGTAGGCGCGATCCCCGATACCCCCTGTCGCACTGAACATGCCACCGCTTTGTTCGGCAGCGCCGGAAATTCTCATGCCGGCTGCTCCCCCGCCTTCGCCGCCAGTAGCGCTTAACGTGCCGCCGCTTTGCGTAAAATCGTAGGCGCTGATACCTAAAGCCTGCTCTCCGCTGCCACCTTTGGCTGTAATCGTGCCATCGGCCTGCGTAAAGGCATCGCCGGCTGTGGTGGAAACGTTGAAACCGTAGGCGGCAAACCCTCCACCGCCGATGGCGGTAAGCGTGCCGCCGCTTTGCGTAAACGTGAAGGTGTTACCAGCCGTGGAAGCAACGTTGATGCCGTGAGCCTCAAGTCCTTCACCACCCATGGCAATAATCGCGCCGTCGTTCTGTTCGATATTGCCGTGAACGACGATACCGTGTGCATTCTTTCCGCCACCACCGGTGGCGGTGGTTGTGCCGCCATTCTGCGTGAGGGATTTTGCTTTAATACCGTAAGAGCCGCTCGCGCCGCTGCCACCGACAGCGGTAATAGTACCGCCGTTCTGAGTGAAGTCGTTGGAAACAACAATGCCTTTGGAATCGTAACCACTGCCGCCAGCAGCAATCACCGTGCCACCGTTTTGCGTAAAATCAACTTCAACGTCGATGCCTCGGGCGTCCCTTCCGCTGCCACCCATGGCAGTAATCGTGCCGTTGTTCTGGATAAGACTACCCTGTCTTACGTAGATACCATAAACAGTGCTGCTATCGCTGCCAGTGGCAATGATCGCACCATTATCCTGAACGAAAGTGCCGGTTACGCGGATACCGTCGGCTACCGGTCCGCTGCCGCCCTTGGCATTGATCGTGCCGCCAGTTTGCGTGAACGAGTCGGTATCGATGCCAACGGCTGTGTTTCCGCTGCCACCGGCAGCGTTGATTACACCATCATTCTGCATGAAATGATCGCTATGGATACCGTGCGCCAATTCTCCGCTACCACCGATAGCAGTAACTGTGCCGCCATTCTGCGTGAAGGAGTCGGTGCCGATGCCATAGGCCTGCTTTCCTATACCGCCAGTGGCGTTGATCGTGCCGCCGGTCTGCGTGAAGTCGTCGATACCGATACCGCTGGCCAGATTCAGGCTGCCGCCATCAGCGTTAAGCGTTCCACCATTCTGCGCGAAGGAAAGGGCTCTGATACCGAAATTCCAGTCGTCGTCATCCCCATAGTTCCCCTTGATCCCTCCTTTGGCGTTAATCGTGCCGCCATTCTGCGTAAACGAGCCGGCGTAAATACCGTAGGAATCGTCCGCGCCGCTGCCGCCAGTGGCGTTGATCGTGCCATTGTTCTGCATGAAGGAGTCGTTGGCGTTGATACCATGAGCCCTCCCTCCATCACCGCCGGTGGCATTGATCGTGCCACCGTTCTGCGTGAAAGCGTTGATATCAATACCGTGGTTAAAGTCTTTACCTTTTCCGCTACCGCCCTTGGTGTTGATCGTGCCGTCGTTCTGTACGAACCGGCGGGCCTTGAATCCGGCCGTATTTTTCGCGCTGCCGCCATTGACCGTCAGCGTCGTGCCGGCGTCGTCGATAACGAGGCTATCGGGAGTCGAGTCGATGATGTCCAGCGTGCCACCGTTGGCATCGGCATCGATGAGCCAGTCGCCCGCGTTGAGGCTGTAGGCGCTACCGTCCGGAGAGGCTGTGCTGTTGTCCAAGAGTTTGGTACGGTCGCCAAGAGCGGTGGCCTGCGCGAAAACCCCAGGGGAAAATGCGAGGGCAATCAATAGCGGAATAAGTTTTCGGACATGGCGCGGATAAGTTTTTTTCATTGCATGGTCCCTGAGCGGAAGTTAAAAAACGAGTAAAAACGGGCGCGAGAAACGCGTCGACCTCTGGGGCTGAAGCAGTCGATGAATGGTGAAGCGCAGACGTTGCTCACGCGGAAAGCTTCTTTTTTTGCACGTCTCGGCCTTTTTTAGAATAAAACACCCTGGAATTTTTGTATACAAAAATGAATACAATGTTGTATACATAAAACCGCAAAACGCATGCCAACACTGACTTTCCGGCTGAAGTCCCGCGATCTTTTCGGTGTACCATCCGCCAGCGTATCCTTCGATTACAGTCCGGTTCCCGGTCAGGCCGCCGGACCAGGATCCGCCGTTCGGTAAACCGCGATGCCATCGGGACGTCAAAAGTGGTTTAATTGCGGCTTTGCTTTTGTCGGTCTTTCGCACCGGAAATCGCCATGTCCATATATGCTCTCGGCTCCCACACGCCGGATATCGACCCGGAAAGCTGGGTTGCCCCCAATGCCGCGGTGATCGGCAAGGTACATCTGGCCAAAAACGTTTCGGTCTGGTGGAACAGCACGCTGCGCGGCGACACCGATCATCTCTATGTCGGCGAGAACACCAACATCCAGGACGGATCGGTACTGCACACCGATGCCGGCATTCAACTGATCGTCGGCCGCGATGTCACTATCGGCCATCGCGTCATCCTGCATGGCTGCACGATCGGCGACGGCTGCCTGATCGGCATGGGGGCCACGGTGCTCAACCGCGCGGTGATCGGCAAGAATTGCCTGATCGGCGCCAATTCGCTGATCCCCGAAGGGAAGGCGATTCCCGAGCGCTCGTTGGTGGTCGGTGCGCCTGGGCGGATCGTGCGTCAACTGACCGACGAGGAATTGCTTCACATCAGGCGCGGCAACCTCCACTACGTGGAGAACTGGCGGCACTATCGGCAGGAGCTTC
The DNA here is from genome assembly GCA_031547245.1 of Propionivibrio sp. Classification (GTDB taxonomy): domain Bacteria; phylum Pseudomonadota; class Gammaproteobacteria; order Burkholderiales; family Rhodocyclaceae; genus Propionivibrio. Next base: position 15,611 of record JAVBSG010000025.1, read on the forward strand.
GGGAAATCCTGGCGCTGGCACCGGTAGACGGACAGCTCTGATCGGCAGCCAGAGTGCCGTAACGCATCCAGGCCGGGCTGGCAAAGGTTCGGAATCAATGCGGATTGGAGTAATCTACGGCCTATGCAGAAACGCGCTTTTCTACGTACCCTAGGTATTCTCGGCGCAGCAGCGGCAATCGGCGCGCGGCCCGGCATGACCATAGCCGCCTCGCCAACCAATTTCCCGACACTCGCGCCAACCGGCGGTTTCAACTATGCCTGGCTCAAAGGCGAGGCGTCCCGCCTGGCACGCATGCCCTACCACGTGCACGGCAGCCACCTGCCGCCCGATGTCGCGGCGCTGGATTGGGACCAGTATCAAGCGATCCGTTTCGACCCCGGCCATGCGCTGTGGGCCGATGAAAAGATGCGTTTCCGCGCCCAGTTGTTCCATCTGGGCCTGTTCTTCAAACGGCCGGTTCGGATTTTCGAGGTGCACGATGGCCGGGCGCACGAAATCGCCTACGATCCCGCATTGTTCGACTATGGCGCGAGCGGGCTCGATGGCGGCAAACAGCCGCGCGATCTGGGGTTTGCCGGGTTCCGCCTGCATGTGGCTCCGGATTTCCGATACGATGTCGCGGCCTTTCTCGGCGCAAGTTACTTCCGCGCCGTTGGCAGCGAAGGCCAATACGGTCTGTCGGCGCGCGGACTGGCGGTGGATACGGCGCTGCCGCGTCCGGAGGAATTCCCGGATTTCACGGATTTCTATCTCCAACGCCCGGACCCGCAATCGGCCACCCTCGTCGTCTATGCCCTGCTCGATTCGCCAAGCGTGGCTGGAGCCTACCGTTTTGCCGTCACGCCGGGCGACGTGCTGCTCATGGACATGGATGCCGCGCTGTATCCGCGCCAGCCGATCGAGCGGCTCGGCATCGCGCCCTGCACGAGCATGTTCCAGATGGGAGAAAACGACCGGCGCATGGCCAACGACTGGCGTCCGGAAATCCACGATTCCGACGGACTGGCCATGCATACCGGAGCCGGCGAGTGGATCTGGCGGCCCTTGCGCAACCCCGCCGCCCTGAGTTTCAATTCTTTTGCCGACGACAACCCGCGCGGCTTCGGCCTGTTGCAGCGCGACCGGAATTTCGACCACTATCAGGACGACGGCGTTTTCTACGAAAAACGCCCTTCGCTGTGGGTCGAACCCAAGGGCGATTGGGGCAAAGGCGCCGTGCAGTTGGTGGAGATCCCGACACAGGACGAAACCTTCGACAACATCGTCGCCTTCTGGAATCCCGCACGCCCGGTACAGCCCGGAGGAGAGCTTTTGTACGGCTATCGGCTCTATTGGGGCGGCGTGCCACCGGCCCGTCCTCCGCTGGCCGCTTGCGTGGCAACGCGCACCGGCATCGGCGGCGTGATAGGCCGCAAACGCGAGTACTACTCGCAACGCTTTGCGCTCGATTTCGCCGGCGGGCCGCTCGCGCAACTGGACATGCAAAAAACCAAGCTCGAACCGGTAATCACCTCGTCCGGAGGCCGCATCGAAATCACCTCGGCCCGCCCGCTCGCCGCCATCAACGGGGTAAGAGTGATGTTCGACGTCGTGCCGCCGCCGAACACCGATCCGATCACGCTGCGTGCCTATCTGCGAAGCGGCGCGCAGACGCTATCCGAAACCTGGCTGTACGAATGGATTCCGCCGCCCTTGGCGGGCCGTACGTGAAACGACGCGGCGCAAAAAGCATTTGTCCGGGGTTTCTACGCCAGATGCGTCCTGAAATGCGCAACCGTCCGCTCCCAGGATAGTTTCGCGGCTTCGTCGTTGTAGCGCGGCGTGGAATCGTTGTGAAAACCGTGCTGCGTGCCGGGATAGGTATGCACCCGGTAATTCACGTCCGCAGCCTTGAGCGCCGTTTCGAAGGCCGGATAGGTGGCATTGATCCGCTCGTCGTGCTCGGCCAGATGGCACAACAGCGGCGCCTTGATGCTGCGCACGCTGGCCGTATCCGCCGCCACGCCATAATAGGGAACTCCCGCCTGCAGTTCGTCGCCGAGAGCCGCCGCGAGGTAGTTGACAACGCCGCCGCCGTAGCAGAAACCGACCGCGCCGAGTTTTTTCGTCGACAGCGTATGCGCTTTGATGAAGCGCGCGCTGTTCAGGAAGTCGGTCCGCAGTTTGACCTGGTCGAGGCTGGCCTGCAGGGTGCGGCCATCGTCATCGTTGCCCGGATAACCGCCCAGGGGATGCAAACCGTCCGGCGCCAGCGCCATGAATCCCTCGAGCGCCAGACGCCGGGCCACATCCGCGATATATGGATTCAAGCCGCGGTTCTCATGAACGACAAGGACGACCGGATACTGTTTCTCCTCCACTGGGCGTGCGAGATAAGCGCTCATTGTGCCGGAATTGCCGTCGGGTGAAAGATAGGTCACATAGGTAGTTTTGATCCGCGCATCGTCAGCCCTGACCGTCTGCGCCTGCGCGTAGCGGGGCATCAGCGCCTGCGCCATGATCAGTCCTGAACCTCCTGCCACCGCCAACGTAGCGGCGCGGGAGAGAAAGGTGCGCCTGTCGATGTCTCCGTGGCAGTATTCGTCATAAAGATCGAAAATACTCTGATCGATCTCCTGCTGGGTAATGCCTTGTTCTTCCGCCTTGGCCGAAAGCGCTGTTTCACTCATAGTCTGTCTCCATAGAATCGATATGATGAACGATAGTATTCCGTAGCCTTGACAGCGTTTTTCGGCACAAGTGCCTCCGTATGCCCGCTTTTTGCCGGCTGTTGAAATTGAAGAATGCAGTCATAGAAAAAAAAGGAAAAACGCCAGCCAGTGTGCGCCACGGCAAAGCCGGCCAGACGGCCGATGGCACAGTGAGTCCATGCCAGGAAACATATCGGACACGCCGGCGAAAAATCGATCTTTGGCACCCGCCATGCTGATTTTGCATGCAATGTCTTCGAATTCAGAACGCCAGACGACTTCTCAGACCATGGCAACAACAGGACGAAACGAACGGCCCATGTAAGAGTTTTGAGTTTTTTTCGTTCGTACAACCGCTCCGTTGAGGGAAAGCGCCTCTCGTTTTCCGTTCAAGCCTCAGGGCAAATTCAGCTTATTGACGGTAATGCACGAATCTGATTTGGAGCAAGCCGCTTCATGGAATGCAACCCGGAAACAGCTGCCGCTGGATGAAAGGTGGCAAACCGTGACATTCCAGCCCTGATGAACGCAAATTCGCAGAACCAGAGACAAGCCAAGCCCCATCCCCTCGCCGCGAGCCTGGCTGCCGCGCACAAACGGCTCGAAAATTCGCTGTTGCTGGTCGGCGGCAATGCCAATGCCCGTATCCTTGACGCGAAAGCCCCCCTCCTCCAGAATCAATTGGACGCCGCCGCTATCGGTATAGTGCGCCGCATTGCGAAGCAGGTTGGACATTACCGTGCGCAACAGGATAGCGTCATACACGCCGCTATCTGCGCCCTCGCGGATGAGCTCGAACACCAGCCCTTTTTTGCGTAAGCGCGGAGTCCAGATGTTGCTTTGTTCTTCCGCTATCTCGGCCAAACTGGCGACAGGGGAGAAGGTATCCCGATTGTTTTCCTCGCTACGGGAGAGTTGCAGAAAAGTCCGTACCAACTCAAGCATTCTCTCGGCAGCACGCCTGATCCGTTCGATTTGTCCCCGCTGCACGGACGTTGCAGGCGTTTCGGCCAGCAATTCGCACGAGGTTGCGATGATCATCAGCGGAGTCCGCAACTCATGGCTGACATCGCTGTTGAACAGTTGCTCGCGCTCCAGCGCCCGGTGCAATCGTCCGAACGCGTCATCGAAGGCGGCGGCCAACTGCCCGATCTCATCAGCCGCGTATTTCGGCGCGAGCGGCGATGCAGGAAGACTTTCATGACCGAGAGAAGTCACCTGCTTTGCCAGGAGAGACACGGGGACCATGACCTTTTTGGCCACGATGCGGCCAATACCCCAGGAAGCAAGCATGGCCAGGAAAAAGCAGACGACGACCGCACCGATCAGGATACCTTTCCGAATATCGTGCTCGCCCTGTTCCCTCGCCAGCAGATAACGCTTGCCGTCGACTACCTGCGCGTAAACGTAATACGACCTGGAACCATCCTTTATTTCGCTGAACCCATCGTCCGCCTTGGAAAATTTTTCCGGAATCGCATGGTCCAGCATATTTTCCGCGTAATAAAAATAACTTTCGTTCGCTCGCACAGGGCACTCAAAGCCGAGATTTTTTTTCAGAATGGCATTCAGTCTGCTTTCCAGTTCCCTTGAGATGAAATAATTCTCAACCGTATCCGCAACCAGAATAAGGCTCAGCGAGAAAACGCCACCGACCAGCATGTTCATGAGAATGAACGCGACGACGATACGTTGTGAGAACGACCAGTTAACCTGCATGGCGAAAATTTTCCGTCAGACAATAGCCGAGTCCATGCAGCGTGTGCAGCAAAGGCACGGCAAAAGGTTTGTCGATAGCTTGCCGCAGCAAATGGATATGCGCGCGCAGGTTGTCGCTATCCGGAAAATTGTCGCCCCAGAGGGCTTCTTCAAGGGTTTCGCGGGGCACGACGGCAGGGCTTTTCTGCATCAGCAGGGTCAAGAGCTTCAGGCAGGATGGATTGAGTTTGATGGGCACCCCGGCACGGCTCACATGCAGTTTATCCAGATCAAGAATCAAGTCGGCCACTTTGAGCACCCGCCCCCCGCCACCGCGGGACCGGCGCAGTACGGCCTCGACACGCGCGGCCAGTTCAGCAAGGGCGAATGGTTTGACCAGGTAATCGTCCGCTCCGATTTGCAGCCCCTTTAAACGATCGTCCAGCGAATCCCTGGCCGTGACCATGATGATGGGGATATTGGTGTGCGTATCCTCGCGCAATCGTTTACACACCTGGTAGCCGTCCGCCCCGGGCAATATGACGTCCAGGACGATCAGATCGTAATTTCCCGTAGCCGCCAAATGCAATCCGCTCAGGCCATCGCGCGCGCAGTCCACGACGTAGCCCCTCGACTGCAGGTAATCAAGCACATTGGCAAGGATATCCGGGTCGTCTTCTATCACCAAAATGCGCATTCACCTTCCTTTTGTAGGGATTTAACGATTTTTTCACGTCGATTTGACAAGCATTAAACATCAAAGTGTTGAAAATGTCCTTGACATTCATTAAATGTGAGTGTCCAGAAATCGTTTCAAGCCTTACTACAACCAACCTAATTATATACATATCATATGCCATTAAAATCTTCGGAAATGATATTCGCAAACCTTCCTCCGTTGAAGATAGTTAGAGGAAGCGGCGATCAGGACTCTTCGTGTTTCGTGGGCAATGAAACGAGTCGTGAAGAGCTTTCCAATGAAGCGGACTTTCTAGGCAATGGGCACGAACATGAGCAGGACGACGGGGAATCGACTGACTTTTCGGAAGATGTCATCCCCGTCGATATTATTCAACATTATCTCAACGAAATAGGTACTAGGCCAGTATTCACGCAGAAAGAAGAACGCTCCTGGGCAAGTAAGGCACGTGCCGGAAATTTCGAAGCGCGGCAAAAAATGATCGAGCACAATCTTCGGCTGGTTGTGAACATTGCCAAGCATTATCTCAACCGCGGCCTTTCTCTGCTCGATCTGATCGAGGAAGGCAACCTTGGCCTGATTCGCGCGATCGAGAAATTCGATCCGGAACGGGGATTCCGCTTTTCGACCTACGCTACCTGGTGGGTTCGCCAAAGCATTGAGCGCGCCATCATGAACCAGTCGCGGACGATTCGGCTGCCAATTCATGTATACAAGGAAATCAACCCCATTTTGCGAGCCCACCGGCATATCGAAATGGTTGACGGAGAAAAAGCCCGGCTTGAACGGATCGCTCAGCTGGTCGGCTGTTCGGTCGAGAAGGTACGCCAGGCGATCACGCATAATGACTACGTTATATCCCTCGATACACCGCTGGATATTGATCCCGAGCATACGGTCGGCGACATGATCGCCGACGATAATGCGCAGGACCCCGACGATATGTTGCAGACTTCGGAGATCAGCGATCTCGTCAACCGGTGGATTAGCCAACTAGCGTACAAGCATCGTTATGTCATAGAACAACGCTATGGCTTTGGCGGTTCAGAAACCAGTACTCTGGAAGAGGTTGCAGAGGAACTCCAACTGACGCGGGAACGCGTGCGGCAGATACAGATCGAGGCGCTCAATCAACTGCGCCGCATCATGAAACATGCAGGCGTATCGCTTGACGATCTGGTCTGACAGATTGGCCGAGTAGTAGAGCAGCCTTTAATTACCACCTGTTTTTCTCCAGGAATTCCTGGAGAAAAACAGGTAAGCGGCGCCACTGAGCGCCCCCTGGGTTTCACAGTATTCTTGGCAGTCAGGGGACACGATACGTGACGAAAAGCAAGAACACTCACTTCTTTTCTCTACTCATGACATGCCAAAGAAATATTCGGAGATAATTGACAGACGTTCTATTCCGCAGTGGCTGGCAGAAAACACTCCCTTGGATCAATGGAAAAAGTTTCGTATGGAAACCCGGCTCATTGATCGGGTGTTCGATTGGATACCTAAATGCTCGGTGTTGAACATCTCCAACGACCGGTTTTCCGCCCGCTTGTCCCGAAAAGGATTCTTGCCGACAACCTTGAGTAGTTTTACTCCTGCACGCGAAATCGCTTCAGAAACGGTCTTGGAATTTCCACCAAGTCTTGACTTCGCCGACCGGGAATTCGAAGCTGTATTATGCTATCGGGCATATCATCTCTGCCTCGAAGCGGTGGTGCGTCGCCGGATTGTTTCCGAGCTTTGCCGAGTGGCTGAAAAATATGTGGCAATTTCCTACGTCAGTCCCGGCGCGATTTATTGCTTCAAGCGACGTCTATGGGGCTACACGGCAAAACACCCCTCGCCGCTGCCCGAGATCGACAATTGTTTCGAGATATGCGGAATAAACAACCCCGCGCCAAGAGCGCGGGGTATTAGAAAAGCCTAAACTGCCGCAGATCTTCGCGAGGCTGTCCTTGGTTACGAACATATCTTTCGACCACTTCCCAGCCGCCTCCCTCGCCCACCGTAGCCACATAATAGCCATCCGTCCAAAACTGACCGCCCCACAATGCTCTTTTCAC
>JAVBSG010000221.1:0-5279 GCA_031547245.1 Propionivibrio sp.
CGCTTTCCCTGGAAATGGGCATGGGGCCGGTACAGTTCGGCATGGTCATGCTGCTCAACTGCGCCTTGGGGTTGAATACGCCGCCGGTCGGCACGACGCAGTTCGTCGGCTGTGCGATTGGCGACGTATCGGTCGAACAGGTGATGAAAACAATTCTGCCGTTCTACGGCGCATTGTTCATCGTCATGGGATTCGTGACTTACGTTCCTTTCCTGTCGACCTGGATTCCCACCATGCTCAAGGGAGCGCCGGTTTATTGATGTTTGAATGAAATCCCCAGGGGGCACAGAAACAGATCGATTACATGTCCCCTGGGCTTAATTCTTATAAGACATCAAAAGCGTTGTACCGAATCAGATAAGAGCATCGGTTTCATCCCTTGATTCCCCCTGTTTTTTGATTCCTTGAATTTACCTCTTGCTAACTTCAAAAAAAGCAATAGAATTAAAAAATGAACCGTTTCAAATGAGGCCAATATTATGCGAGATTTAAGCCAGCACCGTGATGCTTTGTGCATGAATACGGCGACTTTCGGACACCGCAAGCCTATCGAGGAAATCATCGACCTGTGCGCTTCGCGGCAAATCGGGGCCATTGCGCCATGGCGGCGCGATCTGGCCGGAAAAGACATTACCGATATCGCCCGGCGCATTCGCGAGGCCGGGCTGAAAGTGAGCGGATTGTGCCGCTCCACGTACTTCCCGCAAGCAACGGCGCAGGCGCGCGAAGCAGCCATGCAGGAAAACATCCAGGCACTGGACATCGCTGCTGAACTGGAGGCGGCCTGCTACGTTCTGGTCGTCGGCGGTCTGCCGGAGGGCAGCAAGGATATGAGAGATGCGCGCCAGCAGGTAAAGGACGGCGTGGCGCGCTTGCTTGAGCATGCCAGAAGGGTAAAGGTGCCTTTGGCTTTCGAGCCGCTGCATCCGATGACGGCAGCTGACCGTTCGTGCCTCAGCACGCTGGAGCAGGCGCTGGATTGGTGCGAGGAACTCGATCCCGGGAACGAGGGTTACCTTGGCGTGGCGTGCGATGTCTATCACGTGTGGTGGGATCCGAAACTGCAGCAGCAGATTGAACGGGCGTCAACGGTAAAGCGGCTATTGGGATTTCATGTGTGCGACTGGCTCAATCCCACGCGCGACCTAGTATTGGATCGCGGCATGATGGGCGACGGGGTTATCGATCTTCCGCTGATCCGCAGCTGGGTGGAGGGCGGAGGCTATCGCGGCGCTGTCGAAGTGGAAATTTTCTCGGCTGACAACTGGTGGAAGCGATCGGAAGAAGAGGTTCTCGACATTTGTATCGAACGTCTGCTTACCGTCTGTTGAAGGCCGCGGCAAAGATTATTAACGCAAACTGGATAGGATCGGATAATCATCATGAGTAACACGAAATTTTTGGATGCATCGCAGGCGGCTGAGCTGGTCAAGGACGGCGACACGATTGCCATCGGCGGCAATGGCGCGGGCATGAGTTCCGCCGAGGCGATTTTCGAGGCGATCGAAGCCAGGTTCCTGAAAACGGGACATCCGCGCGATCTGACGCTGGTGCACTCCGTCGGGGTCGGCGATCGCGGGGAACTCGGAACCAATCGTTTTGCGCATGAGGGCATGGTTCGGAGAGTGATCGCCGGGCATTACTCGTGGTCTCCCGCCATGCAGCAGCTGGTGCGCGAAGAAAAGATCGATGCCTACAGCTTCCCGGCCGGCGTGATCCAGCATCTGCTGCGCGAAATCGGCGCCGGACGTCCAGGCCTGTTTACCCATTCCGGCCTCGGCACGTTCGCCGACCCGCGCCATGACGGCGGAGCATGCAATGCGCGTAGCCGCGAAAAACTGGTCGAATTGATGAACATCGACGGGAAGGACGTTCTTCGCTACAAACCATTCAAGGTCGATGTGGCCATCGTCCGCGGAACGTATGCGGACAGCCGGGGAAATATCAGCCCGGAAGAGGAGGCCGTCGATCTGGATGTGCATACCATCGCCCTGGCCGCGCATAACAGCGGCGGCATCGTCCTGTCGCAAGTGCGCCAGATCGTCGAAGCCGGCAGCCTGCATCCGCGTCGCGTCCGCATCCCCGGCATCATGATCGATGCCGTCGTGGCCGTACCCGAGCAGAAGCTGTTTTACGGCATCGACTACGATTCGACGATCTGTGGAGCGAAACGGGCGCATCTGGGGATGGCCACCGCCGATATTCCGGCAAAGCTGGATCGGCGGATCATCGCCCGCCGTGCGGCGCTGGAGCTCAAGAGCGGCGCATCCCTCAATTTCGGCTTCGGCATTCCCGGCGGAATTTTCGGCGTGATCGCCGAGCAGGGGAACGGCCACGATTACTGGATGAGTGTCGAGCAGGGCGTGCACAACGGCCGCATGCTGGATGACGCCTATTTCGGTGCGGCGAGAAACGCCGACGCCATCATTCCATCCATCGAGCAGTTCGACTATTACAGCGGCGGCGGTGTCGATCTCGCTTTTCTTGGCATGGGCGAAGCCGACGGTTTCGGCAACGTCAACGTTTCGCATCTGGGGGGCAATCTCATCGGCCCGGGCGGTTTTGTGGAAATCTCCCAGAATGCGAAAAAGGTGGTTTTCTGCGGAACGTTCGATGCGCAGGGAACGCGCCTGGAATACAGCGACGGGAAGCTGAACATCCTGCAGCCGGGCAAGGTCAAGAAGCTCGTCGCCGAGGTCGAGCGGATCACCTACAGTGGGGAATTCGCGCAAAAACACGGGCAGGAAGTCATGTACATCACCGAGAGGGCCGTATTCCGCCTGGAGAAGGAGGGGATGACCCTGGTCGAAATCGCACCAGGTATCGACATCGAGAAGGACATCATTCCCAACATGGGTTTCCGTCCCATCATCGGTGATGTCAAATTGATGCCGCAGGAAGTTTTCAAATAAACCTCAGGGAGATTAATTCATGGCCCAGACCGTTCCCCAATCCATTCTTGATTCCCTGACCGACGTCGACATGCCGCGCCGCATGCCGGGGCGCGCACCGCAGCAGGACTATGCCATCGACGGCATGAAAATCCCGGTTTATCAGAGCCAGGCGCTGGTTCTGGGGAGCGGTGCCGCCGGTTTGCGGGCGGCCGTCGAGCTCAAGCGGCGCAACGTCGATGTGCTGGTTGCGACGCAGACATTGTTCTGGGGAACCTCGGCATGCTCGGGTTCCGACAAACAGACGCTGCACACGGCCTCGACGAGCAAGAAGGGCGACAATTTCATCGAACTTGCCAAGGCGCTGGGATCCGGCGGCGCGATGGATGCGGACACTGCCTATGTCGAGGCGGTAGGTTCCATCGACGCTTTCGCCGGATTGAAATTCATTGGGCTGCCGTTGCCGGAGGATAGCTTCGGCGCCGTCCTCCGCTACCAGACCGACCACGACGAAGCCGGGCGCGCCACGAGTTGCGGACCGCGCACCTCCCGGCTCATGGTCAAGGTGCTGGCCGAGGAGGCGCTGCAGTTGTCGATTCCATTCGTGAATCGCTGTACCGGCGTGAAGCTGCTGACGGTAAAACGGAAAGGGAAATCAGTCATCACGGGGCTGCTGGCGATCAAATCCGATGGCCGTTCGGCGGAAAACCCCTATGGACTCGTCATCTTCGAAAGCCCGGCCGTCGTGCTGGCGACAGGAGGTCCCGGGGAGCTCTACCGGGACAGCGTTTATCCGGTCGGCTGCTTCGGTTCGCTTGGCCTCGCGCTGGAGGCGGGCGTCGAACTCGTCAACCTCACGGAGAGCCAGTTCGGCATCGGCACGCGGCGCGACGAGTTCCCCTGGAACCTCTCCGGCACCTACGTTCAGGCGATGCCCTACATCTACTCCGTCGACAAGGAAGGCAAGGAGCATAACTTCCTCGCCGACTACTACAGGACGACGCAGGAGCTGGTTTCCAACATCTTCCGCAAGGGCTATCAATGGCCCTTCCATGCCACCAGAATGCTCGACTACGGTTCGAGCCTGCTTGACCTCGCAGTGTTTCGCGAAGCCAAGGCTGGGCGCACGATTTACATGGATTTCAACCGCAACCCGGAAGCCGTCCCGGGTGATCGGCCGTTCTCGCTGGACCGGCTCGATGCCGACGTCCATGCTTATCTGAAGAACAACGAAGCGCTTTTAAAGCAGCCAATCGACCGGTTGACGCGCATGAATCCGCTGTCGATCGAACTATACAAGCGCTACAAGAAGGATTTGACGCGCGAGCCGTTGCCCTTCAACGTCAATAACCAACATATGAACGGCGGCATTGCCGTCGACATCTGGGGCCAGTCGAGTCTCTCCGGTTGCTATGCCGTCGGCGAAGTGTCCGGAACGCACGGCGTGACTCGGCCAGGGGGGGCCGCCTTGAATGCCGGCCAGGTTTTCGGCATGCGGTGTGCCAAGCACATCAGCGTCCGGGTCGGTGAACGCGGATCCGCCGCCGGCGAGACTATCCCTCAGCGGATTATCAAGGAATGTCTCACGGAAATAGCGAAGGGCCTGAATAACCAGAAAGGGCTGGATCCAGATCAGATCCGCGAGGAAGTTCAGGCACGGATGAGCGATAAAGCCGGCTTCGTCTGCCAGGCCCACGAGATCGTCGGCGCGTTGAAAGATGCGGCGAAACTGAACGATACGATACGGACTCGCGGTATCAGCATCAAGAATGTGGCCCAGATCAAGAACGTTTTGCTGTGGAAGCAGACCGCCCTGACTTCCGAAGCCGTGCTGCAAGCGCTCAATCATTATGTGGCTAATGGCGGCGGCAGTCGCGGCGCCCGGGCGCTTTGCTCACCGGACGGGAACAAGGCGCCGAAGATGCGCAACGGCACCCTCAATGAATACCGCTTCATCCCTGAAAGAGAAGAGGATAAGCGCGTCCAGGTCAAGGTTCGGTATGAAGGCAGGAAGTTCGAGGTTTACGAAGTCGAACTGAGAAAACTTGAGGGGCTCGAAAGCATCTTTTTCGAGAAAAACTGGGCGCCGTTTTTGACTGGCCAGATTTATCGCGATGGTTAGGGCGTGTTCACTGTAACCGGCGGGACAGCGTTTGCTGTAGCGGGAGGGTCGCCAAGGCGTGAGGTGCTGGGAATGGTTGTTCCATTCCCAAGCCGAGCAACGCCGGTGACCGCCCGCTGCAGCAAACCCGAAGGGCAAGGTTCTGGCGGGGCGCATTGCCGCGTTGCCGCTCGCTTGTGCAGATGACTGCACGGCGCGACCGGCGCATTGCGCTGACGCTTTCCGATCATCGGCCGGCATCCTGTCCGGCCGCCCGATAGCGCATA
>JAVBSG010000153.1:0-25669 GCA_031547245.1 Propionivibrio sp.
GAAGTGTTCATCGGCGTCATCATCATCGCCTACTTCGGCTGGGTGCAGCACATGGCGGTCTCCGACGTGCTGCTGATCCTGATCTTCTCGCTGGTGGGCATCGGCGGCTCCTACGGCGTCGCCTGGTTCGGCATCCGCATCAACACGCTGGCCAACAGCCGCACGGCGTTCGCCTCGCTCGAAGGCAAAGCCTACCCGGTCTACGCGATCCCGATGAAATCGGGCATCTCGGTCGGCATGATGCTGATCTCCACCGAACTCCTGATCATGCTCGGCATCATGCTGTTCATCTCCCCGGAACTGGCGGGCAAATGCTTCATCGGCTTTGCCATCGGCGAATCGCTGGGCGCTGCGGCGCTACGGATTGCCGGCGGCATCTTCACCAAGATCGCCGACATCGGCTCGGACCTCATGAAAATCGTCTTCAAGGTCAAGGAAGACGACCCGCGCAACCCCGGCGTCATCGCCGACTGTACGGGCGACAACGCCGGCGACTCGGTCGGCCCGACGGCGGACGGCTTTGAGACCTACGGCGTTACCGGCGTCGCGCTGGTCAGCTTCATCCTGCTGGCCGTGCCCGAAGCGGCCGTGCAAGTCCAGCTGCTGGTTTGGATCTTCGTCATGCGCGTCATGATGATCGTCGCCTCCGCGATCTCCTACATCGGCAACAGCATCGTCATGAAAGGCAAGTACGGCGAGTCCGACGGCTTCAACTTCGAAGCCCCGCTGACCTCGCTGGTGTGGGTCACCTCCATCGTCTCGCTGATCATTACTTTCATCGTCTCCAAATTGCTGATCGGCGACATCAGCATCGGCGGCAAGGTCTATGCCAGCCTGTGGTGGCAGCTCTCGTTGATCATCACCTTCGGCACGCTGGCCGGGGCCATCATCCCGGAAGTCGTCAAAGTCTTCACCTCGACCAATTCCCGCCACGTGCGCGAAGTCGTAACGGCCTCCCGCGAAGGCGGCGCCAGCCTGAACATCCTCGCCGGACTGACGGCGGGCAACTTCTCCGCCTTCTGGATGGGCGCGGTCATCGTTGCGCTGATGACGGGGGCCTACCTCGTCTCGCAGGGCGAACTGGCGCACGTCATCAACCCCGATCCGGCCAAGGCCGGCATCATGGCCGCGGTGTTCTCGTTCGGCCTCGTCGCCTTCGGCTTCCTCGGCATGGGCCCGGTGACCATCGCCGTCGACAGCTACGGTCCGGTGACGGACAACGCCCAATCGGTCTATGAGTTGTCGACGATCGAACAGATCCCCAACATCGAGACCGAGGTCAAGGACTCCTTCGGCTTCAAGATCGACTTCGACAAAGCCAAGGCGCTGCTCGAAGAGAACGACGGCTGCGGCAACACCTTCAAGGCCACGGCCAAGCCGGTGCTGATCGGCACGGCGGTAGTCGGCGCGGCGACCATGGTCTTCTCGATCATCATGCTGCTGACCAACGGCCTGACGGACAACGTCAGCCACCTCTCGATGCTGCACCCGCCCTTCCTGCTCGGGCTGATCACCGGCGGGGCCACCATCTTCTGGTTCTCGGGCGCCTCGACGCAAGCCGTTTCGACCGGCGCCTACCGGGCGGTCGAATTCATCAAGAACAACATGAAGCTCGACGAAGGGCTGACCAAGGCCAGCGTGGAAGACAGCAAACGCGTCGTGGCCATCTGCACGCAGTACGCGCAGAAAGGCATGTTCAACATCTTCCTGGCGGTGTTCTTCGGCACGCTGGCCTGCGCCTTCATCGAACCGTTCTTCTTCATCGGCTACCTGATCTCGCTGGCCATCGTCGGGCTGTACCAGGCGGTGTTCATGGCCAACGCCGGGGGAGCATGGGACAACGCCAAGAAGGTTGTGGAAACCGAATTGCGGGCCAAGGGAACGGATCTGCATGACGCGGCCGTGATCGGCGACACCGTGGGCGATCCGTTCAAGGACACGAGTTCGGTGGCCATGAACCCGATCATCAAGTTCACCACGCTGTTCGGCCTGCTGGCGGTGGAAATGGCGGTCGGACTGGTGGCGCAGGGCGAACAGGGCCTGTCCTGGGCGCTCGCCGCCGTCTTCCTGGCCCTCAATCTCTTCTTCGTCTATCGCAGCTTCTACGGCATGCGCATCGAACAATGAGACAATAGCCGCATCGTAAGCAAGGGCCGCCGGCGCTGCGTTGCCGGCGGCCTTTTCATTTGTCCGGTATGAATTCCATTTTCCTCTTCGTCGTATCGACGGCCATCTGGGGCTCCACCTGGCTTGCCATCACCTATCAGCTGGGTTCGGTTTCTCCCATCGCCTCGGTCACCTACCGCTTCGTGCTGGCGGCAGCGATATTGATGGCCGGCTGCAGGCTGCGAGGGTATTCGCTGCGTTTTTCCTGGCGGACGCACTGCGGCATCGCCCTGCAGGGGGCGTTGCTCTTCAGCCTGAATTACATCGCCATTTACCTGGCGGAGCAGACAATTCCCTCCGGATTGATGGCCGTGCTGTTTTCGATGCAGGCGTTCATGAACCTTGTCGGCGCGCGTTTTCTGTTCGGTGCGCCGCTGGAGCCGCGGACCATCGTGTCCGCGCTGCTCGGCATTGCGGGCGTGGCGTTGATGTTTTCCCCGGAGTTTTCGGTGATAGGAAACGGCGGCGGCATCCTGGGCGGCTTGTTGTTCGGCGCTCTGGGAACGCTCAGCGCCGGTGGCGGCAACATGGCGGCCATGTACAACCAGCGCGCCGGCGTGCCGGTCTGGTCAGGTTCGGCGTGGGGAATGGTCTATGGCGCCTTGTTCAGCGCGCTGATCGGGTGGGGGTTCGGCATCGATTGGGCGGTGGACATGCGTCCGGCGTATCTCCTTTCGCTTGCATATCTGGCGCTGTTCGGAACGATCATCGCTTTCCTGACCTATCTGACGCTGCTCAAGAACGAAGGCGCGGGCGTAGCCTCGTATGTCAGCGCCGCCACGCCGATGGTGGCGCTGCTGTTGTCGACGGTGTTCGAGGACTACCAATGGACCTGGATTGCCGCTATCGGCGCGGTACTGACGCTGTGCGGCAATATCCTGGTAATGAGAAAACCGAGGGGCGGAAAGTAATTCCATTTCTAAATCGCGGGTGACTTTGTCGCCTTCGCCTTGCCGTGCTGCAGCACTGTCTTCGGCTCGTCTTCGCGTCACTCACGATTTATAAATGGAATAGTGCCCCTTCAAGAGGATCTCGCCGCGGATGCGAGAGATTCCCCGGTCGGTAGCCACTTTCCCGCCTCTTCGATGCGTTTGCGCGCCACCCAGCGCAACAGCACGGTCAGCCCGCAGGCGACGATGAACAGCCCGATGACGAGGCCGATCCAGAAGCCGTAGACGCCGAGCGGCTCGCCGCCGCCGGGCAGGCCGTGGTTGGCGAAGTGTGCGCCGAGCGGAATGCCGGCGACCCAGTAGGCGAAAACGGTCAGACACATCGGCAGAAAGTTGACCTTGTAGCCGCGCAGGGCGCCGACCGCACATACTTGCGCAGCGTCGGTGAATTGCCAGACGGCAGCGAACAGCAGCAAGGTTGCGGCAATTTGCCGCACGGTGGCGTCCGGCGTGTAGAGTGCGACGATAGCCTCGCGGCCGAGCAGTATTATCGGCACCATGACCGCGGCGATCGCGAGGCCAATCAGAATGCCGCTCCAGGCGACGAAGCGCGCGGCAACCGGATCGTTGCCGCCCAGCGACTGGCCGACGCGGATCGAAATCGCCGCCGACAGCCCCATCGGAAACATGAAAAGGATGGACGAGAAGTTGAGTCCGATCTGATGCGCCGCGATCGGTACCGCGCCGAAGCGTCCAACCAGCAGCGCGATTCCAGCGAAGGCGGAAACCTCCGCCAGGTTGGAGCCTCCTATCGGCAGGCCGAGGCGCAGCAGCTTCTTTTGCTGCGGCCAGTGCGGCCGCGACCAGCCATGCCAGAGGTACACGTTTTTGTAGACGCGGCCGATTTTGGTATAGGTGATCATGGCGAAGAAACTGATCCACATGCCGATGCCGGTGGCCCAGCCGCAGCCGGCGCCGCCGAGTTTTGGGAATCCCCAGTGGCCGTAGATCAGCAGCCAGTTGAAGACGAAGTTGGTCGCCAGGCCGACGAAACCGAACATCATCAGCGGCCGTGGATGATTGATGCTGGCCGAATAGAAACCGAGCGTGCGGAACAGCAGCGCCGCCGGCAGGCCGAGCAGGATTCCCCAGAGGAAGACGTTCGTCTTCCGTGCGAGTTCGGGTTCGATTTCCGCCCAGACGAGCACATCGTGAACGAAAGGCATCAGCAGGAACGGGACCACACTGCAGAACGCGGCGAGCCAAAGCCCCTCGCGGGTGTCGTCGACGATGCCGCCCGGGTTGCCGGCGCCGAAATGATGGGCGACGATGGGACTTATTGCCTGCGTGATTCCCATCAGCGTGATGAAAACCGGAATCCAGAGAGCGACGCCAAGTCCAACGACGGCCTGTTCGACCGCACCGGCACGGCCGGCCATCGCGATGTCCATCAAGCCCATGAGGCTGGAAACGACTTGCGACAGCACGATGGGGCCGGTCAGGCGGCCAAGTTGCCTAGCTTCGGACATGAAGCGGCTGCGGCGGGAAAGGAGAGATGCCATAAAAGAAACAATGTGCCCAACGGGACGCGTAGTTACAGCGCCCACTGTCTATGCAATGAATGGGAAAACCATGATTCTATGCTTTTGCTTGAGGTGCCCGCTAGCCCGGAATGGTTTGGGTTTGCCGCGCAAGGCTTCGCCAGGCGACGACTTGTCCAATTTTTTCCAATCGGTGCGAACTAGTAATCATGGCTCAGTGATGTATATTGGTAGAATCACCCAATGGAGGCGGGGCTTGCTCAGCAGATGATGCTCCCTGCCGGTTTGGTTCTTGGAGTGGCTAAACCGTCGGCAAAGAGATTTGCGTGGGGGAGAACTCGGGACATACTTGAAACCAGTGAGCAAAGGAAGTCATCATGGCAAAGAGAATGTACGAATTTTCGTGGGATTTCGTCGGCGACCTCGAAGAAGGCCGGCCCAATCTGGGTAATACGACGCGAGTGGAGGTCTACCGGCTGTTCCAGTATTCGTTGCGCGATGTTCTGGAAGAGGAATTCGGTACGGAAAAGGCCGACAGGCTTCTTTATAAGGCAGGTCTGTGCGCGGGTAAGGCGCTGTCGGAGAAATTCGTCGGCAAGGTGGATAACCTTGGCGACTATGTGGAAAAAGTGAAACAGATCCTGTTGGACTTGAGCATCGGAATCCTGCGTGTCGAATCAGCCGATCCGGAGAAGGCGCATTTTCTGCTGACCGTCGCCGAAGATTTGGACTGCTCCGGTTTGCCGGATATGGGTCACGCCGTCTGCACCTACGACGAGGGATTCATCGCCGGTATCTTCCAGGCGTTTTCCGGGAAAGAGTATGACGTGAAAGAGATCGACTGCTGGTGTACGGGGGATCGTACTTGCCGTTTCGAGGTCAAACCGGCCTGATATTCCGTAATGAAAGACCCAGGGGACCCTAGCTCCAACCCAAGCAAGGAACGCGAAATCGATCCGGACGGCGGTAAGCCTGTACCGTACGACGATGAGTACATCGAGCGCTTGGTGATGCACTTCTATTCGGTGGTGTGTCTGCCGCGCTACAAGGTAAAGGATCTTCCGGAGGAGTTTTCGGGCATCAAAAGCGCGCGCGAGTTGGACGGCGTGCTCTGGGGGATCCGCAATCTGACCGAGGCGCTGTCAAAAGGAGACCTGGAATACGTCTGCCATGAACGTGGCCTCACGGTAGGTTCGCTGAAAGCCTTTCAGTCCAATCTGCGCCATTTGACATGGCAGGCGCAGCGCATTGCCGCCGGGGAATATCAGCATCGCGTCGATTTTCTCGGCGATTTCTCTGCCGCCTTCAATCACATGGCCGAGCAGCTTGCCGGCAGAATCGAGACGCTCGTCGATAAGGCGGAAGAGTACAAGGACATGTCGTATCGGGATGGCCTTACAGGGGTATACAACCGCGAGGCGTTTTCGCGGCTGGCAGGAAAGTTTCTCTCGCATAACGTAAATCCCTCCGGCGCCGCCGTGCTGGTGCTATGCGATATCGACCACTTCAAAAAACTCAACGATACCTACGGGCATTTGTGCGGTGACGAGGTTTTGCGCGCTTTTGCCGATAAACTGACCTCCGTGTTGCGGCCGACCGATTTTTGTTTTCGTTATGGCGGTGAAGAGTTCATCCTCGTCATGTCGAACACCTTTCTCAAGCAAGGCGTTCTGGCTACGGAGCGCCTGTGCGCTGCCGTCGAGAAGATGCGCGCGGAGTATGAGGGCCAGCAACTGCAAATCACCGCCAGCTTCGGTGTGGCGGGGATCAAGCCTTGTGACGAGGGTAGCGACGTGGAGGCGTACCTTACCCAATGTGTCCGAAGAGCGGACGAGAGTCTTTACAAGGCCAAGGCAGGGGGCAGAAACCGGGTCGTTGTCGACGCCGAATGAGATGAGATTCCGCGGTGCGGTTAGGGCAATTCCGTAGCATGAAAGCGAACACCAGGAAAAAAACTGCCTGGGCGTTTGTCGCGCTTTTTTTTCTACTGAATACCGTCGCCTTTTTTCACGCCTACAAATTTACGCATTTCTCCGAGCCGGGGACGTACAAGACTCAAAGTCCAGACAAGCTCTCTTTGGCCGAAAAGGTTCAAACGCTGCTTTTCGGCATCAGCAATCCCCGGCCCGAAAACCGCCGCTTGCCGTCACAAACGTTCGAAACCGTGCGCTTGCAGAGCAACAAGGCCATCGAGGGCTGGCACATCAGGTCAACGCCCTCCATGGGAACGGTCGCCTTGTTCCACGGATATGGCGAAAACAAAACGTTCATGCTCGGCAAGGGGGAAGAACTCGTGAAACTGGGCTACAGCGTATTTCTCATCGATTTCATGGGGAGCGGCGGTTCGGAAGGCAGCCAGACGACGCTGGGATTCAAGGAAGCCGAAGAAGTCAAAACCGTATTCGATCATTTGAAGGGGCAGGGGGAGGAAAAAATCTATTTGTTCGGCACCTCCATGGGAGCCGCAGCGCTTATGAAGGCGATCGATGATTTTGGCCTGAAGCCAAAGGGGGTGATCATCGAATTTCCTTTCGGCTCCATGTACCAGGCCGTCAGCGCGAGGTTCCGGAACATGCATGTGCCGACGATTCCCATGGCGGGATTGCTGGTATTCTGGGGCGGCGTGCAGAACGGTTTCTGGGCGTTTGATCATGCGCCGAGCGAGTATGCGAAAAAAATCGACATGCCGGTATTGATGCTTTACGGCGCACAGGACCGGAATGTGACCATCGGGGAAATCGAGGAAATCTACAGAAACCTGCCCGGCAGCAAAAGATTGCGGACATTCGAGTCAGCGGGGCATGAGAACTTCCTGGCGGGAAAATACAGGGATGATTGGATTGCCAGCGTGAAGGCATTCATGGAGGAGACGGATTCCGCTTTGCGGTAATCCGTCTCCTCCATGAAAGAATCTCCTGCGATTTACTTCTTCGACCCGCTTACCTCGGAAACGACGGCGCGTAGCGCCATCAGGTAGGCATCCACGCCGATTCCGCAAATCTGCCCCCTGACGATCTCGGCGAAGCACGAGTGGTGGCGGAAGGCTTCGCGCGCGTGGATGTTCGACATGTGCACCTCGATCACCGGGCAGGTCAGGATGGTCAGGGCGTCGCGGATGCCGTAGCTGTAGTGCGTCCAGGCGCCGGCGTTGATCAGCACGGCATCGACGCCGTCGAAATAGCCCTTGTGGATGCGCTCGACCATGTCGCCTTCGTGATTGGTCTGGAAGCTTTCGATCTCGGCGCCCAGTTCCTTGCCGAGTTCGACCAGCATGGCGTCGATCTGCGCCAGCGTGATCGTTCCGTACTGCTTCGGGTCGCGCTTGCCGAACATGTTGTGGTTGATTCCGTGCAGCATCAGTACTTTCATGATGGATCTCCTGGGTTGAGTTAAGCGGTTGTGGATGATGATTGAATTTGTCGGTTTTATACCAGCGGCACGGTCAGTTCTGCAATCACCGGCGCCGTCTCCGGCCGGATGCCGCGCCACCATTCAAAGGCTTCGGCGGCCTGCTCGACCAGCATGCCGACGCCGTCGGCCAGCCGTTCCGCACCGGCGCCCTGCGCCAGCTTCAGGAAAGGCGTCAATCCCTTGCCGTAGGCCAATTCGTAAGCCAGCGTGGCGTGCGTGAAGACATGGGTATGCACCGGCGGCAGCTCGCCGCGCAGGCTCGCCGACGTGGCGTTGATGACCAGGTCGAATTCGGCGGACATTCCTGCGAGTTCGGCGTAGGAACCGTGGGCGAATTCACATTCGGCATAAGGGCGGAACTGCTCGAACAGCGTCTGCGCCTTGCTCACCGTGCGATTCACCAGGTGTAGTTGCGCCGGATTCTGCCGCAGGAAGGGAAGTAGCACTCCGCGCGCCGCGCCGCCCGCGCCGAGCAGCAGGATGCGTTTGCCCTGAAGCGGGAAGCCGAGGTTGTGTGCGATGTCGCGCGCGAGGCCGATGCCGTCGAAATTCTGGCCGAAGATCCGTTCTCCCTCGAATTTCAGGGCGTTGACCGCGCCGGCCTGGCAAGCCTGTTCAGAGAGATCGGTGGCGTACGCAAAGGCGTCGAGTTTGAATGGCGCGGTGACGTTCAGGCCACGCCCGCCCGATTGACGGAAAGCCTCGGCTTCGTCCAGGAAAAGGCCGAGGCCGGCCTCGATGATGGTGTATTCGATATCCTGACCGGTTTGCCGGGCGAAGGTCGAATGGATTAGCGGCGATTTTGACTGCCGGATCGGATTGCCGACGACGGCGTACTTGTCGGTCATGGCGTCCCCCTATCGGCCGGCGGCGGCCGCTTCCGCGTAAAGCACGCCGTCGGCGATCAACGCGTTTATCTGCTCATCGGAATAACCGAGCCGTTCGGCGACTTGGCGATTGTGCTGGCCAAGCAGCGGTGCGGCCTGTTTGATCGTGGTATCGCAATCGGAGAAGTGGAAGGGCAGGTTGGCGAGCCGCACTTTGCCGAGGACCGGATGTTCCTGCTCGACCACCATGCCGCGCGCCTGGATCTGCGGATCGGCCAGCACCTCCTCGATGTTCTGGACCTTGGCGCTGGGTACGTCGATTTTGTCGAGCATCGACAGGCATTCGGCAACCGAATATCTTTGCACCCAGGCCCGGACGATGCCGAGGATTTCCAGGCGATGCTCGTTGCGCCCGGCGGCAGAATGAAAGCGGGTATCGCCGGCCAGCGCATCGCCTCCGACCAGTTGCGCGAAACGCTTCCAGGCATCGTCGACCTGCGCGGCGATGACCACATAACCGTCCTTGGCCGTGAATACGCCGTATAGCGTCGAGGTCGGCAGGTCGTGGCCGGTCTGTTGCGGGATTTCCTTGCCGCCGGACAGGGTATAACACTGCACGGCGTATTCGTGCATGGACACCAGGCAGTCGTAAAGCGCCAGATCAATGTGCTGTCCGCGGCCTGACTTGACGCGCCCCAGCAGCGCCGCGCAGATCGCGCTGACGGCGTTGGCGCCGGTATACATGTCGCCGAGCGCAATGCGCAGCAAGGGCGGCGCTTCGCCGGGCGAACCGACCATGGACATGATGCCGCTTTTGGCTTCGGCGATCAGGCCGAAACCGGCGCGGGGCGCATCCGGCCCGGTGTGGCCGTAGGCCGAGACCGAACAGTACACCAGGCCGGGGTTGGTCTTCGCCAATTCTTCGTAGCCGAGGCCGAGCTTTTTCAAGGCTCCCGGCCGGTAGTTCTCGACGAAGACGTCGGCCGAATCGACGAGTTTCTTGATCAGTTCCAGGCCGCGCGGGTCCTTGATGTTGACGCACAGCCCTTCCTTGCCCATGTTCTGCTGCAGGTAATAGCCGCTTTGCCCCTGGATGAAGTAGGCGTGCGCGCGGCCGGCGTCGCCTTCTTTCGGCCGCTCAACCTTGATGACTTCGGCCCCCAGTGCGGCCAGGCAGCGCGAGACGAAAGGACCGGCGAGGAAGTGGCTGTAATCGACGACGCGAATGCCGGCAAGCGGAAGCTGTTGGGTTGTCATGGTTCTGTCTCGGTCAGTTTTTGGGTTTGCAGGGCACCATCACGCGGTGTTCGCCCTTCTGGACGACTTCGCCGCGCTGGTTGATCAGTTCGACCGGAACGATGACGATGCCCCAGCCTGGGCGGCTTTTCGATTCGCGCGCGCTGGCGACATGGAATTCGATGTGGCAGGTGTCGCCGATCTTGATCGGCAGCACGAAACTCCATTCCCAGCCCAGCGACATCCCCGGCTGAAAACAATACTCACTCTGGGTCTTCAGGCCGTCGGCCACCGACAGCCCGAACAGCCCATGCGCCACGCGCGTGCCGAAGGGTGTCGTTTTGGCGTATTCCTCATCGACATGCACCGGCGTGAAATCGCCGGAAAGTTCGGCGTAAGCGTTGATGCGCGCCTCGGTGAAGGTGTAGGTGGGGCTGATGCCTTTGTCGCCCACCTTGATTTCGTCGAAATACAGTTCCCTTTTTGCCATGGTTTTTCTCCGTATTATTCCATTTCTAAATCGCGAGTGCCTTTGTCGTCTTCGCCTTGCCGTGCTACAGCACTGTTAAGCGGCTTCGCCTTCGTGTCACTCACGATTTATAAATGGAATTATTTAGTCGCGCGGTTTGACGGCCAGCGCTTCGGCCACCGAGCCGCTGCGTGCCTGCATCAGTTCAAGTTCCAGCCCGTCGGGGAGCGCCAGCCAGTTGCGCCCCTGCGGCAATTCGCGCACACCCCATTTCTGCGCTTCCCGCAAGACTTCTTCCAGATCCTCGACCATGATGCCGAGGTGGGCCATGCGTCCCTCGGGACCGTTGAATTCCGAATCGGCATTGAACTGCATGCCGCCGATGGTCCAGGCCTTTTCCGGCTTGTCCTCCGGGCCAGTTGTCTTGTATATGGTCATGCCCAACACCTCGCGGAAGAAACGCAGGTGCCAGTCGATGTCTCGGACGGTGATGGCCACGTGTTCGAGATAGGATTTTTTGCCGTAAGCCATGGTTGCTCCTTAGCGTTTGCCGAAATTTTCCTGGAAGTTTTCGATGCCCTTGACGCAGGCCTGCAGCGTCCGGTTGACCGGCGTGGGTACGCCGCAGCGTTCGCCCCAGCGCACCACCGAACCGTTGATGAAGTCGACTTCGGTGATTTCGCCTTTTTCCAGGCTTTGGAGCATGGAGGTCTTGAATTCCGCCGGCAGTCCCTCGGCGGCCAGTTTCCAGAAGTATTCCGGATCTTCGGACACCAGTTCGATGCGGTTGGCTTTGGCTACGGCAATTCCCTCGGCCACGGCGGCCAGCGCCGTCTGCTCGATTTCCGGCACCTTGTACAGCCATCCGTAGGGAAGGCGCGTTATGGCGCAGACGGCTCCCGTGGCGACGTTGACCAGCAGTTTGTCCCACATCGTGCCGTAGATGTTCGTGCTGGCGGTCGCCAGCAGGCCGGCCTTGTTGAATTCGGCGACAACCGCCCGCAGGCGCGGCGTCAATTGCCCATCCAGTTCGCCGATGTAGGTGTGCTTGCCCCTGTATCCAGAGACAATATGGCCCGGTGCCAGGAACACGCCGCCGACGTAGGTCTTGGCGGCCAATACATGCTGCCGTCCGGCGACTTCGGCCAGAATGTCCTCATGCCCCAGGCCGTTCTGGATCGACATGACCATCGTGTTTTCGCCGATCAGCGGCGCGGCAGATTCGATGGCGGCGCGGGTGGCGGCCGACTTCACCAGTACGATG
This sequence comes from Propionivibrio sp., assembly GCA_031547245.1. GTDB lineage: Bacteria > Pseudomonadota > Gammaproteobacteria > Burkholderiales > Rhodocyclaceae > Propionivibrio. Next base: position 11,805 of record JAVBSG010000153.1, read on the forward strand.
ACGAGGTCGACCGGCGTAAGCCCCGCGCATGAGGCATAGGCTTTGACCCTGACGGTTTTTTCCTCGTCGCCGATCCGTATTTTCAGGCCGTTGGCGTTGATGGCATCGACGTGCGCCTGGAAACGATCGACAAAAATGACGTCCGAACCGCCTTGCGCCAGTACGCCTCCGATTGAGCAGCCCAACGCTCCCGCTCCCAGCATGCAGATTTTCATCGTCGCTCTCTCACGTTCAGTGTGTTGTTGAAGGATGAGCAAACTTTAATCAGCAGTGCAAATCGCGTCTATGCAATAATCTAAATATTAGTCATTGCGTTTTGCAATTATGAGAAAAGACGCTTCTTCCAATCCGTTGCTCGACGTCAATCTGCTTCTGCTTTTCGAGCTGATCTACGACACGCATAGTGTTACCCGGGCTGCGGAGCAGTTGGGGCTCGCTCAGCCGACGGTCAGCATCTGGCTTGGCAAATTGCGCCATCAACTGGGCGATCCGCTATTCGTTCGAACCCCTTCGGGGATGCTGCCGACGCCAGAGGCCGATGCCTTGATCGAAACGGTGCGCCAGGCATTGGCGTCGCTGCGTTGTCTGGCTCAGCGCCAGACGAAATTCGATCCGGCTACCAGTGAGCGGCGTTTCCACATTTGCATGACGGATGCCAGCCACATTGCGTTGCTGCCGCAACTGCTCGCCCACGTGCGCTCGGTTGCGCCGCGCGTACGACTCGGCGCCGAGCGCATCGATGAGCAGACGGCTCAGCGCCTTGAATCGGGAGAGGCCGACCTGGCGCTCGGCCTCGTTCCGGAGCTTGGCTCCGGCTTCTACCAGCAAAGCCTGTATAAGCAGGATTGGGTCTGCCTTGCCAGCGCCAGGCATCCTCGCATCGGCGACAGCTTGAGCCGCGAAATCTATGAACGGGAAGGGCATATCAACATTGTGTCGGGGACCGGCCAGCAGCTGCTGGACGCCAGCCTGGAAAGGCACCGTCTGGAACGCCATATCGTGCTCGAATTGCCGGGTTTTCTGGGGTTGACGGCGATCGTGTCGACTACGGATCTGATGGTAACCCTGCCGCGCCACATTGGCGAGACGTTGGCCGGCCTCGGCGGATTGCGCGTTTTTCCCTGCCCGATCGCAATTCCGGGTTTTGCCGTCAAGCAGCATTGGCATTCGCGCTATCACAACGATCTCGGCAATCGTTGGCTGCGCGGACTGTGCGCCGATCTTTTCATGCAGCAGAGCGGCGACGGCTATTCGATCGCCGGTGCGGAGAAGGCGCCGGAAATACTCGACGGCGGGCAACGGGATCCGCTTGATTGAACAAAGGCAGGTGTAAGCGGTGTCCAATATGGCATCGGTTTCACAGTGCGATCCACCTTCTGTAAAATCGAGGTCTTGCCTTTTAACTTTTTCCGAATAAACAGGATTTTGTAATGCCTCTGCCACCTCCAACCGACAAACGTACACGTGTTCACTGCCGCAGGGTTACCTTTGAGGGATTTCAACGGGACGACGGCCTTTGGGATATCGAAGGCCACATGACGGATACCAAGGACAGGGATTTCCCGTTGCGCCATGGCATCCTCAAGCCCGGCGAGCCGGTTCACGATATGAGTGTGCGTGTGACGGTAGATAACGACATGAACGTGATCGATGTGGCGACCTGTTCGGATGCCACCCCTTACCCGGGGGTTTGCGGCACAATCAATCCGGAGTACCGGAAAATCATCGGCCTGAATTTATTCAAGGGATTTTTGCATTCGATCAAGGAAATGTTCGGTGGAAAAGAGGGATGCTCACATGTGAGCGAGTTGCTGATGGGCATCCCGACCGCAGCATTGCAGACATTTGCCAATCCGGATACGGAAAATCGGAGCGAAACGAAACCTTTTTATCTCGATCGTTGTCATGCACTGTCAACAGAGTCCGATGTGGTCAGGCGTTATTATCCGCGCTGGTACCGCAATCCGAACTCTGGTTAAGCCAGCCTGCACGGGGCAGGCCATCCTATACTGAGAAGGGGGAAAACATGAAAATCCACGAGTATCAAGGAAAGGAACTGCTTCGCGAATATGGCGTTGCCGTACCGCGCGGGGTGTTTTGTCAGACGGTCGACGAGGCCGTTGCGGCCGCGGAGAAACTGGGCGGCAAGCTTTGGGTGGTCAAGGCCCAGATTCATGCCGGCGGGCGTGGCAAGGGCGGCGGCGTCAAGGTCGCCAAGTCGCTGGACGAGGTCAGGCAGTATGCCGGTCAGATCCTCGGCATGCAGCTGGTGACGCATCAGACGGGGCCGGAAGGGCAGAAGGTCCGCCGCCTGCTCGTCGAGGAAGGGGCCGACATTGCGAAGGAGTATTATCTCGCCGTATTGACCGACCGCGCTTCGCAGAAAGTCGTGGTCATGGCTTCCAGCGAGGGCGGCATGGAGATCGAGGAAGTCGCACATTCCTCGCCGGAAAAGATCATCAAGGTATTCGTCGACCCGCTGGTCGGCCTGTCCGACGCCCAGGCGACGGATCTGGCCATCGACGTCGGGTTGCCCGCGGAGTCCGTCAAGCAGGCGGCCGCCCTGTTCAAGGGGCTATATACCTGCTATATGGAAACCGATGCTTCGCTGGCGGAAATCAATCCGCTGATCCTGGAAAAGAACGGCGCGGTCAAGGCGCTGGACGCCAAATTCAATTTCGACGATAACGGGCTTTATCGCCAGCCGGAAATCCTGGCCTTCCGCGACCTCGACGAGGAGGACCCCAACGAGGTCGAGGCGTCGAAGTTCGGCCTGGCCTACATTTCCCTAGACGGAAATATCGGCTGTCTGGTCAACGGCGCCGGCCTTGCCATGTCGACCATGGATACCATCAAGCTGTGCGGCGGTTCGCCGGCCAATTTCCTGGATGTCGGCGGCGGAGCTTCGACGGAAAAGGTGACGGCGGCCTTCAAGATCATGCTGAAGAACACTGAACTGAAGGGTATTCTGGTCAATATCTTCGGCGGCATCATGAGATGCGACACGATTGCCAACGGCGTGATTGCCGCGGCGCGCGAAGTGAGCCTGAACGTGCCGCTCGTCGTGCGCATGCGGGGCAACAACGAAGAGCTCGGCAAGCAGATTCTCAAGGAGTCGGGTTTGCCGATCATCTCGGCGGATACGATGGAAGAGGCTGCAAGAAAAATCATCGCCGCTGTCAAATAAGGGGGAACCACCATGTCGATTCTGATCAACAAGGATACGAAAGTGATGACCCAGGGCATTACCGGGAAATCAGGCCAGTATCACACCGAAAAATGCCAGGAATACGCCAACGGCAAGAATTGTTTCGTGGCGGGGGTCAACCCCAAGAAAGCCGGCGAGAGCATTTTCGATATTCCGATCTTCGCCTCGGTAAAGGAAGCGAAGGAACGGACGGCCGCCAACGTTTCCGTCATCTACGTTCCGCCCGCCGGTGCGGCCGATGCCATCTGGGAAGCAGTCGAGGCGGATCTCGATCTCGTCGTCTGCATTACCGAAGGCATCCCGGTGCGCGATATGCTCATGGTGCGCAATAAAATGCAGGCCAAGGAAGCCGCGGGCGGCAAAAAAACCCTGCTGCTCGGCCCGAACTGTCCCGGCCTGATAACGCCAGACGAAATCAAGATCGGCATCATGCCCGGCCATATCCACCGGCGTGGGCGGGTCGGCGTCGTTTCCCGCTCAGGCACGCTGACCTACGAGGCGGTTGCCCAATTGACGGAGATCGGCCTTGGGCAGTCGTCGGCGGTCGGCATCGGCGGCGACCCGATCAATGGCCTTAAGCACGTCGACATCATGCGGATGTTCAACGACGATCCGGAAACCGATGCGGTCATCATGATCGGCGAAATCGGCGGTTCGGATGAGGCCGAAGCGGCATACTGGTGCAAGGAAAACATGAGAAAACCCGTGGTCGGCTTCATCGCGGGAGTGACAGCGCCGGCCGGCAAGCGCATGGGCCATGCCGGAGCGCTGATTTCCGGCGGCGCGGATACCGCCGAGGCCAAGCTGGCCATCATGGAAGCCTGCGGTTTTCGGGTCACGCGCAATCCATCCGAAATAGGAAAGTTGTTAAAGTCGCTGATCTGTTGAACCGGGCTCGCAGTCCGGTTCCCGGACCGCCTGTTTCGCGAACGCCCTCGTCAGAGGGCGTTTTCTTTGGCGCCCGCGCGCGGGCGTCAACTTCCCCAAGGCTGTTTCTGATTCGTTTCCGGGCATCTCCGGAGAGGGCAATGGATTGCCCGAAAGTCGGCTTTTTAAAAACTGCCAAATTCTGGACAAGTTTCTGGCTTTGTTTATTTTGATCTGGTATCTTGAATGAAAACAAGCAAGAAAACACCAAGTAGAACGCAAATGAATAATTCCAATGGATTTTCGATTCGCTTTTTCACCGTTGCACGCTTTCGTTTCCAGATGCTTGTCGAGAATGAAAAAGGCAATGAGCATGAAATACGGAAAAATCGGTTCGCTGGGCGTGGCGTTCCTGCTGTCGTTATCTTTTCTTCTGAACCCTGCCTTTGCGGAACAGGAGAAAACGAAAACGATGCGCTTTTCGATTTCCATCGACGAACCGACCGTGGTCGACAGAATCCTCTATGTGGCCTTTCAGCGCATGGGGCGCGACATTTCGTTCGAAGCGACCGGCATGACCAATGCCATCCAGACCGTCGATTCCGGCGAGAAGGACGGGCTTTATTCGCAGGTGGCGGGGCTGGAGCAAAATTTCCCGAATCTCGTCATGGTTCCCGAACGGGTTGCCGATGTGAAATTCGAAGCCTATGCCTTGAAAGACAAGAACATAGAGATAAGCTCGTGGAGCGATTTCAAGGGGCTTCGCGTCGGCACGCTATTTCAGAAGCACTATATCCACAATCATTTGCCTAGCGACATCGCGGAACTCGTTCAAAAGGAAACGGTTCCCCATATGATCCAGGCGCTCCTTGACGATGAATGCGACGTCATCGTCACGACGAATTCCCTGACGTCCGACGTTTTGATGCCGAAAGCCATGAAAAAGGCGGGCCTTGCCGACAGCATGCCCGCCTATCCCTATCTGAACAAGAAGCATGCCTTGCTCGTTCCCGAACTCGTACAAGTGATCAGGGGAATGAAGGAGGACGGGACGTTCGACAAGGTTTCCTCGCAGCAGCGGATCAGCAACAGCGAAAGGACGGTCCTGCGCGTAGCGTCCTTCTATGCCGACATGGCATGGGAAAAGAAAGTCAATGAAGGGCTCGAAAAAGTCCTGCCGAAGAATACGCTGATCGACACCGTTTATCTGAATTCCAATCGCGTCCTCGACAATGACGAGAGGGCCAAATCGATAATCACGTCGCTGCGATCCAGCATTCTGAAAAAAATCCCCGACGTCGTGATCGTGTCCGACAAGAATGCCATGGACTTCATGTTCGACTATTACAGCCGGCTTTTCACGAAAGTCCCGGTGGTCTTCTGCGGCGTCGAGGAACTCGACGGCGACAGCCTGTGGAAAATGGAAAACGGGGTGACGGGAATCATGGAGGAGCCGTCGGCGGCGCAGACCGTCGAACGGATGCTGGCTATGTTTCCGCGCACGAAAAATATTTTCGTCATCAACGATTATATGGAAACGGGCCGCTTGTGGAAGCAGGCCATCGACAGACAGCTTGAACCCTTCGGGCGCCGGGTCGCCGTCACGCACAGCGAAAATGTGCCTTTTGCAGATTTGCTCGAAACTCTCCGGGGTCTGCCGGACGACACGCTCGTCCTGAGCGGCTTCTACTATGTGGATAAGGACGGGATGACGCGCTCGGAGGAAAGCACGAACCGCCAGATAGCCGAGGTGGCCCGTGGTCCCGTGTTCGGCCTGATGGATACGACTATCGGCTATGGGCAGCTAGGGGGGAAGTATACGAACGGCTTCGCCCAGGGCAGCACAGCGGCGCGGATGGCGACGGCGTTGATGAACGGCTCGCCGCTCGACTCCATGGCAATCCGCAAGGATGGAGAGGCCGATAACCGGTGGATATTCGATTACGAGGCCATGCAGAAATGGAATGTGCAGGAGAGCGCGCTCCCCAGCGGCGCGCTTCTGATCAACAAGCCGCTCACCATGCGCGAGGCCAATCCGACCGCCTATTACCTGCTGGTGCTGTTGGGCATCGTGACGCTTTTCGTCATCGCCGCGCTTTCCATTTTCATGCTGTTCCTGAAAAAGCAGAACAAACGGCTCATCGGCATGCAGAAGAACCTCCATACGGCCGAAGAGCTTCTCGAAAAGGACGCCGCGATCAAGGAGGTGAAGGTCCGCCTGGAAAAAACCATCGACAGCGCGCCGCTGGTCTACATGCTGCTGAGCGACGGGAAAATCGTTGAAACCAACGCCTATTTGCAGGAGAACCTCCTCGACATCGAGACTGGCAACGATATTTCGCGCTATGTGCGAGATTTCAGGGTGCTGGACGCGCTGAAGGAATCGCTGCTGCGCGACGGCGTGCTGTACGGCATCATCTGGCATTTTCGGATGAAGAACGGCAATACCCACCGCTTCCATATCAATTCGGCGCTTGTCGAGATCGAGGGGGCGCAGGCGGCGGTCATCTGGGGGGTCGATATCGAAGAAAGCGAACGCCACAAGGATTCGCTCGCCAAAAAGCAGGAAGAGCTGCAAAAGCTCATCGACACGGTCCCGACGCCGATCTTCATCTGCGATCCCGAGGTGTACTGCATCAAGTACGCCAACCGGTCGTTTATCGAGATGTTCGGCTTCGCCTCGCTGGGCGATGCGCTGGGCGTCTCGATGCGCAAATTCCATCCGGAAAAGCAGCCCGACGGCACGCAAACCGAATCCATCGTGCAGGAGTATGCCGGAAAGATAGTTTCCCAGGAGCTTCCCGGCGTCATCGAACTGCGGTACGAAAGGCCGGACGGCAAGGAGTTGTACGCCCATGTCATGGGTAGTCTGGTGGTTTACGACAACTCAGACAGTCTGATCCTGGTTGTCCAGAACATGGAAGAGGAGAAGAGACGCGAGGCGCTTTTAAGGCAGGCGGCCGAGAAGGAGCGCGAGGCTAATCAGATGAAGAGCCTGTTCCTGATGAACATGAGCCACGAAATCCGGACTCCCATGAACGCCATCATCGGCCTGTCGCAACTGGCGCTGCACGCAGGACAGAATCCGACGAATGCCGATATCTTCGAGAAAATCAATATTTCAGCGAAGAATCTTCTCAATATCATCAATGATATTTTGGATTTTTCCAAAATCGAGGCAGAGAAGATCGATCTGCTGATCGAAGAGTTCGCCCTGGAGGAAGTGATAGCCAACGCGTTCATGATGGCCTCCGAGAAGATCGGGGACAAGAAGATCGAAATGCTCGTGGACATCGACCCCGGTGTGCCTTGTTCCCTGCTTGGCGACCGGACCCGCGTATGGCAGGTGCTCAAGAATCTGCTGGATAACTCGGCTAAATACACCGAGAAGGGGCATATCGTCCTGAAAGTGGAAAGCCGGCAAAAAGGACAATCGAAGGGCAGGCACGAGCTTTGTTTCGTTGTGGAAGACACCGGGTTCGGCATGAACGACGCACAGTTGCAGCGCCTGTTCGAACCTTTCGAGCAGTTTCATGCCAACGTGAAAAACGTCCAGACCGGGACCGGCCTGGGAATGCCCATCACCAAGCAGTTGGTCGAAATCATGGGCGGCAGCATCAGCGTCGAAAGCCGGGTTGGCGAAGGGACGCGGACTACGGTTGTTCTGCCCCTTGGCAAGGGAAGCAACAGCGCAACAATGGAAGACTGCATCCGCGGCGCCGGTGAGTTGAACGTCGAGAGCGTCTTGATCGCCGATGATGATGAATATGCCAGGCGTATCATGGAAAACCTGATGAAGACGGTCGGCGTCAAGGCCGTCTGCGTGTCAACCGGCCAGGAGGTTCTTGACAGTGTCAAGGAATGCGAAAGCAATGGCCAGCCGTTCAAGGTCATTATTCTCGATTATCTTCTTGGAGAAGATAACGGCATAGAAATTGCAGGAAAGCTGCAGGATATAGCGTCGAAGAACACCAAGCTTCTTATGGTTTCGGCATATTCCAAACAGCTTCTCGCGCAAGACATCGAGAGGGTCGGATTCCGGGGGGTGATCGAGAAGCCTTTCGTTCCGTCGAACTTCATAGACAAGATCTGCTCGGCCTTGCGGGTGCAGCCGAAAGCTTATGTGAAGCAAAACTACCGGAAGTTTGCCGGAGCAAGAGTATTGATCTGCGAGGACAATGCGATCAATCAGGATGTGGCCAAGGGGATGCTCGGCGTTTTCGGCATCGATCCCGTCGTCGCCAGCAATGGCCAGGAGGGGATCGAGCGACTGGAACGGGAAGCGTTTCACATCGTTTTCATGGACATCATGATGCCGGTCATGGACGGGCACGAGACGACCATCGCCATCCGCAAGAGCGACAAGCCGTACAAGGACGTGCCCATCGTGGCCATGACGGCCAACGTCATGCCGGACGAGGTTCGCCGCTGCCATGATGAAGGAATGAACGGGCATATCGGAAAGCCCATGGGAATGTCCCAGATTTACGAATGCCTCCTGGAATTTCTTCCCCGGGAAATAACCGAATGCGCGGATGAGGATGCCGTCACAGGCGGCGGGGATGCCCTGTCGACGATTGAAGGCATCGACACGGTGGAAGCCATCGGCAGGTTCGGCGGTGACGAGGAAAAATACTGGGATGCCTTGCGGCGTTTCGCGCAGACGCTTGGCAGCAGCCTGTTGCCCGGTGAAAGTGCGCTTCTGGCGGAGAACCGGGAACACACGCGAAGAACCGTGCATACCTTGAAGGGCGTATCCGGAAACCTGGGGATAACCGGGCTGTACCAGGAATGCGTGGAATTCGAGAAAAAGTTCCTGAAAGGAAGCTGCGGCAAAGCGGACTACGAAAGCCTGATCGAGGTCTGCCGCCTGACGAAAGAGCGGCTGCATTTTCTGCAGACCGGCGGGCAGGCGGGCGAAGCTGCCCATCCGGCAGGAAACAGCGGGGATTTGAGAGCGATGGTCGTCAGCGCGCATGAGGCCTTTGAGGCGTCGCGGATCGACGCGTGCAACGCTCTTGTCAGAAAGATTTCCGAGGCCGACTGGCAGCTTACCGCGGAGGCATTGAAAAAAATCATTCAGTCTCTGGATGAATACGCCTTTGAAGAAGCGATCCAGTTGCTGGACCGGGAGGTGGGAAAATGATCGATGGGTCAAAGGTGAACTCGATACTGCTGGTGGATGACATCCAGGAAAACCTGGACGCGCTTTGCGCCATGCTCGAGAGCGAGTACACGCTTTATACGGCGAAAAACGGCAAGGCCGCCCTGAAGATCGCGCAAAAGATGAACCCCGACCTGGTACTGCTCGATGTCGTCATGCCGGGGATGGACGGTTTCGAGGTTCTGGAAACGATGAAGGCGGATGGCGCCTGCGCGCATATTCCGGTGATCTTCATCACCAGCGATACGCAATCCTTCAGCGAGGAGCGGGGGCTGCTGCTGGGCGCCGTCGACTATATCGCCAAGCCTTACAACCCCGATATCGTCAGCATCAAGGTCAGAAACCAGCTTGAGAACAAACTTTACCGGGACGCGCTGGAGAACTTGGTGAAGCAGAGAACATCAGAGCTAGAGCTTTCCCAGCGTGCGATCATCCTGGGCATGTCCCTGATGGCGGAAAGCCGGGATCTGGAAACCGGAGTGCACCTCAAATGCATGCAGAAATATGTCGGGATCCTGGCGCAGACGATCCATGAGGACCATCCGGATATGTTGAGCGCAACCGAATGCAGGCGGGTATGGGCGCTTTCCCCGCTGCACGACATCGGCAAGGTGACGATACCGGACAGCATTTTGTTGAAACGCGCGGTCTTGAGCCGCGAGGAGTTTTCGATCATTAAAAGCCATACGACAAACGGCGCCGACATCCTTCGCGATACGCAGCAACTTCTGTCCGGCAGCGTCAATATTCTGAGGGATGCCGCCTCGATCGCGGAGTTCCACCACGAGAAATACGACGGCACGGGGTATCCCAAGGGGCTTAAAGGGGAGGAGATTCCGTTGTTTGCGCGTATCGTGGCGCTGGCCGACGTATACGATGCCCTGACCAGTGAACGGCCCTACAAGATGGCTTTTTCGCACGAGAGGGCGTTGGATATCATTCTGGCCGGTGATGGACGAACCATGCCCGAACATTTCGATCCGATCGTTCTTCGGTGCTTTCAGAAATGCGCCGAAAACTTCCGATCCCCCACGGACTGGAATTCTGGCCCGTGAGATGAAAAAGGGGCATTGATCGGAGAGACCGCAGGGCAAAGCGAAAGCGGCCCCGTAAATGGAATGTGTCGTGGCTGTGGCGCTCCCCCGGCGGGGAGTTCTGTGCGGTGTGCAGGGTGTTCCTCCGGGATGGAGTCCTCCTCCATCCCGGATTGCTACGGATCTACAGATAACCCATGCTGCGCGGCAGCCACAGCGCAATCTCCGGCACGAAAGTCACCAGGAACATGGCGCAGGCCATGGCAGCCAGCATCCACAGCACCCAGGATATGGTGGACTCCATGGAGACGCCGGCCATCCGGCAGGTAACCATCAGGTTGACGCCAAGCGGCGGATGGAACTGGCCGAGCGCCATGTTCATCGTCATGACCACGCCGAGCCAGACGAGATTCCACTGGTAATGCACGGCGATCGGCACCAGCAACGGCAGAAAAATGAAGTAGATCGAAATGACGTCGAGGAACATGCCGGCGATCAGCAGCATCACCTGGATGCTGATGAGCATGGCCAGTTCGGGCATGCCAGCGCCGAGCATGATTTGCGCCAGGCGGTCGAACGTGCCCAGCGTACTGCTGGCCCAGGCGAACACGCTGGCAAGGGCGACTACCGTCAGGATGACCGAGGAGATTTCGGCGGCTTCGACGAGGATGTCGTAAACGTCCTGCCAGCTGAGCGACCGGTAAATCAGCACGCCAACCAGGAAACCGTAGAAAACGGCGACGACGGCGGCTTCCGTGGGGGTGAACAGCCCGCTGCGGATGCCTCCCAGAATGATGACCGGCGCGGCCAGGCCCCAGCCGGCCTCTTTCAGGCTCTTCCAGAACGGCGGCCGGGTTTCCGTCGCATCGGCTTCGAAACCGTGCCGGACTGAGAGCCACCAGGCCATGGCGATCAGGGCCAGTCCTGACAGAATGCCGGGAATCAAGCCGCCGGCGAACAGGGCGGGAACCGAGGCGTCGGGAACGAGCAGGCTGTAGATGACGAAGGCGATCGAGGGCGGAATCAGGATGCCGGTCGATCCTGCGGCGGCGATGACCGACGCGGTGAACTCCTTCGGATAGCCGGCCTTGATCATCGACGGCAGCATGACCGCGCCGACGGCAGCCGAGTCCGCAGGGCCGGAACCGGAAATGCCGCCCAGGATCATCGCCACGAGGATGGCGACGATGGCCAGGCTACCCTGGCGCTGGCCGACGACGGCCGAGGCGAAGCGGACGATGGTCGCCGCGACGCCGGCACGCTCGAAAATCATGCCGGCGATGACGAACACCGGGACGGCCATCAGCGGATACTTGGCGATGCCAGTGTAGACGTTGGTCGGCAGTGACATCATGCCCAGGCCATGGGCGGCGACGACGGCGGTGCCGGCGAGGCCCATGGTCACCGCCAGTGGCACGCCGGCGAACATCAGCACGATGAAAACACCAAAGAGCAGCCAATCCATCATTTCCCCCCGCGGCGCAACACGCCGATCAACCGGATGACGATGAGCGCCGCCAGGAGCGGCAGCCAGATCGAATACCACCACTGGGGAATGCCCAGCGACGGGGAGGTGACTTCGAAGTCGTAGTCGTCCCAGGTCATGCGTATGCCATAGTAGGTCAGCAGGCTGAACATGAGCAGCGAACACACGGCGGCGAATTTCGGTGCGATCTTGCGTAGCGCCGGCAAGCGTTCGGCAAAGAACTGGATGGAAATGTGATGCTTGGTGCTGAAGGCGTGCGAGGCCCCCACCAGCGTCATGATGACCATCAGCACGACGGAAATCTCTTCAGTGAAGGCGAAGGACAGATTGGTGAAATAGCGGACCAGGACGTTGGCCATCGTCAACACGCAGAGGACGCCCATCGACACGGCCATCAACAGCCGCTCGACGAAGCCGAGGTGGCCTCCGCCGGGCTTTTTGTCAGTAGAGCTCATGATTTACCGGTTGGCGATGGACGTTTCGGCTTTCTTGACGAGGTCGGCGCCGATGGTCTTCGACCACTTCTCATAGACGCCGCGTGTCGCTTGCGCAAACGCTTTGCGCTGCTCATCGTTCAGCGTGGTGATCGTAACGCCGGAGCCTTCGATCTGTTTGAGTAGCGAGGTGTCGTTGCCGGCAATGCCCTTGCGCGAGGTCTCGATGTTTTCCCGGCCTGCCTGCAGCGCGGCCTGGCGGACGATTTCGCGGTCGGCGGGAGTCCAGCTGGCCCAGATGTCCTTGTTGACCACGAAAATCAGCGGATCGGCCATGTAGTGCCAAAGCGTCAGGTATTTCTGGCCGACCGTCGGGAGTTTGGCGGAGATGAATACCGACAGGGGGTTCTCCTGGCCGTCGACGGCGCCCGACGCCAGTGCGGGCTGTGCATCGGCCCAGCTCATCTGGGTCGGATTGGCGCCCATGGCGGTGAATGTTTCGTTGAAGAGCGGCGAGCCGACCACGCGGATCTTGAGACCCTTGATGTCGTTTGGCGTAGCAATGGGATGTTTCGAGTTGGAAACTTCGCGGAAGCCGTTTTCACCCCATGCCAGCGGGATCACTTCGCGTTTTTCCAGAATCTTGAACAGATCCTTGCCGACTTCGCCCTGGGTCAAGGCATCGATGGCCTTGTTGTCGGGCATCAGGAAAGGCAGCGCGAACAGGTTCAGTTCCTTGATCTGGGGCGACCAGTTGATGGTCGATCCGACCGCCATGTCGACGACGCCCTGGCGGATGGCCGTGAATTCGCGGGTCTGATCGCCGCCGACCAGCGACGCGCCAGGGTACATCTTGATGTTGATGCGCCCCTGGGTTTTTTCCCTGACCAGCGTTGCCCATCGTTCGCCTGCCTGGCCCCAGGGGAAGGCGTTGCTCAGCACAGTGGACAGCCGGTACTCCGATTTGTAAGTTTGCGCGATGGCGCTGCCGCCATGAATGAGCATGCCAACGGCGAAGGAAGCCAGGATGGTTCTACGAAACATGGTTATCTCCTCTGACCCAAGATTGATAAAAATTCGAAGCCAATAATTTTAAATGCTTTTGCAGGATTGGCGGCAGCTTATTTACGGGGAACTCGCGGAAATCGGCCCTCATACACCGAACGGGTGCAACAGACAGGCCATGTGTCCAGAAGAAGCCGCATGCATGCCGATTGCCGGATTCGTCTGCGAAAGGTGTTGCCGCCAAGCAATGTTTTGCCGCGAGCGGTTTCAAAACGTGAAATTTTGTCCCAATGTGGGGCAATAATTGACGGTAAAATGGCCGATAGACGTTTGTTTGTCTTTGGGCGGTGCTTTTATGGAGGATCTATGGCTTTGTTTTTGAGCGAGAAGGATGTTCGTCAACTGATGACCATGCCGTTGACGATCGAGGCGGTTGAGGAAGCACACAAGGAGCTTTCGCTCAGCAAGGCGATCGATATTCCGCGTCAGCGCACCCGCTTGCCGCAAACCGCTTTGCATATACTGCAGGGAGCCTTGCCGGGGCGGGATGCCATCGGCTACAAGGCCTATACGAGCAACCGCTCCGGCGTGCGTTTTCTGGTGCACGTGTTCAGCGCCGCCAGCGGGGTGTTGCGCGTGGTGCTGGAAGCGGACTACCTTGGCATGA
>JAVBSG010000069.1:0-19117 GCA_031547245.1 Propionivibrio sp.
TGCCGAATGCGTGCCGGCGGAAAATGCTTCGGTAATGTTGACGCTCGGCCAACCGCCGCGCCAGGTCGCCGTACCCGCCGGAGCGTTGCTGCTGGATGCCCTGGAGCAGCACGGAGAGCCGGTTGCCGCCGCTTGCCGTGCTGGTGTATGCGGCGCCTGCAAGGTGCGGGTGGCCGAAGGAAAAGTCCTGGCGAACAGCCAGGCAACGCTGACTCCCGACGAGATTGCACAGGGCTATGTGCTGGCGTGCAGTTGCCAGATGGAAGGGGATGTCGTTCTGGCCTAGGGTACGCAGGACGGCGGCCGCCCATTCGCCGAATATTCCATTTTTCTAGCCAGGCATCGCCAAATGGGGCATAGTGACGCGGTTTTTTATTCCGAGTCGATTCTGAAATGCCGCTAACGAAAACAACGGGCGTTTCCCCCGCCGCACTATGGACCCCGGATTTCCTGGCGCTGCTGGCGGCCAATCTGCTGATTTGCATGGGGTTCTACATGCTGCCCGCCACGCTGCCGGCCTATGTCAAGGAAATCGGCGGCAGTCAGCTGCAGGCGAGTTTGGTGATCGGCGTCTTTTCAACCATGTCGCTGATCGCGCGGTTTATTTCCGGAGCCATTGTCGATGCGCTCGGGGAAAAGCGCGTCATCATCGCCGGCATCGTCATCGTGGCATCGGCAACGCTTTCCTTCATCTGGATGCCGGTCAACGGAATTCTGCTGCTGCGCAGCATTCAAGGCTTCGGCTGGGGGCTGTCGACGGTGGCGATTGCTTCGGCGGTCTTCAAGGTCGTGCCGGAGGTCCGGCGAGGAGAAGGTTCCGGCTACTATGTCCTGACGGTCATTATTTCTCTTTCGATCACTCCCATCATCGGCATTCTTTTGATAAAGCTGACGGGCTTTACCGCGATGCTCGGGGTTTCGGTTTTTCTGACACTGGCTACCGGCCTGCTGCTCAACAGGGGGCTGGTGTCCGTGCAGCCGCCCGCCGGTCATCATCATTCCATCAGAAAAATTTCCCTGCGCAATGTCTACGAACCCAAGGCGCTGTTGCCGTCGTTTCTGTGTTTCATCATGTCGATGCCGCTCTCGGGAGTGATGGCTTTTCTCGTGCTGTTCGGCCAGGAGCAGCGCATTGACGATATCTGGGTCTTTTTTATCGGCTACACGCTGATGATTCTCGCTACACGCCCGTTCATCGGCCGCCTGTTCGACCGCCGGGGGCATACCGTCATCATCTTGCCGGGATGCCTGTGCATGGCAATCGGCCTCGCCGTGTTGTCGGTGACCGGGCAATCGCTGCCCCTGCTGGTGGTGGCCTCGCTGTTTTTCGGATTGGGCTACGGCGCGGTGCATCCCTCGCTCCAGGCCTGGGTGGTCAACCGTTCTCCGGCCGACCGCAAGGCGGCGGCCAACGGGCTTTACCTATCAGGCGTCGATCTCGGCTATCTCGTCGGCACGCTGATTCTGGGCTTCATCGCCGAACGGGAAAGTTTCGCACGCATGTACCTGTACTCGATAGCCGCGCTGGTCGTATTCGTCGTCATCTATCTGCGCCAACAGGCCAGGGAGAAAGCGCGGCGGAAAGCGGCTTAGAAGCGCTAGCAAAACGATTTGGGCGTTGTTGCCCCGTACCTGTACTGTCTGCGGCGAGGCCTCTAGCCCAAAACGCTTCGCTTCATTTTGTCGGTGTTTCCTGGGTCAAGCCTGGGCGAACAGATAGTTGTCCGCCGCCAGCGAATCCGCCACCCAGCCGCCGCCCTGCCATTCGGTCCGGAAATCTTTTCCTGCGGCGCCCAGGGCGACGAAAAGCGGCAGAAAGTGCTCGGGTGTCGGGTGCGCATGCACTGTGCCGGGCGCGTCCTGCGGCCAGCCGAGCAGGGCCTCGGTGTCGCCGCCCATCAGCCGCGCATGCACCCAGTCGCGGAAAGCGCGCGATCCGTCAGCGGGTCCGGCGCCTGCCGGCTGCATGAAATCCCGGAGGTTGTGCGTCATGTGCCCGGAGGCAACGATCAGAATGTTTTCGTCGGCGAGCGGCGCAAGCGCCGCACCCAGCGCATGGTGATGCCGTGCTCCGTGCTCCGGTTGAACAGAAAGCTGCAGCACGGGGACATCGGCTTGGGGGAACAGCACACGCAAGGGAACCCAGGCGCCGTGGTCAAGTCCGCGCGTCGCGTCTATGCCGCTGGCAATGCCCGCTGCCGACAGCAATTGCTTGATGCGCTGCGCCAACTCCGGGTCGCCTGGGGAAGGGTAGCGCATGGCATACAGTTCGGCGGGAAAACCGCCGAAATCGTGGATCGTCTCCGGCCGGCGGCTGCCGGAGACGATAGGCAGCCGCGTCGTCCAATGCGCCGAAACCATCAGGACCGCCGCTGGCCGCGCCAGCCGTGCGGCGAGCGACGTCCAGCAGCGATTGAGTTCGTCGCCGCCCAGTGCGGTCATCGGAGAACCGTGCGATAGAAAGAGGACTGGCTGTCTGGTGGTGTCCATGGCAAAACTCAGCGAAGAGATCAATGATTCGGAAACGCCAGGGGCGGCAAGGAGCGCCCCCGGAGTCTCCTGGTTACTTCGTATTTACTTGATAGCCGCTTCCGCCGCCTGCGCCGCTTGCACGCTCGGGCGGGCAGCAACGCGTTCCTGAAACGCGACCAGCGACGGCCACTGCTTGACGTCGACGCCGGTCCATTGCCCCCAACCGAGCACGACGAACAGGTAACCGTCGGCCACGCTGAACTGTATGCCGAGAAGGTAATCACTCTTCGCCAAGTGCTCGGCGACGAAGCCGAGCCGTTTCTGCAGGTTCTGGCGGGCGATCGCCTTGTACTCCTCGGGCGTGGCCGGATTGAAAAGCGGACCGAATCCCTTGTGGATTTCCGAATTGATGAAGCCGAGCCACTCCTGCAGGTGGTAGCGTTCAAGCGATCCGTTCTTGGGAGCCAGCCCCGATTCGGGCTTGAGGTCGGCGATATATTGCACGATGGCGGGCCCTTCGGTCAGGCGTGAGCCGTCGTCGAGTTCAAGAACGGGAACGTAGCCCTTGGGATTGATCCTGGCGAAATCGCTGCCGTCGGCCACCAGTTGGTGGGTCTTGGTGTTCACTTTGACGAGTTCGACATCGATGCCCGCCTCGCGCAAGGCGATATGCGGCGAGAACGAGCAGGTTCCAGGGGCGAAGTAAAGTTTCATGGGTTTCTCCTTGTTCATGTTCATGATGAATGACTGGATTACCGAAGAACTCTAAATGTTATTCCAGTCGGGATAAATAGTATTAATATTGAATATATATTGCGTTTTTCGGGATAATTGATGGACAGATTCGAAGCCATGCGCGTGTTCTGCGCCGTCATCGAGGCGGGCAGCTTTGTTGCCGCCGCTGAACGACTGGGGTTGTCGACAACCGCTGTGTCGCGCCTCATCGCGCAACTCGAATCGCATCTCAACGTACGCCTGCTGAACCGTACGACCCGGCGTATGAGTCCGACCGACGAGGGGTTCGCCTATTTCGAGCGATGCACGCAACTGCTCGCCGATCTTGAAGAAACCGAAACCAGCGTCGCCGGCGAGGCGTTGCGCCCGCACGGCCGGCTACGTCTGACTGCGCCGATCGCCTTGGCCACGCTCAGGCTGGCTCCGGCCTTTGCCGCATTTTCCCGGACTTATCCCGAGATCACGCTGGATTTGATTCTGTCGGACAGTATTTCCGATTTTGTCGAGGAAGGGCTGGATCTTGCCATCCGCGTCGGCCATGTCGGCAGCGAAAACCTCGTGGCGCGGCACATCGGCGAGACCACGCTGCTCATGGGGGCTTCGCCCGATTATCTGTCGCGTGCGGGAATGCCAGAGCACCCCGGAGAACTGGCACGCCATGCCTGTTTTACCTATTCCTATGCCTCCGGCGGCAATCAGTGGCAGTTTGACAACGCGAGCGGACAATCCGCCAGCGTACGTATCGGCGGCCAGGTCAACAGCAATAACGGCATGCTGCTTGCTGAAATGGCCGTGGCAGGCGGCGGCATCGTCCGCGCGCCATGCTTCATCCTGCAATCGCTGATTGCCGAAGGCAAGCTGCTTCAGGTGCTGCCTGACTGGGACCAGGGGCGCCTGCCGATCCATGTGGTCTATCCAACGCGGCGGCATTTGTCCGCGAGGGTGCAGGCCATGACGGCGTTTCTCGGCGACTGGTTCGCACGCGAACTGAACGCGCCTCTCTGATTCAATCAACATCGCCGCGTCAAGCAGGCTTCGGTAGATTGGAGGATAATTCCAACGCTTGTCTATCCGCGTCCGGCGGCGTTGCCAAGCGCCATTTACCTAGAACCCAGAAAAGGAGCCTGTCATGATCGTTGGTCAAATTTCCGATGTCGCCGCACAAAAAAGCATCCTGCCGGCTGCCGTCGTTCGGGCGCTGGAAGCGCTGCAAAAAGTAGACATCGGCAAGATGGAGCCCGGCCGCTACGAAATCGAAGGCGACAAGCTGTTCTATCTGGTCCAGGATGTCGAATTGCGCACGATGGAAGAGAGCCGTGCCGAAGCGCATCATCAATATGCCGACATCCAGGTTCCGTTCAGCACCCGGGAACGCTATGGATTCGCCCTCCCGCAGCCGAAGCTCGCGCCAAACGACGATCAGCTGAAGGAAAAAGACCTCGCCTTCTATCCGACCCCGGCAGGTGAGAGCTTCATCGACACGGCGCCCGGCGACTATCTGGTTTTCCTGCCCAGGGAACTGCATCGCCCCTGCCTCGCCATCGGTAAGAAAGAGACCATCCGCAAGGTGGTGGTCAAGGTCCATGCCAGTTTGCTAGGTATGTAAAAAGCGGCTCCGCCTTGCCGTACTGTTGCGTTGTCCGCGGCAGGGCGTCTCCAGCCCAAATTGCTGCGCTTCATTTTGTTGGCGCTTCGATTGTTCCTTGATATCCGCGAACTGTCAGCAGCAATTCCTGCAACAAAGGGGATGATTCATTCTCGCGGTAAGCGCAATGCAGCTTGATGAATTGAGCCGGCTCCGTCAATAGCGGGCGATAAACGACATTGGGCAGTTGCAGCGTCTTCAGGGAATCCGGAACGATGGCGGTGCCAAAGCCGCCTGCTACCATGACCGCTGCCGAAATCATGTCGGAAGTTTTCTGCACGATCATCGGACCGAGATCATACTTTTCGAAAACCGCCTTGACGGCCGCCGTGCTGTCCGCTTCCCCGATCAACGGTTCGCTACGCAACAGGCCAACGGGCACGGAATCCAGTCTCGCCAGCGGATTTCTCAGATTCACCGCCACGCTCAGCGGCTCGCTGCACACTGTCTCGATCTGGAGTCCGGGCGACGCCGGGAGATACCTTTCGAAGGCGATCAGAATGCGTTCCTGGTGCAACGCCTCTATCTGCCGCCCTTTTGACAGGTTGTGGAGGACCACTTTGACTTCGGGATGGGTTTCCGTAAACGAATTCAGTATCTGCGGGATGATGTTCAGCATGGCGGAGCCAAACACCCCCACGTCGATTCTTCCGGCTAAACCGTGCCCGACCAGTTGGACTTGCTCTTTGGCCAGTTCGATATGCGCGGTGATGTTTCGGGCGTGAACCAAAAATGTTTCGCCGGCCTGGGTCAGGTTGACGCCCCAATTGGTTCTGTTGAACAGCAAAACGCCAAGGTCGTTCTCGAGCGACTGGATCTGCCGGGTCAACGGTGGCTGGGAGATATGCAGGCGCTTGGCGGCGCGCCCGATGTTCTGCTCTTCGGCAACCGCGATGAAATACTTGAGCTGGCGAATATCCAAGTTTCTCTTCCCAGATCAGTGGACGGCAAATTCTCGTCCGGGCGGTCAATTGTACATTCAGGCGCCAACGCCTGAAGCCTATTATAAAGGCGGTTCGATTTTTATTCTTCGATCAAGGGTGTGCTTCGATCCGGTTAGCGTTTCACGATGAAACAAGGGCCGTGCGGAAACTGCGGAAGGTGCAAGCTGAACAAAAGAACCCGAAACCACGAACAACGTGGTTTCGGGTGAGCGGAGAAGTGAACCGTAGAGAAGTTACTTGGCGTTGACGATATCCTGCACGAGCTTCTTGAGCTCCGGGGTCGGCGTGAATTGGTCCCACACCGGCTTCATTACGGTAACGAATTCGGCCTTGTTGACATCGTCGACATACGTCGTACCGGCCTTTTTAGCCAGTTCTTTCGCTTCCGTCTCTTTAGCCACCCACAGCTTGGTGAAGTAGGGGATGGAGTCTTTGGCCGCTTTACGGATGATTGCCTGATCCTCCTTGGACAGCGTGTCCCAGACCTTCTTGGAGAAAACGACGACGTCCGGCGCCATGACGTGCTGTGTTTCGCTATAAATGGGTGCCGCTTCGTAATGCTTTGCGGTTTCGTAGGAGGGATAATTGTTTTCAGCCGCGTCAACGAGGCCAGTTTTCAGTGCCATATACACTTCCGCATAAGGAACGGGCGTTGCCGAAGCGCCCATGGCGCTGATCGTGCTGATCCAGAGATCGGAGGGTTGCACACGAATTTTCATGCCTTTCGCGTCGGACAGCGTCCTGACCGGTTTTTTCGCGTAGATCGAGCGGATTCCCGCCTCATACATGCAAAGGCCGACCCATCCCGCCTTTTCCAGCGCGGCCAGAACCTGATCGCCCTGCGAACCGTACATCGTCGTGCGGAAGTGCTCGATATCCCGGAACAGGAAGGGGAACGACGGCACCAGGGTTTCCGGAACGATATTGTGGAACTCCGAGGTCGAAACCCGCGTTATTTCGATGGCGCCGATTTTCACTTGCTCGACGGCGTCTCCACCCGATCCCAGAACGCTATTGCCGAAAACTTTGACGCCCAACCTGCCGTTGGTGGCTTTCGCAATCTGTTCCCCCATGAACTGCAGGGCCTTGACGGTCGGATAATCCATCGGCTGATTGTCCGCCGCGCGGAAATCCCGGGCTTGAGCGGCCGTGCCGATGGCCGAAAGGGCAAGGGAACATAATAGGGCGAATAGCTTCGTGCGTTTCATATGACCTCCTGTCGTGGATATATCTGCTTATTCCATTTCTCAATCGCGAGTGCCTTTGTCGTCTTCGCATTGCTACAGCACTGTGAAACGGCTCGGCTTCGTGTCACCGACGATTTGCAAATGGATTTATTTCTACTTGGATCCTGTTCTAAAAACTTTCGCCGCGCTCTATGGCCGCAATCATGTCTATGCGCGTCTGGTGAATTCCCCCTTGGAACTCGGCATCAAGCCATTCGTCGATAATCATTTTCGCCAACTCCGGACCGACAACTCTTGCACCCAAGGCAAGAACGTTGCTGTTGTTGTGCTCTCTCGAGAGTTTTGCGGAGTAGGGTTCGCTGCAAACCACGGCACGTATCCCATCAACCTTGTTCGCCGCGATGGACATACCGACGCCGGAACCGCAAACCAGGATGCCGAGGTCGGCCTCACGCTTGACGATCGCGTCGGTCACGGGCCTGGAAAACAGGGGGTAGTTCGTCACCTCCAGGGAATCCGTTCCCTTGTTGATCATCTCGATGTTTTTCGATTTCAGGTAGTCGATGATGAGATTCTTTAGCGCGACGCCGGCCTGGTCGCAACCTATGGCTATTTTCATGTTATGTCCCTCTTAAGATGAATGTCATCGGCATCAGCGAGGAAAGTGAAACCAGAAGATTCTCAATTCGCCGGAATCCCTGTCTTTCTTGATCGCATGCGGCACACCCGCAGGCGCAACGAAGGACGTGCCTGCCGAGATGCAAAATTCCGCATCGCCGACTTTCGCGGATCCGCTGCCGTGGATCACATAAAAACCTTCGTTGTCGTCATGAATGCCTGCCGGCGGATAGTCATGCAGAAAAAAAACGCCGACTCCCGTAAGCAGACCGTCCACGCAGGAATTCTCTCCGGTGATGATCGGATAGCCTGTCGCGCCGTTGCCCGGCACGGAGAGCGATTCGTCGATGTTCGCGTGATAGTCCATTTCTGATTCTCCGTTGTGCTTTCAACTGATCTTGCGGCGGAACTGCTGGAAGATTCCCTGGAACTCGGAAAAATCCTTTTTCGCAATCACGTCATAGCCGGCAATGAATCCATCGAGATCGAACTTGTTGAAGCGTTCGAGGGTTTCGAGCGACACGCCGCCATCGAGAATCATCTTGAAACTGTGATGTTCCCTGAGTGCCGACAATTTCCTGATCTTCACTTCGACGTGGTCGATGAATTTCTGCCCCGAGAAGCCCGGATTAACGCCCATGACCATTACGTAATCGATGAGCGGCATCAGTTCCTCGATCATCGCCACCGACGTTCCGGGGTTGATGGCGATGCCGGGGATTTTCCCCAGCGAGCGGATCGCGCTCAAGGTTCGCGAGGCATGAATTTCCGACTCGGGGTGGATATAAATGATGTCGACCCCGAGGTCGGCAAACATCCCGACGTACCTTCCTGGGTTGTTGATCATGAGATGCACGTCAAGCAGCTTGTCGGTGTTTTCCCGAACCACTTTGATATCCTGGGGGCTCAGCGCAAAGTTGCTGACGAAATTCCCATCCATGACATCGAGATGGAAAATGTCGGTATCCGCCTCGTGGATGGCGACAACGGCTTCCCTGAGATTGGCGAAACTGATGCTGCTGAATATGGAAGGGCAAATCAACTTTTTCACGGCATTCTCCCATCGTTCGGTTAAGAGGCCAGCTGTCCCGGCGCCATTCATTTCTCAAAAATGAATGGCTACATTCGAGTACACTCAACGTTTTGGAGAATATTTATATTTACGGGGAGCGGTGTCCAATACCATTTTGGTTATGGCGCGATACCCTGATACCAATTGCATGTCTCCGGATGGTGCGTCCATGCGCCATTGCCGCTGCAAGCATTTTTGAAATGGAATCGCCCTAGAAATGTTTTCGTCCTCTTGATCCAAGGAAGCCACAATGCCATCCCACCTGTTCGAACCGATCACTCTTCGCGACCTCACCCTCCGCAACCGCATCGCCGTTCCCGCCATGTGCCAATACTCGGCGCAGGACGGCATGGCCAGCGACTGGCATTTCGTTCACTACGGCACCCGCGCCGTCGGCGGTGCCGGGCTGATCATCACCGAAGCTACCGCCATCAGTCCCGAGGGGCGCATCAGCCCGACCGACATCGGGCTATGGAACGACCAGCAGATCGAGCCGCTGGCGCGTATCGTTCGTTTTTCCCTGGAGCAGGGTTGCCCGATGGGCGTACAGTTGGCGCATGCGGGCAGAAAGGCCAGCGTAGGACGCGGCTGGGAAGTGCAGACCACGCTTTCCGAAAAGGATGGCGGGTGGCCGATCATCGGCCCTTCTGCTGTTCCGTTTTCAAACGAGCACGCTACCCCCATGGCGCTAGATGCTGATGGAATGATGAGAATTGTAGCCGGATTCGCGGCGGCGGCCGGTCGCGCACATGCCGCCGGTTTCTCGGTTGTCGAGGTGCACGCCGCACACGGCTATCTCCTGCACCAGTTCCTGTCGCCACTCGCCAACCGGCGCACGGACGAGTACGGCGGCAGCCTTGCCAACCGCTCGCGCCTGCTCATGGAAGTCGTTGGCGCTATCCGCGCAATATGGCCGGAGCGCCTGCCGCTGATCGTCAGGCTCTCCGCCACCGATTGGGTCGAAGGCGGGTGGAGCGTCGAGGAAACCGTCGAATTATGTAGCCAGCTGAAAGGCCGGGGCGTGGATCTGATCAACGTGTCGACCGGCGGTACGGTTCCCGACGCGAAGATCCCGGTCGGCCCGGGGTTCCAGACGGAGTTTGCCGAACGCGTCCGGCGCGAGGCGGGCATTCCGACCGCCGCCGTCGGCCTGATCACGTCGCCGGCACAGGCCGACCATATCGTGCGCACCGGCCAGGCGGATGTCGTGCTGCTCGGGCGGGAAATTCTGCGCAACCCCTATTGGCCCATGCACGCGGCACACGAACTGGGCAGAGCCGCCGAGTGGCCGGCGCAATACCTGCGCGGCGCGCCGAGAGGGTCGGTGGCGCGGTGAATGAATGCTCCCCGTGCAGGGAGCGGCACGGCGCAGGCAATGAGGCGGAGCGTTTTCTAAACGGCTCCGCGCGTCCCGACGTACAGCGCGTACAGCGAATGGCTGCTGGCCATGAACAGGCGGTTTTTCTTTGCGCCGCCGAAGCACAGATTGGCGCAACGTTCCGGCAGGTGAATGTGCGCCAGTGGCTGACCTTGCGGGCCGAAAACCATTACGCCGTCCAGCGCGGCAGGGTCGGCGGACGGTGCGCCGTTGCTGCCCCAGCCGCACCACAGGTTGCCGTCGATATCGATCTTGATGCCGTCGATGGCGCCCGGGCCGTTTGCGTCGATATGCAAACGGCGTTTCCCCGGGCGGCCATTCTTGAGCAGGGGGTACGCCCATATGCGGCGCGACGGTTCGGCTTTGGACTCGACGATGTAAAGCACCTGCTCGTCCGGCGTGAAGCATAGTCCGTTCGGTCCTGCCAGATCGTCGAGCGCCTGATCGAGCCTACCGGTCTGCCCGTCGATGCGGTAAACGGCGTGCGGCAATTCGGCTTCCGCCTTGTCACCCTCCCAGTCTCCGGCAATGCCGAAGGTCGGATCGGTGAACCAGATCGATCCATCCGACCGGCAGACGATGTCGTTCGGTGAATTGAGCCGCTTCTCCTGGAATTTGTCGGCCAATACGGTTACCGAACCGTCATATTCCGTCCGTGTGATCCTCCGGGTCAGATGTTCGCAGGCGAGCAGCCGCCCCTGCCGGTCGCGCGCCAAGCCGTTGGAATGATTCGACGGCTGGCGGAAAACGCTGATGCCGCCCGTCGTCTCATCCCAGCGCATGATGCGGTTGTTGGGAATGTCGCTGACCAGCAGATAACGCCCGTCGCCGAACCACACCGGACCTTCAGCCCAACGCAGTCCGGTGCCGAGCCGTTCGACCGAGGCGCTGAAGAGCCGGTAGCGAAGAAAATCCGGGTCGAGGATTTCGATGGCCGGGTCAGGGTAGCGCAGGCTTCCTGCGTAGTCGGCAGGTGACTGTTCCCGCATTCCGTAGTTGTGAGCGTTCATAGGGGATGTAAACAATGTCGAACAGCGGGATGCGATCGACGCCCTATAAAATTGATCCATTCTATAGGGCGTTCGTGGAGGTCAGTCCAGCGTGATTTTTCCGACCTCGATGACTTTTTTCCACTTGGCGAGTTCGGTTTGCAGGAACTGGGCGAATTCCTCAGGCGATGAGGCGACGACTTCAAACCCCGGATCGGTCAGTTTTTTTGCCGTCTCGGGATCCTTCAGGGCAGCCATCATGGCGCCGTGAATGGTGTTCTTCACGTCCGCCGGCAATCCCTTGGGCGCGGCAAAGGCCTGCCACGACGTGACGACCATGTCCTTGTAGCCCAGCTCGACCAGCGTCGGGACATCGGGCAGCAAGGGGGAACGCTTGTCGCTTGTCGTCGCCAGCGCCTTCAGCTTGCCAGCCCTGATATGGCCAATGACGTTGTTCAGATTCTGGAACGAGGCTTCGGCATGGCCGGCCACGAGATCGGCGATGGCCGGGCCGCCGCCCTTGTAAGGTACGTGGATGCCTGTGGTATTGGTGATCTGCCAGAACAATTCGGCGGAAAGGTGATCCGACGATCCGGCGCCGGACGACGGAAAGGTCACTTTGTTGGGCTTGCCTTTTAGATACTCCACGAATTCCTTGACGTCCTTGGCTGGCACGTTCGGGTTGATGACGAGGATGTTGGGCGAGCGGACGGCGACCGTCAGCAGATCAAAATCCTTGGCCGGATCGTAGGCCAGGTTCTTTTGCAGGAACGGGTTGGTGGCCCAAACGCCGATGGATGCACAAAGAATGCTGTAGCCGTCGGGGGCGGAGCGTTTGATTTGCGTTGCGCCGATGGCGCCGGTGGCGCCGGGTTTGTTCTCGATGACGACGGGCTGGCCGAGTTTTTCACCCATCTTGGGCGACATCAGCCGCGCCACCATATCCGTCGATCCGCCCGGCGGGAATGGCACGATGATCGTCACCGGTTTGTCCGGATAAGCGGCCTGTGCTCCTGCGGCCAAAAACAGGCTTGCTATCAATGCCGTCAATGCTTTTTTCATGTGCCTCCCTC
Organism: Propionivibrio sp.; assembly: GCA_031547245.1. GTDB lineage: Bacteria > Pseudomonadota > Gammaproteobacteria > Burkholderiales > Rhodocyclaceae > Propionivibrio. The sequence goes on from JAVBSG010000069.1 coordinate 12,114, forward strand.
GCAGTAAAAGATAGAATCGAAAAAAATCCCGTTAAAACGTTTTTTCGGCAACAGCCCGATTTTCTTTCCTAGCGCAGTTCGAAAATGGGTGCAGATGCCAATGCGCTCGGCGAAGACAGTATATGCCATACGCTAGGCCGAGTGCAGTGCAACGACGGATCGGTGGCGCATTTGTGAGACAGGCGTTCCGAAACCTGCACCTGCGGTTCCGGAGCGCCTTCATCCGCCGATCTTCAGTTCCTTGTCAAAGAGCCATTGGCATTGCGCGAATAGTGCGAGAACATCTCGTTCCACATCTGTTCCGCCTGATCCGACAGGTGCCAGAAGTGCGGCACGTAGTCGGTGATCTGCCAGCGGTACTCGGCCAGGCCGTCGGTGAAAATCTTGATCGTCTTGCGTCCGTTCACCTGCGTGGTGGTCGGCGGCACCGTGTCTTCCCACACCCGCGTCACCAGCGTGCCGGACGTCGCTGTTTCATCGTACCGCCGAGTCGTCGCCACCGCTGTCGCCGCGCCCTTGTTGACCACCACCCGCCAGAAGTGACGCGCCCATTCCTGAGCCTGGGCACCGCCGGGGAAGGAGGAATAAGGCTCATCGCCACCATGGCACTGCCAGATGGGAACCGGTATGTCGGTCCTGATCTGCGGATATTGGTCATACTGCTCGTAGACACTGGCGCTAAGATGTCCCGAATAGCAGGGCGCGATCGAAGCGAAGAGTTCGGGATACTGCACCCCCATCCGGTTGGCGAACAAGGCGCCCATAGACGTGCCGTTCAGGTAGATGCGCGTCGTGTCGACCGCGTACTTGGCCTTGACCTCATCCATCAGTTCGAGGAAAAACTGCACGTTGGTGTTGGGGGCGGGCGTCTTGCTGATGCCGGCATCCCAGGTGGCCAGGGGGCCTTGCGGATAAACCACGATGAACCCTTTCTTCTCGGCGACCTTATGCCATTGGGTCATCATCGCCTGCCAGCGCGCCGAGCCCTTGCGGCCGTGGAGCGAGAAAACGAGAGGCAGTTTCTTGCCGCCGGCCGTCAACGTCGCGTAGTCGTTCGGCAGATAGGTAAGCCAGCGCTGTTTGCCGCCCGCCGCTGCCGAAAACTCCTTGGACTCCTCAATCACTCCCATTTCCTTGATCGACTCCCAGGGGTGCAGGCTGCCGTTGACCCGAGTGTCGTCCAGGAAACGAACCACCTTGGAGAACATGCCGTTCCAGATCTTTTCGCTCAAGGCCAGGCCCGAAAGCTCCTGGTCCTTGAAGCTGGAGATACGCACCTCCTGGAGCGGGTTGGCGGCATTCGTATAGCTGACCGTATCGAACGCCTCGTCGCTGGATGTCTGCGGGGCCGATGCCACCGAATTCTGCTTGTTCCAGTAGGAGACCTGCTGGAGTTCGCCGGCACTCAGGACGGGAGAATCGTCCCGGATCAGCCAGACGGCCATCGACGATACCGGCAGCGAGGCCCCGGCCGGTGTTGCACCCACGGGCAGGTAGTAGATGGACGAATCGGCCGTGCCGCGGATGCCGGCCACTGCCGAGATGACCTGGATGGAACTCAGATTGGCCCCAACCATCGCCAGCCCATTGGCCATCGAGGCCCCAGTGCCGATGCCGGTCAGATAGACGGGGTTGCCACTGGAAAGATTGAGCGACGAAGCCTGTTGGAAATCGGTCCAGATGGCCTTGACCGCGGCCAGTTCATCGGCACCTGCCGGATCCAGCGTCGTGTTCCATTGGCCGCCGACGGCGCTCGGAAAGGCGACGACGAAGCCGTTGGCCTCGGCGACGTTGGCCCAGCGAGTGATCGTTGCGTTGTCCTCGCCGGTTTGCCCCTTGTCGTGGAACGAAAAGACGATTGGTACCTGCCGGGCATCGCTCTCGAGCAACTCGGCCATGTTGGATGGAGCATAAAAGAAGTATTCCCGATCGACGCCGTTGACGGCAACGGTTTTCTTGACCAGAGGAAGATCGGCGATCGGTGTGGGATCAGGTTCGCTTGGTGTCGGATCAGGTGTGCCAGGCGTCGGATTGGCGCTCACGATTCCCCCACCACCGCCGCCGCATCCCGCCAGGAACAGGAACAATGCTGAAACAAATGTCGCGAAACCGTGCTTCATGTTGCCTCCCATTATTAAGTAAAGTCTCATCCGGATACTTCGACGACTACTGGTTGCTGGACGAACATCATGCTAATGTCATTAACATGTCTCATGCTATCCGACTGACGGTCAGGCATGCCGGCCCGTCCTGCAAACGAACGCATAAAATGGAGGAGGTCCGGAAAGCTCCGGACCTCCGGAGTCGCTCAGTCCTCCTTGAATGTCTCTTCGCGTTTCTTGCTGATCGACGGCAGGAGTACGACAACCAGGGCGATTGCCGCGATGATCAACAGCGTCACGCTGAGCGGCCGGGTCACGAAAACGGAGAAATCTCCCGATGACATGAGCAACGCCCGCCGCATGTATTCTTCCATCATCGGCCCGAGGATGAATCCCAGGAGCATGGGCGCCGATTCGCAGTCGAGCTTGCTGAAGACGTAGCCGGCGAGTCCGAAAAACGCCATCATGAAAACGTCCCACTCGCTGTTGTTGATGCTGACGACCCCGATGGCGCAGAACAGCACGATGACCGGGAACAGGAGGTGATAAGGCGCTGTGACCAGTTTCACCCACAAACCGATCATCGGCAGGTTCAGGATGATCAGGAAGAAGTTGCCGATCCACATCGAGGCAATCAGTCCCCAGAACAGCGCGGGCTGTTCCGTCAGCACGGACGGGCCGGGCTGGATACTGTGGATCATCATCGCGCCGATCATGATCGCCATGGTCGGGTTGGACGGAATGCCCAGTGTCAGCATCGGGATGAACGAAGTTTGCGAACCGGCGTTGTTGGCCGATTCCGGCCCCGCCACGCCTTCGATGGCGCCTTCGCCGAAGGGCACGGTGTTCTTCGCCATTTTCTTCTCGACGGCATAGGCCGCGAAGGAAGAAAGCACCGCGCCGCCGCCCGGCAAAAGCCCGAGGAAGGAACCGACTACGGTGCCGCGCATTATCGACGGCATGACGGCCTTGAGTTCCTGCCACGACAGCATGAGCCCGGAAACGGATTTCATCATGAGATCGCGCGTTTCTTTCTTCTCGAGGTTACTGATAATTTCACCGAGGCCATACATGCCCATCGCCAGCACGACGAAATTGATGCCGTCCGCCAGCCACGGCGCATTGAAGGTAAAACGCTCGGCGCCCGAGTTGACGTCGGTGCCGACGATGCCGAGCAGCAGGCCGAGGAAGATCATGGAGAGCGCATGCAGCAGCGAACCGTGCGCCAGCACGATCGAAATCACCAGGCCCAGAACCAACAGCGAGAAATACTCGGCCGGGCCGAACTTGAGCGCCATTTCCGCCAGCGGCGGTGCGAACAGGGCAATCAGGAAGGTGGCGATGGTGCCGGCGATGAACGAGCCGATGGCCGCCACGGCCAGAGCTTTGCCGGCACGGCCTTTCTTGGCCATCATGTGCCCATCGAGCGCCGTGATCACGGAGGAGGCTTCGCCCGGCAGATTGACCAGGATGGCGGTTGTCGAGCCGCCGTACTGCGCGCCGTAGAAAATGCCGGCAAGCATGATTAGCGCGGTGACCGGCTGGAAGTTGAACGTTATCGGCAGCAGCATGGCGATTGTGGCGACCGGACCGAGTCCGGGCAATACGCCAACCAGCGTGCCAAGGAGGACGCCGACAAAACAGTACAGCAGGTTGTACCACGAGAAGGCGGTGCTGAAACCGAGCGCGAGATTAGATAGGATTTCCATAGCCGTTGTCTTTCCTACATGCCGAGCCAGGGGCCGAAGAGGGCATAAGGCATTCCCAATCCCTTGACGAAAATCAGCGCGCTGACGATGCTGGACAAAATACCGAGGATCAACGCTGTCCTAAGCCGGAATTTGTCGCTCGCCCAGGCGCTTACCACGACCTGCAGGGCTAGGGCGGGAATCAGCCCGGCGCCGCGCACCATCAGCCCGAACAGGACGACGCTGCCGAGAACGAGGAAAATTTCCTTCCAGGCAAACGCCCGGATGGCCTCGCCGGTGTGCAGAAAGGCGCGAATCATCGAAATGCCGCCGGATATGAGCAGGAGTGTGCCCAGGATGGTCGGAAAGTAACCCGGCCCCATGCGTGTGCTCGTTCCCATGTTGTAATCGCGAGCGATCACGATTGCGCCGACGCCGATTACGGCATACATCAGGCCGGCATAAAAATCCTTGGGATGTTTGATTAATGAATTCATGAAAGACCCTCCCGATTTATGTTATTTCGGTAAAACCCGTGTTTTGTCGTCTTTGTTTTGCTGTGTTTGCGTTTTTTCTCTGCGTCCGATAATTAAGGAGTGGCTATGCCGCATGACGCCGCCGGGCTTGCGTGCGGCGGAACCCGAAAAATATCGGGCTCCGCCGCTGGCGTGCCCCTAGCCGGCACGCTCTTGTTGTTGTCCGGCAACGCCTGCCTGGCGAAGAGCATCAGTCCAGCGTGATTTTTCCGACCTCGATGACTTTTTTCCACTTGGCGAGTTCAGCTTGCAGGAACTGGGCAAATTCCTCCGGCGAGGAAGCGACGATTTCGAAGCCCGGATCGGTCAGCTTTTTCGCAGTTTCGGGATCTTTCAGAGCGGTCATCATGGCGCCGTGAATGGCGTTCTTCACGTCAGCCGGCAACCCCTTAGGGGCACCCAGTGCCTGCCACGAATAAACAACCATATCCTTGTAGCCCAACTCGACCAGCGTCGGAACATCGGGCAGCAAGGGGGAGCGTTTGTCCCCGGTGACGGCCAGCGCTTTCAGCTTGCCGCCCTTGACATGCCCGATGATGGCGTTGAGATTCTGGAACGAAGCCTCGGAATGGCCGGCCACGAGATCGGCAATGGCCGGGCCGCCGCCCTTGTAGGGAACGTGAATGCCGGAAGTATGCGTTTCCTGCCAGAACAGCTCGATCGACAGGTGGTCGGAGGAACCCGCGCCGGACGAGGCAAATGTCACCTTGCCCGGCTTGCCCTTGAGATACTCCACGAATTCCTTGACGTCCTTGGACGGAAGGCTTGCCGTGGTTACCAGGACGTTCGGTGCGCGTACGGCGACCGTCAGCAGATCAAAGTCCTTGGCCGGATCGTAAGCCAGGTTTTTTTGCAGGAAGGGATTAACGGCCCAAACACCGATCGAAGCGCAGAGAATGTTGTATCCGTCGGGCGCGGCACGTTTGATCTGTGTCGCCCCGATGGCTCCGGTAGCGCCGGGTTTGTTTTCGACAATGACCGGTTGCCCGAGTTTTTCGCCCATCTTGGGCGATATCATGCGAGCCAGCGTGTCCGTCGACCCGCCAGGCGGGAACGGCACGGTGATCGTCACAGGTTTGTCCGGATAAGCGGCCTGTGCTCCGGCAACCAAGAACAATCCAGTCAACAATGCGGACAGCAGTTTTTTCATACGACCCTCCTTTTCCCTTCACAAATAACAGCGTTGACGTACAAATTTGTCCAAATGGCTGCCTGGGCCTTCTTTTAAATAACCAAGATGGCGCGGAAGTCGTTGACGTTGGTCAGCGTTGGCCCGGTGACGACCGAATCGCCAAGCGCCTCGAAAAATCCATGTCCGTCGTTATCCGCCAGTGCCTCCTTGGGGCGGATTCCCTTTTCCCAGGCCCGTTTCAACGTATCCGGCGTCAGCAGTGCGCCGGCGATTTCCTCCTGGCCGTCTACACCGTCGGTGTCTCCAGCCAGGGCATAAACTCCTGGCAAGCCGTCAAGCGACACGCCCAGCGACAGCAGAAATTCGACGTTGCGTCCGCCACGGCCCTTGCCGCGCACCGTTACTGTCGTCTCGCCGCCCGAGAGCAGCACGCATGGCGGGGCGAAAGGCTGCTGCCGGCTGGCGACCTGGCGCGCCAACCCGGCCATGACCTTGCCGACGTCGCGCGCTTCGCCCTCGATGGCATCGCCGAGAATGTAAGGCGTGATGCCCGCTTCGCGCGCCACCTTCGCGGCAGCCTCCAGCGCCATCTGCGGTGTCGTGATCAGGTGCGTTTCGATGCGCGGCATACGTGCGTCATCCGGTTTTACCGATTCGCCGCTGCCGCTTTCCAGCACTTTCATGGCGCTGGCCGGCAACTGCATGCCGTAGCGCTTGACCAGCGCCAGCGCATCGGCGCAGGTGGTGGCGTCGGGCACCGTTGGGCCGGAGGCGATATCGACGGGGTTGTCGCCCGGCACGTCGGAAATCAGCAGGTTGATCACCTTCGCCGGATGGCAGGCGGCTGCCAGGCGCCCGCCCTTGATCGACGAGAGGTGGCGGCGGATGGTGTTCATCTCGCCGATGTTGGCGCCCGAGCGCAGCAATTCGCGGTTGACTGCCTGCTTGTCTTCCAGGGAGATGCCCTCGAAGGGCAGCGTGAGGAGCGCCGAACCACCGCCGGAGATGAGAAAGAGCACGGTATCGTCCGCCGTCAGCCCGCCGACGGTTTCGAGGATGCGCTGCGCGGCCGCAAGGCCCGCAGCGTCGGGCACCGGATGCGCCGCTTCAATGATTTCAAAGCGCTTGCAGGCCACCGCGTAGCCATAGCGGGTTACGACGAGGCCGGTAAACGGCCCGGTCCAGCTTTCTTCGAAGGCTTTGGCCATGGCCGCGGAGGCCTTGCCGGCACCGATGACGATCAGCCTGCCGTGCGGCGGCTCCGGCAGAAACCCGGGGATGCAGTGAATCGGCTGCGCCGCTTCGACGGCGGCGTCGAACATGTGGCGCAGCAGGCCGCGCGGGTCGATGGAGGGGGTCATGGGGTTTTCTCTCCGTTTATGCACAAGGAGATGGATTGTCTATTCCTTCTGCCCGATTTCAAAATTGGCCATGATTTCCAGCGCCCGCACCATGCCTGAGTGGTCCCAGGCACTGCCGCCGTGCGCCGCGCAGGTGTTGAACAGCTCCTGGCACGTCGCCGTGTTCGGCAGCGCCACCCCAAGCT
>JAVBSG010000076.1:0-14696 GCA_031547245.1 Propionivibrio sp.
TCCTTCTGGTCGTACGCGCCGGCATCGTCCTCGAAGGTGGCGATGGTCGGATCGAACAGGGAGTCGGTCTTCGAATCGCGCCCGGTGACGATCACATTGCCCTTGTAGAGCTTGACCCGCACCCAGCCGTTGACCACCGCCTGCGTATGGTCGATCAGCGCCTGCAGCGCCAGGCGCTCGGGGCTCCACCAGTAGCCGTTGTACACGAGGCTCGCGTAGCGCGGCATCAGATCGTCCTTCAGGTGCGCCACTTCGCGGTCCATCGTCAGCGACTCGATGGCGCGGTGCGCCTTGAGCAGGATCGTGCCGCCGGGGGTTTCGTAGCAGCCGCGCGACTTCATGCCGACGTAGCGGTTCTCGACCAGATCGAGGCGGCCGACGCCGTGCTTGCCTCCCAGCGTGTTCAGCGTCGCCAGCAGGTCGTGGGCGGCCATGCGTTTGCCGTTGATCGACACCAGATCGCCCTTTTCGAATTCCAGGTCGACGTACTCGGCGGCATCCGGCGCCGCCTCGGGCGACACCGTCCAGCGCCACATGCTCTCCTCCGCCTCGGCGGACGGATCTTCGAGGTGGCGGCCTTCGTAGCTGATGTGCAGCAGGTTGGCGTCCATCGAATAGGGCGAACCGCCCTGCTTGTGCTTCATGTCGACCGGGATGCCGTTCTGTTCGGCGTAGGCCATCAGCTTCTCGCGCGAGAGCAGATCCCATTCGCGCCACGGGGCGATGATCTTGATGCTCGGTTTCAGGGCGTACGCGCCAAGCTCGAAACGCACCTGGTCGTTGCCCTTGCCGGTCGCGCCGTGCGAAATGGCGTCGGATTTGGTCAGATCGGTGATCTCGATCAGCCGCTTGGCGATCAGCGGCCGGGCGATCGACGTGCCGAGCAGGTACTCGCCTTCATAGATGGCGTTGCAGCGGAACATCGGGAAAACGAAGTCGCGCACGAACTCCTCGCGCAGATCGTCGATGAAAATGTTCTCGGGCTTGATCCCGAACTTCAGCGCCTTGGCCCGCGCCGGCTCCAGTTCCTCGCCCTGCCCCAGGTCCGCCGTGAAGGTCACGACCTCGCACTGGTAGGTATCCTGCAACCACTTGAGGATGACCGAAGTATCCAGGCCACCCGAATAAGCCAATACTGCTCTCTTGACATCGCTCATTTCTCGTCGCTCCAATCTGCGTCTACGAATTGCCGTTTACGAATCCACACGCCCCACAAGGAGGTACTCCATCAATGCTTTCTGGGCATGCATGCGGTTCTCCGCCTCATCCCAGACAAAACTCTGCGGCCCGTCGATCACTTCCGCCGCCACTTCCTCGCCGCGGTGCGCCGGCAGGCAGTGCAGGAAAATGGCCTGCGGCGACGACGCCTTCATCATCTCGGCATCGACCTGCCAGTCGGCGAAAGCGCGCCGCCGTTCCTCGTTCTCCGCCTCGAAACCCATCGAGGTCCACACGTCGGTGGTTACGATATCCGCCCCTTTCGCCGCCTCCATCGGATCGGCGAACTGCCGGAAATGCCCGGTCCCGTACAGCCCGGCGCGCTCGGCCTCCACCTCGTAGCCCGGCGGCGTCGACACGTGCACGTTGAAACCCATCACTTCGGCCGCCTGCAGCCAGGTGTTGCAGACGTTGTTCGAATCGCCGATCCAGGCCACCGTCTTCCCCTGGATCGGGCCGCGGTGCTCGATGTAGGTGAAGATGTCGGCCATGATCTGGCACGGATGGTATTCGTTGGTCAGGCCGTTGATGACCGGCACGCGCGAGTGCGCCGCGAAACGCTCGACGATGGTCTGCTCGAAGGTGCGGATCATGACCATGTCGCTCATGCGCGAGATGACCTGCGCGGCGTCCTCGACCGGCTCGCCGCGGCCGAGCTGCGAATCGCGGGTATTCATGTAGATGGCCGTGCCGCCAAGCTGCTGGATGCCGGTTTCGAACGACAGGCGGGTGCGCGTGCTGGCTTTCTCGAAGATCATCACCAGCGTGCGGTCGCTCAGCGGCCAGTAACGCTGGTAAGCCTTGAACTGCGCCTTGATCCAGCGCGTGCGCTCGAACAGGTAGGCGTACTCCTCGCCCGTGAAATCCTTGAACTGCAGGTAATGCTTGATTGCCGGCTTGACTGGCGCCATTGCCTTCTCCGATCAGGACGAAAGAAATTCGCGGATCAGCGCCGACAGGCGCTCGACCAGTTCGCTCGCCTCGGCCGCGCTGAAATTCAAGGCCGGCAGCAGGCGGACGACGTTTTCCGAAGTCACGTTGATCAAGAGGCCCGCATCCAGCCCGCGCTTGACCAGGTCGCCGCACGGACGGTCGAGTTCGATGCCGATGATCAGCCCCTGCCCGCGGATGCCGACAACGCCCTTGACGCCCTGCAGCGCCAGCGCCATCCCTTCGCGGATCTGGCGGCCGACCGACTCCGCGTTGGCCAGCAGCCCTTCCTTCTCGACGACCTCTATCGTCGCCAGCGCCGCCACCGTCGCCAACTGGTTGCCGCCGAAGGTCGAACCGTGATTGCCCGGCTTGAACAACCCGGCCGCCCGGCCGCCGGCAAGGCAGGCGCCGATCGGCACGCCGCCGGCGAGGCCCTTGGCCATCGTCGCCACGTCGGGCAGGAATCCCACCTGCTGGTAGCCGAACCAGGTGCCCATCCGCCCCATGCCGCACTGCACTTCGTCGCAGATCAGCAGCCAGCCCTGCTCGTCGCACAGCTTGCGCAGCCCGAGCTGATAGTCGCGGTCGGCGGTATGGATGCCGCCTTCGCCCTGCACCACCTCGAACATGACGGCGACGACATTCTTGTCGCGCTCGGCCACCGCGCGCACTGCCGCGAGATCGTTGTACGGCACGCGCACGAAACCGCCGACCAGGGGCTCGAAGCCCGCCTGCACCTTGCGGCTGCCGGTCGCCGACAGCGTTGCCAGCGTCCGCCCGTGGAACGCATGCTCCATGACGATGATGGCCGGATTGTCGATGCCGCGCTGATGGCCGTAGAAACGCGCCAGCTTGATCGCCGCCTCGTTGGCCTCGCACCCGGAATTGCAGAAGAACACTTCGTCGAGGCCGGACATCTCGGCCAGCTTGTCGGCCAGCCGCGCCTGCTCCGGAATGCCGTATAAATTGGACGTGTGCAGCAGGCGCCCGGCCTGCGCGGCAATCGCCGACACCAGCGCCGGATGATTGTGTCCGAGGGTATTGACGGCGATTCCCGCCAGGGCGTCAAGATAGGTTTTCCCGTCGGTATCGGTCACCCGGCTGCCATTTCCATGGCTGAAGGCTACGGGCAATCGCGCAAAGACATTCATCAGGTGTGACATGTTTTATCCCTAACCGAGTGTAAGGCCTGAAACTAAAACGGCGGCCTGCGCCGCCGCTGGAAAACCCGTGCCGCCCAGCCGATCTTCCGCAAATCCCCGCCTGCGCGCCGAGTAAGACTTGGGATTTTAAGAGAAAACACCGGGAATGTATAGCAAACGGCCGTTTGCGCCCTTCCCCGGAGCTACCTGCAAACGCAAACGGCGCCCTAAGGCGCCGTCATGCGGAAAACGGAAAGATCAGGCAGCCGCCAGCGCTTTGATCTGCGCGGAAAGGCGGCTCTTGTGACGGGACGCCTTGTTCTTGTGGATGATCTTTTTGTCGGAAATCCGGTCGATGACCGCCACGGATTCCTGGAAAACATTTTGAGCGGCAGCCTTGTCGCCAGCGACAATCGCCTTCTGCACACGCTTGACCGCCGTGCGCAGGGTAGAACGCAGGCTTGCATTGTGGGCGCGTTGCTTGACGGCTTGGCGGGCGCGCTTGCGGGCTTGTGCGCTGTTGGCCATGAGTGGTTCCTCAATAAAAACGGAGAAGCAAGTTAATCGAAAGGCGGTGATTCTACAGCGTAGCCCCGGCAATAGCAAGAGCATGCGCGTTCCATGCAAATCCCGCTGCCCTGCCGGAAAAGAACCGCCGCGACGAAAGGCGTGACGGAGCGTTTTGCGATCGATGCGTATCAGCCCTCAAGCAGTACGGCAGGCGGGCGCAAGTGTCCGCCATTGCGCCGAATTTTATGGCGGCAGAGGAATAATTGCATTAAAATGAGAATGGTTATCATTTATATGCAAAATATCAATGGCCAACGCAATCATCGACAACTATCGGGAGTTTTATCGGCAAAATGACGATGTGTTTGTTGAAAACAAACCCGCTTGCAGACCATCGTCTTCTTATTCGAAATACGACGTCGCCAGCGGCATAGGACGCGGCTGGGTGGATATGCATCAGATCGGCCACGGGCTGGCGGTCAGCCGGGGGCGGTTCGTACTGCGCTCGCCATGGCGATGCGAGTACACAGATCATGGGAACAGCCTGTCGCTGCACATACTGCTGTCGGGAAAATTGCAGGTTTCCGACGCGGAGCGAAACCGCGTGGATGAATTCAGCGGCGGCACCGTGCTGGTGCGGAAACACTGCGCCTCGGAGCTCTGCCCTCTGTGCTATGACCAGCTGCCGAATTGCCCGCTCGAAGGGGTGTCCGTAGAGCTGCCCATTTCTCTGGTGAAAGAGCTGCTCACGGATGCCGGGAGAAGCGGCAGCGATTTTCTGTTCAAGGCCGGCGCGGATAGAGTCGTTCTGAATCCGGGGCATCGTTGCCATCAGTTCGGATTGCAGGTCGCGCGCACGATTCTCGGGCTGGCGTCGGATTCGGTGGTTGGGAGGATGCGGGTAGAAGCCGCGGCGCTGAATCTCATTGCCGAGGTGTGCGCCGGCGGCGATTTCTTTCAGCTGACCGATGTCCGGCATTTGCCGCACCAGCACCGCACGGCTGTGGATGAGGCCGTTTCCATCCTCGAGGACGAATTCCAGGAGATTCATACCATCACCTCGCTTGCCCATCGGGTGCGATTGAATGAGTGCTACCTGAAATCGGCATTCCGCAAGATCACCGGCCACACCATCGCGGATTTTCTGCGCAGACAACGCATGGCGCATGCGCGCTACCTGATCGAGGAGCGGCAATCGACCGTGCTGCAGGCGGCATTGTCCGTCGGCTATTCCAACCCGAGCCATTTCACGGCAGCCTTCAGGTCGGTGTATGGCGTCCAGCCCTCGAATCTGAAACAGATACTCAAGTTGTATCAGTAAGCAGCGCCGACAACGCAATTCGCCCAGCCCCGCCGGTACTCGTCCGGAGTGTCGGCACCATCGACCGTCACAACAACGTGACGAACTCCCCGGCCGCAACCGGCAGCGATTTTCTGCCAGGGGCGTATCGCACCGGTTGCATTCAAAGTTTCCCGCTTGGGGCTTTCTCTTCCCGTTTCGGGTAGATGCCGCGCCGCCCGGAGTTTTATCTTCCCGCTTCAAGTAGATGCAGTGTCGTCCGGCGCCTCGGAACCGATTGCGCCATTCACGAATTGTTGTTGCGGCCCAGCCCGTCATGGACGAGCGGACGGGGCGATTTGTTTTGGGAGAGCCGCCGATGTACCGAAGTCGTCATCGCATTACTCGAAAGTCGAAATTGAAACCGCTGTGTCTGGCTCTACTGCTCGCGATGCATGCCCAGGCGCATGGGCGGCAGAAGGAGGCCGACGATTCCGGTCCGAAGGAGGAAACCGTGCTGCCGGCGACCAAGGTCACGGCGCGCCATGGGAAGGAGGAAGCCAAGGACGTGCCGTTCGGGTTGAGCGTGCTGGATGGCCTCGAAATGGAGTCGCGCCGTCTGTACAACCTGGAGCTGGCGCTGCGCAGCATTCCGGGAGTGGACATCAATTCCTGGGGCGGCGCGGGTGACAGCAACATCCGCATTCGCGGGGTGGGCTCGCTGTATCAGGTGAGCATGGACGACAGTTCCGTCGTCCTGAACGTCGACGGCGTGTCGATGTCGGGGCGTTACGCGTCGATGGCGGCGCTGGACGTCGAGCGGGTCGAGGTGCTGAAAGGGCCGCAGGGCACCCTGTTCGGCCGCAGCAGCGGCGCAGGCGCGATCAACGTCGTCACCAACAAGCCGACGCGCCATTTCGAAGGTCATGTCCAGGCGGAATACGGCCAGGACCATCAGCGCATGGAGGAGGCCGTGCTCAGCGGCCCGCTGTCGGAGCAGCTCAGCGCGCGCTTTGCCATTCGCGAGAGCGGTACTGACAACTGGATCACCAATCTGGAGGACGGCAAGCCGCTGTCCAAGCCGCATGGCCTGGAATTTCGCGGCAGCCTGCTGTGGGAGCCCGCCGCCGGCACCTCGGCGCTGCTGACGGCGGAACGCCAGGACAAGCGGGAGATCGCGCCGGCGATGGTGATCCGCCCCTATGGCGGCGATCCGGCGGTGATGCAAACGTCGGGGCTGGCCGACGGCAACAAGCAGGCATTGGAGCGTTATTCGCTGGAGGTCAGCCACGATCTGGCAGACAGCCGCGTCACCTCGATCACCGCCATGACGCGGATGGATACGCACATCGACAAGACGTTCGACAAGCTGGTCATGCTGGCGCTGTACGGCATGCCGATGGAGCGCCTGGCGACCGACAAGTCGAACGAGGATGTAGTCAGCCAGGAATTCCGCTGGCAGTCGCTGCCGGGCGCCGAGGTGTTCTGGGTGACCGGGATGAATTTCTTCCACTCGGACCGCAGCCTGGATTCCGCCGACAAGATGGCCGGGACGTTCAACCACGATTTCAAGACGGACAGTTACGCGCTATACGGCGAGGCCACCTACCCGCTGACGGCGCGCCTGAAGGCCACCGCCGGGCTGCGCTACACCTGGGACCACAAAACCTACGACGCCACTTACGACGACATCGCCACGGGGCAGTCGAAAGACCGGCGTCATATCGACGAAGGGCACGCCACCGGACGCGCCGGCCTGTCGTACGCCGTCACGCCGCAAACCAATCTGTACGGCACGCTGGCCATCGGCAGCAAGCCTGGCGGCTTCAACGACTACGCCTACAGCGTGAGCGACAGCGAGCCGTACAAGGCCTCCCGCATCTACATGGGGGAACTCGGCTTCAAGTCGGAGCTGCTGGACGGAAATCTGTCGCTGAACGGCGCACTGTTTTTCAGCAAGGTGCGCGACGACCATCTGCTCAGCTACGACTATCAGACGATGGCGACGCGCGCGGTGGGCGTCGAGACCCGCAGCCGGGGCGTCGAACTCGAAGGGCGCTGGAACGTGAACCGGCGATGGAGCCTGGGGGCGGCGGTCAGCTACCTCGACGCCGAGATCACCAGCGACGCGCTGGGCGTATCGGGCGGCGACGTCGCTTCCGGCAACCGCGTGCCCGACGTGCCGCGCTGGAGCGGCAACCTGAACGTCAGGTACCAGCGCAACCTGCCGGTTTTCCTGGGATTTTCCGCCCCCTCGCTCGACGCCCAGCTGAATTACCGGCTGATCGGCAAGCGCCCCGCCGATCCGCAGAACCACTTCGACCTGGACAGTTACGGCAAGCTGGACCTGCGCGTCAGCATCATCAACCGCGACATCGAGCTGTATGTCTGGGGCGACAACCTGCTCGACGACCGGTACGACCTGTACGGCTACTATTTCACGCCGACGGTGCAGGTCGGCATGCCCTCGCGAGGGCGCAGCGTCGGCGCCGGACTCAAGTGGTATCTCTGAGCATGCCGGCGGCGCTTCGGCACAAACGGCTCCCCTCCTCCGCCTGGGCGCTGCTGGCGAGCCTGTACGTCACGCAGTACCTGGGGATGAGTTTTTTCGTCGTGGCGCTGGTCACCATCCTGCGCGAACAGGGCGCGTCGCTGGAACGCATCAGCCTGATCTACCTGCTGGGCATGGTCGCCGCCTGCCGGTTTCTCTGGGCGCCGCTGGTGGATCGCCTGCGCCTGACGCGCCGCCTCGGGCATTACCAGGGCTGGCTGCTGCTGATGCAAAGCCTGCTGGCGGCAAGCCTGCTGGCGATCGGCCTGTTCGACGCGGCGCTGGACTTCCCGGCCGTCTACGCGCTGTGCCTGCTGACGGCGTTTTGCAGCGCGACGCAGGATATCGCCGTGGATGGCCTCGCCTGCCGTCTGCTGACGCCCGCCGAGCGCGGCCTCGGCAACGGTTTGCAGACCGCCGGCGGCCTGCTGAGCTACCTGATCGGCGGCGGGCTGGTGCTGATGCTGTATCCCAAGATCGGCTGGCGCCACTGCACCTGGCTGCTGGCGGCCGGCACGTCGCTGTCGCTGGTTCAACTGCTGCTTTTCCGTGAGCCGGCGTGGCTCGTTGCGCCGGTGCCGGCCCGCAAGGTGCTGTTGCGCTTCGTCACCTTCTGGAAGCGCGAACAAGGCAGCGGACACGGCAAGGGCTGGCTGCTGGTGCTGCTGAGCTACCCGGTCGGGATGGCCATCGCCTACAGCATCATCGCGCCGGTGCTGGTCGATGCCGGCTGGCCGATTGCGCGCATCGGCCTGATAGTGAATGTGCTCGGGCCAGTCGCCGGCTTCGTTTCCGCGCTGTTGGCCGGCTGGCTGATCCATCGCCTAGGACGCCGCCGGGCCATGCTAATCGCGGCGCTGATGCAGGTGGCGGCGGTGGCGGCGATTTCGCTGCCGGTGCTCGGCCATACCGGCGAAGCGGCCGTCACCGCCGCCGTCGGCATTTACTTCTTTTGCTACAACCCGTCGATGACGGTGCTCAGCACGCTGATCATGGATCATGCGTCGCCGGAAACGCCCTCCACCGACTACGCGCTGCAATTTGGCATGTACCAGTTTTTCAGCATGGCGACGGGTGCCGCCGGCGTCTATCTGGCCGGACGTTTCGGCTACGCCTTCACGCTGGGCATCGCCGTTGCCGCGGCATTTTTCGCCGTGTTTTTATCCTCGCGCTACGGCGCCCGAATGGCAGTTCACCATGTCTGAATCACAACACACTACCGCCGAAACAACACGCCCCGGCATCTGGTCGATCATGCACCCAGTGCGCGGGCAGATCCGCTTCGCCATGCTGCTGTCCGCGCTCAGCGCCGCCTGCGCGCTGGCGAGCCTCGGCATGCTGGCCTGGACCATGCATGGCCTGCCGGCCGCGCCGCAACGGTGGCCGCTGCTGCCGCTGGCGGCGGCGCTGGCATTGACCGTCGTTTCCTATGTGCTGCGCCTGCTGGCCTTCAACCAGTCGCATTTCGCCGCCTTCCGGCTGGAAACCCTGCTGCGCACGCGGCTCTCCGAGCATCTGGCGCGGGTGTCGATGGGCTACATCGAGGCGATGGGCTCGGGCGCGCTGACCAAAGTGATGCAGGACGACGTGAAAGCCCTGCACGTTTTCGTCGCGGACAGCACGCCGCTGTACGCGCGCGCCTACGCCGCGCCGGCTATCACCTTCGTCGCGCTGTGGCTGCTGGACTGGCGGCTGGCGCTGGCCGCCACCGCCGTGCTGGTTGTCGGCTTCGGCATCCTCGGCTGGGTGATGCGCAAGAGCACCGGGCTGATTCAGGAATACAACGCCGCCCGCGAACAGGTCAGCGCCGCCGTTGTCGAGTTCGTGCAGGCGATGCCGGTCG
The DNA here is from genome assembly GCA_031547245.1 of Propionivibrio sp. Classification (GTDB taxonomy): domain Bacteria; phylum Pseudomonadota; class Gammaproteobacteria; order Burkholderiales; family Rhodocyclaceae; genus Propionivibrio. The sequence goes on from JAVBSG010000076.1 coordinate 9,477, forward strand.
TGCGCACCTTCGACACCGGCAACACCACCTTCGGCCGCTATCAGCGGGCGCTGGACGCGTATCTGGAAATGGTCACCCGCTGGTACCGCAGCGTCGCCTTTTCCTCGCGCTTTTCCCTGGCGGTATTGAGCCCGATGCCGACGCTGGCCGTGCTGCTCTGGCTCGGCAGTTGGTTCTATCTGCACGACACGCTTAACTTTTCCACCTGGCTCGCGGTGCTGCTGATCGGCACCGGCATGGCCGAGGCGATGACGCCGCTGATGTCGCTGAAGCATCTGATCAACAAGACGGAACTGAGCATCGCCCGCATCCACGAGGTGATGTCCGAACCGGAAATGCCGCTACCCGTTCCCGGCAGGGAACAACAGCCGCTGGACGCCGGCGTCCGCTTCGAGCGGGTCACTTTCCGCTACGGCAGCGATAGCGAAGACGTGCTGCGCGATGTCAGCTTCACCGTGCCGCAAGGCAGCGTCTGCGCGCTGGTCGGACCGTCCGGCGCCGGCAAGACCACCGTGGCGCGGCTCATCCCGCGCTTCCGCGACGTTACCGCAGGCCGCGTATGCGTCGGCGGCGTCGACGTGCGCGACATGCTGCCGCAAACGCTGATGCGGCAGGTGGCTTTCGTCTTCCAGGATACCTTTCTGTTCGCCGACAGCATTGCCGACAACATTCGCCTGGGGATGCCGGAGGCCGGCATGGCCGAGGTGGTCGCGGCGGCCAAAGTCGCCCAGGCGCATGAATTCATCATGAATCTCCCGCAGGGCTACGAAACGAAGGCCGGCGAACGGGGCGTCTTTCTGTCCGGCGGGCAGCGCCAGCGCATCACCATCGCCCGCGCCATTCTGCAGAACCGCCCGATCCTGGTGCTGGACGAGGCCACCGCCTTCGCCGATCCGGAAAACGAAGCGGCGCTGGTCGCCGCGCTTTCCGAACTGATGCGCGGGAAAACCGTGATCATGGTCGCGCACCGGCTGTCCACCATCCGCGATGCCGATCAGATCCTGGTGTTCGACCGCGGCAGGCTGGCGGAAAACGGCAAACATGATGAACTGCTCTCCGCCGACGGCCTCTATGCCCGGCTCTGGCGCAGCTACACCCGGGCGCAGTCGTGGGCGCTGAACCCGAGAGAAAACATGGCGACGCCGCCGATGATGATGGAGGAAACCGCATGACCACCCTGACTGCCGCCGCACCCATGGACAACCGGCCGCGCATCACCCCGTTGCGGCAGACCTTGAGGCAATTGCTCGACGGCGCGGGCAGCCGCGCGCCGCAACTGCGCGCCAGCCTGCTCGGCCTCTTCGTCGCGGCGGTGTCGCAGGGGCTGGCGCTGGCCTGCATCCTGCCGCTGTTCGCCGCGCTGCTGAACCGGCGCGACGCCGGGGCCGCGCTGGCCTGGCTTGCAGCGATGAGTGCGCTGATGCTGGCCAGCACCGTCATCCGCTGGCGGGCGCAGGGCTTCGACTACTTCGGCCACATGACGATGACCACGCACGAGCTGCGCACCCGCCTCGGTGAACAACTGCGCCGCATTCCGCTGGAAACCTTGCAGGACAAGCGCGCCGGCGAAATCAACGCGCTGCTGCTGGGCAATGTCGACGAAAACCTGTCCCACACGCTGATGGTGGCGAACCTGATGGCCACCGCGCTGATCACGCCGCTGATCGTGGCGCTGGCGGCGCTGGCATTCCATTGGCAACTGGGGCTGCTGCTGTTGCTGATTTTCCCGGCGCTGGCGCCGCTCTATCGCTGGATGCGCCCGATGTACGGCAAAGGCATGCACGATCTGGCGCAGGCGCACCAGCAAACCAGCGCCGACATCGTCGAATACGTGCAAGGCCTGCCGATCCTGCGGGCCGCCTGCTGCGATGGAGACAAGGCCGTCCGCCTGCAGGCCGCCTTCACGCACCTGCAGCGGCAGCAGGAATCGATGCAGAAAAAAGCCACCAAACCGCACATCATCATGACTTCGGTCATGGAGGCCGGCATCCTGCTGACCCTGTGCGCCGGCGTCGCCCTGGCCGTCGGCGGCACGCTCGACCTCGCGGTGCTGGCCGCCGTGCTGGTGCTGATGGTGCGTTTTGCCGAGCCGCTGGCGACCTTCGTCATCTATACCAAAATGATCGACCTGACCGAAGTGGCGCTCGAACACATCAAGGCCTTGCTCTCGATCGAACTGTTGCCGCAGCGGCAGCCGCAATCGATACAGCAGCCCGGCGACTCCAGCATCCGTCTCGACGACGTCACGTTCCGCTACGCCAGAGCAGACCAACCCACCCTGCGCGGGTTGAACGCACACTTCCCGGCACGCAGCCTGACGGCGCTGGTCGGCCCGTCCGGCTCGGGCAAGACCACCATCACCCGGCTGATGATGCGCCATGCCGACCCGCAGCAGGGCGCGATCAGCATCGGCGGCGCCGACATTCGCGGCATGGCGCCCGAGCGCCTGAGCCGCCTGATCGCCGTCGTCTTTCAGGACGTTTACCTGTTCGACGACAGTATCGCCTCCAACATCCGGATGGCGCGGCCGGAAGCCAGCGACGCGGAAGTCGAGGAAGCCGCGCGCGCGGCCAACTGCCACGAATTCATCAGCCGCCTGCCCGACGGTTACCGGACGCGGGTCGGCGACATCGGCGGACGCCTGTCCGGCGGCGAGCGTCAGCGCATCAGCATCGCCCGCGCCATGCTCAAGAATGCGCCGATCGTCATCCTCGACGAACCCAGCGCCGCGCTGGACACCGAAAGCGAAGTGGCGGTACAGCGCGCCATCGACCGGCTGGTGCGCGACAAAACCGTCATCGTCATCGCCCACCGCCTGTCCACCATTGCCGCCGCCGACAACATTCTGGTCATTGCCGACGGCGCATTGGCCGAACAGGGAACGCATGCGGCATTGCTGGCTGCCGGCGGCCGCTACAAAGCCATGTGGCAGGCGCAAGAGGCAGCGAAATCCTGGCACGTGAAGAGCTAAAAAAACTTCTCCGACAATCAGACTTACCATGGAAAACACCATGCAACCCAACCTGACCGACATTCCCGAAACCATGCTCTGGACGCTGCACAACCGGGCCAGCGAATCGCTGCGCCCGGACGCCATGGTGAACGACCCGGAAGCCGAGCGCATCTACCGCGCCATCCGGTATGACTACCTGCGCAGCTTCGGCCCATCGGACGCCTCGCATGCGGTGCGCTCGATGATCTTCGATGAAGCCGTCCAGCCCTGGATGCGGCGGCATCCGGGAGGCACCGTGGTAGAGCTGGGCTGCGGCCTGGAAACCCAGTTCCAGCGCGTGGACGACGGACAGGTGAACTGGCTGTGCGTAGACGTGCCGGACGCCATCGACATTCGCGAACGTTTTCTGCCATCCGGCAAGCGCTGCCGCCACCTGCGCCTCAACGCCTTCGATCCGGCCTGGATCGATGAAGTGGATTCGAGCCGCGGCGTTTTCGTCACGGCGCAGGGGCTGTTCATGTATTTCGGCGAAGCGCAGGTGCGGGAACTGATCGTTACCATCGCCACGCGCCTGCCCGGCGTGGAAATCATGTTCGACACAATCCCGCCCTGGTTCTCCCAAAAAACCATGAACGGCTACTGGCGCACGCCGCACTACCGCACGCCCCCCATGCCGTGGGGAGTATCCTTGTGGGACGTGCCGGCGCTCATGCGCGGATGGTGCGACCGGGTAACCCGCGTCGAACTGATACCGTACCGGCGTTTCCGCACCTTTCCGGCAATGCTGGTGCCGTTTTTCGGCCGGCTGCCGGTCCTGCGCAGGCATATTCCCGGCAACGTCAGGGTTTACATCTGCTGACATCAAAGCGGCCGGCTTTGCGTTGCGTTACCGCACGGTCAGCAGGCAAGGGATTGGCAGACAAACTCCTCGACCTCGGCGCGGCGGGGAATGGAAACGGCGGCCCCCTGGCGGGAGACGGCGATGGCCGATGCCGCCGCCGCCAGCCGCAGCGCATCGGCCGGCGTCTGGCCCTCGGTACGCGCGGCCAGGAAATATCCGGTGAAGGTATCGCCGGCGGCGGTGGTATCCACCACCTTGGCGGGGAATATCTCCTGCCGCGCTTTCGTCGTCGCCGTGCGATAGAAGGCGCCGCGCTCACCAAGGGTCAGCACGAAGCCGGCGTTCGGATAAAGCTGGCACAGGCGATCGAGAATGGCTTCAGCCTCCTTTTCGCCGCTCATCAGCTCGCCTTCTATCTCGTTCAGCATGAACAGGGATACTTTACCCAGATCGCAGGCGGCGAGCGATTCGTCGAACGGCGAGGGATTGAGAACGATGCGCATGCCCTTGGCCGCCGCGACTTCGATCAGGTAATCGACGAGGTTGATTTCGTTTTGGAGCAGCAGGATGTCCCCGGCCTTGAAATGCGCCAGGACGGTGTCGACATATTCCCGCTTGTTCCGGCGATTGGCGCCGCCGAAGAGGACGATGGAATTTTCGCCCCCGGCGCCCACCTGAATGAATGCCGAACCGCTTCGCTCCTCGACCCGCAAGATGTGCGTCGCATCGACGCCGTCCGCCAGGCAGGTTTCAAGCAGCATTTCGCCGTCCGGGCCGATCATGCCGGCGTGCGCGACCGTGGCCCCGGCGCGCGCCAGCGCCAGCGACTGGTTCAGGCCCTTGCCGCCGCAGAGAATGTCGAGGCGCCTGGAGGAAACGGTTTCGCCGGGCCTAGCGATGTGATCGACGGCATAGACGAAGTCGAGATTCAGGGAGCCGAAATTCAGGATATTCACTACACTCGCCCTTCAGTTTGAGAGGTTGGGATGCGTATGGCAATTATTCCTTGCTGCCCGTGGCGGCAATCGACGCGGAATAGTAGCGCTGGAAGAACGTCAGGATCACCATGGGCACCAGCGATATGACAATTGCCGCAGCGAACACCAGGCTGTAATTTACATCGAAAGCGGTGGAAAAGTGCGCGATCGCCACGGACGCGACCTTGTATCGCGGCGAGGGCGCGATCAGCAACGGCCACAAGTACGCCTGCCACTGGAAAATGAAGAGAATGAGGGCGGCGCTGATGAGCGGCGGGATGGATAGCGGCAGATAAATCCGCCAGTAGATGCGAAACCATCCCAGGCCGTCGACCAGGGCCGCTTCACGAAGCTCTTTCGGAATGCCGAGGAAGAACTGGCGCAAGAGAAAAACGGCAAGGCCGTTCCCGATTCCCGGCAGGATGAGGCCCACATAGGTATTCTGCAGG
>JAVBSG010000108.1:0-12475 GCA_031547245.1 Propionivibrio sp.
GGGAGTCGAACCCACGACAAACGGATTAAGAGTCCGCTGCTCTACCAACTGAGCTAACGCCCCACATTTTCAATGCTCAGGACTGTGTTTCCAGCCCCAGGTTTTTTGGTAGGTCGGGGGAGATTCGAACTCCCGACCAACGGATTAAAAGTCCGCTGCTCTACCGACTGAGCTACCGACCCAAAAAACAAGAAGCGGGATTATAGGTAACCGCTAAAAACCTGTCAACGTGCAGGGGCATCGGGTACGCAGAACGTTACTCTCCATTTGCATAAAGAGTGGGGTCAGGAATTGCTGCTGCAAGAAAGCCTTCGCGGCGCAAACGGCAGGCATCGCATACGCCGCAGGCGTAGCCTCTTTCGTCCGCCTGGTAACAGGATATGGTGATTCCATAATCCACCCCCAAGGCTGTGCCCTGCCGAATAATCTCGGCTTTGGTCAATCGCATCAGGGGGGCGTGAATTGCCATCCGGCTTCCTTCGACACCGGATTTCGTTGCCAGGTTAGCCAGATTTTCGAAAGCGGCAACGAATTCCGGACGGCAGTCGGGATAGCCGGAATAGTCGACAGCGTTGACGCCGACGAAAATGTCCTGGCTCTTCAGCACCTCGGCCCAGGCCAGCGCCAGGGAAAGCATGATCGTGTTGCGTGCGGGGACATAGGTGACCGGAATCCCCGGAGCCAACCCCTCGATGGGAACGGCGATGTTTTCATCGGTCAACGCAGAACCACCGAAGCTGCTGAGATCCAGCCGGACGGTGCGATGTTCTCTGGCTCCCAGCGCCTGAGCAACACGGCCGGCGGCTTCGAGTTCGGCGAGATGTCGTTGCCCGTAATCAAGCGACAGGCAATAGCAGTCGAAGCCCGAATGGCGGGCGATGGCCAATGTGGTTGCGGAATCCAGCCCTCCCGAAAGAAGAACGACGGCGCGGCGTGGATTGGATGAAGAGGATTGAGGCATACGTCTGCTCTGGTTGTATTTCGGAAAGTATGAGGGAGGATTTTAGCGGCTAGCTGTCACAATGAATGCGCAACGGCAGTATTTACTCGACGACACCGGCGTTATGCGCCTGCTTGTCAGCCCAGTAGCTGGACCGCACCATCGGGCCGCAGGCCGCGCCGGTAAATCCCATTCTTTTCGCTTCTTCCTCGAACATCTTGAATGTATCGGGATGCACGTAGCGGGTGACCGGCAGATGGTGCGAGGACGGTGCGAGATACTGCCCTATGGTGAGCATCTCCACATCATGGGCGCGCAGGTCGCGCATGACCTCCAGGATTTCCTCGTCGGTTTCGCCGATTCCGACCATCAGACCGGATTTGGTCGGAATTTGCGGATTGCGTTTCTTGAATTGTTTAAGGAAAGCGAGCGAGTGAACATAGTCGGCGCCGGGCCGGGCCTGCTTGTAAAGGCGCGGCACGGTCTCCAGGTTGTGATTAAGCACATCGGGCAGCGACTGGCTGAGCAGGTCGATGGCGATTTCCATGCGTCCTCGAAAGTCGGGAACCAGCGTTTCAATGGTGGTGGCGGGCGATTTATCGCGCACCGCAGCAATTACGTCGGCAAAATGCTGAGCGCCGCCGTCGCGCAGGTCATCGCGGTCGACGCTGGTGATGACGACATAGCGTAGCTTGAGGTAGGCGACGCTGCTTGCAAGGTGTTCAGGCTCGTCCGGATCGGGTGGCAGAGGTTTGCCATGGCCGACGTCGCAGAACGGGCAGCGGCGCGTGCAAACGTCGCCAAGTATCATGAAGGTAGCCGTGCCGCGTCCGAAACACTCGCCGATGTTCGGACAGGCGGCTTCCTCGCAGACGGTATGGAGTTTTTGTTCGCGCAGCATACGCTTGATTTCACCGAAGCGGCCGACCTCGTTGCCGGCCTTGACGCGAATCCACGCCGGTTTGCGTAACGGTTCGTCGGCCGGCACGATCTTGATGGGGATGCGGGCCGTTTTTTGCAGGCCTTTTTCCTTGACCCCGGGGATTTTCTCAGTCGCTTTGGCGATGGGTTCTGTCATGGTTGTTTTCTATAAGTCGTGTCAGATGTCGGACAAGGGAGGCGGCTGCCTGTGCGGGCATCAACGGTATTCCCAGATCGCGTGTCTGGGTAACGGGCATGCCGGCATAACCGCAAGGGTTGATCGCGGAAAACGGTTGGAGTTCCATATCGACGTTGAGGCTCAGGCCATGGTAGCTGCACCCTTTGCGGATACGCAAACCAAGCGCGGCAATCTTCGCCGGGTAGCCGCTGCGGGCATCACCCCGCTCGATATAGATGCCCGGCGCGCCGGCCAGCCGCACGGCCGCCACATGGTGTTCGGCCAACAGATCGATGATTGCCTGTTCGATGCGGCGAACCAGTTCGCGCACCCCGGTGCCGCGCCGATTGAGGTCAAGCAACAGGTAGATGACGACTTGCCCAGGGCCGTGATAGGTAATCTGCCCTCCGCGGTCGGTTTTCACGACAGGAATGCCGTTGTCGCGCAGCAGATGTTCGGGTTTGCCGGCTTGCCCCAAGGTGTAAACCGGTGGATGTTCACAGATCCAGAGTTCATCCGGCGTGTCGCCCGCTCGTTCAGCGGTGAAGCGGACCATCGCCTGCCAGGTCGACTCATAGTCAACACAGCCCAGCCAGCGAAGATTCAGCGCGGGCGAAACCTCGGTTATCGCAAAACCCATCGTTTACAGCACGACCTTGATCAGAGGATGGCTGGAAAGTTCGCGGTATAGGGCGTCGAGCTGCGGCTTGGATGTGGCGTTGATCGTGCAGGTCAGGCTGACGTATTTGCCGCCGGACGAGGCGCGTGTTTCGATGGTTGCGCCATCGAAATCCGGCGCGTGCTGCTGCACGATCGCCAGTACCGACTGCGCCAACGCCCCGTCGGCCAGGCCCATGATCTTGAGCGGAAAGGCGCAGGGGAATTCAAGCAGGGTGTCCTGCCGTGCCGCCTCAGCCATGGCCGTGCCTCATGACTTCCTCGCGAAAGGCGCAAAACCACTCATGCATCCTGCGCGTGACAGGCCCCGGCTTGCCGGCAGCTTCGCCATGGCCGACAGGGCGGCCGTCGAGCGTCACAACCGCCAAGACCTCCTTGGAGGACGAAGTGATCCACAACTCGTCCGCCGAGCGCATTTCCGCTTCGCTGATCGGACGGATCTCGTGCGGCGCCTTGTGTCTTTCCGCCAGCTCCAGCACGACGTCGTAGGTGATGCCGTGCAGGATATTGCGATCCTTCGGCGGCGTCAGGATGGTGCCGTTCTTGACGGCGAAGACGTTGGAAGCAGATCCCTCGGTGAGAAAGCCGTCGCGCAGCATGATGGTTTCCGTGCAGCCGGCATCCGCGGATAACTGGCGCGTCAGCACGTTGGGAAGCAATGATACTGTCTTGAGGTCGCAACGCGCCCAACGGATGTCCGGGGCCGTGATCGCGGCCACGCCCTGGGCGCGCTGTACGGCGGTAGGCCCGGTCAGCGGCGAGGTAAACAGGAAAACGGTCTGCGATACGCCTTTGGGAAACGGCGCATCGCGCCTGGTATCGGCACCGCGCGTGACCTGAATGTAAACCACCTGATCGTCGAACCCGGCCTCGGCAATCAGGCGCAGAATGATGGCTTTCCAGTCACCTATATTGTACGGATTCGGCAGGCGGATGCCGTCCAGCGAGTCCTGCAGACGCCGCAAGTGCTCATCAAGGCGAAAAGGATGGCGCGAATAGACCGGAATGATCTCGTATACGCCATCGGCGTAGAGGAAGCCGCGATCCAGCGGCGAGATGCGCGCTTCCGAAAGGGGCAGAAACTGCCCGTTCAGATAGGCTGTCATGAATGAAAGTGTCCTAGTTGAACCAGAGACGGATACTGTCAATCATACGCCCAAAAATGCCGGCAACGGGTACGGATTCGACGGCCACCACAGGGTAATCGCCATAGGGTTTGCCATCGAGAGAAACCTTCAGGGTGCCGACTACCTGCCCGGCGGACACCGGCGCTACCAGAGGCTGTTGCGACAGCAGTTCGGTTGTCAGACGCGGAGCAAATCCCTTGGGAATGGCGAGAATGAAATCGTTCTGGAAACCGGCCTTGACCGTCGCGCTGCTTCCCTTCCAGACCTTGAGGTTGGATACGGGCTGATCCTTGGCGTACAGCCGTACTGCCTCGTAAAACTGGAATCCGTAGTTGAGCAACTTGAGCGATTCCTGTACGCGCACGGAGTCGGATGCCGTTCCGAGCACCACCGACAGCACGCGGCGGTCACCGCGTTTGGCCGAGGATATCAGGCAGTAGCCGGCGCCGTCCGTATGGCCGGTTTTGACGCCGTCGACCGTCGAATCGATCCACAACAGGCGGTTGCGGTTGGGCTGGGTAATGTTGTTATAGCGAAATTCCTTGATGGAATAGTACTTGGCATATTCCTCGGGAAAATCGCGAATCAGGGCATCGGCCAGGATGGCCAGGTCGCGGGCTGTCGTGTAATGATCAGGATCGGGCATGCCGGCCGCGTTACGGAAATTCGTTGACTTCATGCCCAGGCGTTGCGCCTCGCGGTTCATCATCTGCGCGAAGTTGTCCTCGCTGCCGGCAATCGCTTCGGCCAGCGCCACGCAGGCATCGTTGCCCGACTGCACGATCATGCCCTTGATCAGATCGTCCACGGCAACACTGGTATTGACCTTGATGAACATGCGGGAACCCTGCATTTTCCAGGCTTTTTCCGATACCGGCACGGCTTGGTCGATTTTGATCGTTCCCTGCTTGATGGCGGCAAAGGTCAGGTAGGCCGTCATCAGCTTGGTGAGCGATGCCGGTTCGATTCGCTGGTCAGGCGCCTGGGAGGCCAGTTCCTGGCCCGAAGCGGATTCGACCAGCAGCCAGGATTTGGCTGCCAAAGCCGGCGGCGTAGGCATTTGCTGGGCAAACGCCGCAAAGGGGAGCAAAAGGAAAGACAGGAGAAGGGATCGAAGCATTGACATGGGGGGCGCAAATCCGTGTGAAATTACAAAGAGCAGATTATAGCAACGACCTTTTCCTCATTATCCCTAAGATCCTTAGGGTTTTTGTAACCGGCGGCATTCCGATTTCCGATGCCACCGACTTAGAATCAATCTGTCGTGGAGATTCCGTTTTCGGTTATTATTTATGCGTAGTCTGCAGTTGGGCCACCGTAAACGGATGGAAACCGTTGGTGGGAGCGCTTGCGACGATGATCATTTTGCCGGTGGATTTCCAGGCAAAGGTGACAGTTATGGATAACAGTCGTAAAAATTATAACGTTTGGTAGGGAGAGGAAATAAGTGAACACTCATAGCACCTTTCAGTGGATTGCCGCCGGTCTTTTTTTACTGGCGATCATGCATACCTTCTCGGCCATATATTTCGAGAAGCTGGCGCATCGCTGCACCGAACACGCAGGCGTCTTCCATCTGCTGGGAGAGGTCGAAGTGGTTTTTGGTTTCTGGGCCACGATTATGGTCATCATCATGTGCTTTGCCGTCGGCAAGACTGACGCCATAGAGTACCTGGAAAGCCGTAATTTCACCGAACCCATGTTCGTTTTTGCCATCATGGTCGTTGCGGCAAGCAAGCCCATCCTGCAGATTTCGCTGGGCGGAGTAAAACTGCTGGCCAAGTTGCTGCCGCTGCAAGGCAGCGTGGCCTTTTATCTGGTGTCGCTTTCGTTCATTCCCCTGCTCGGCTCGTTCATTACCGAACCGGCTGCCATGACGCTGGCCGCTTTGCTGCTGCGCGACATGTTCTTTTCAAAAGGTATTTCGACAAAACTGAAATACGCGACGGTCGGAGTCCTGTTCGTCAACGTGTCCATCGGCGGCGTATTGACGCCATTCGCCGCGCCTCCCGTCCTCATGGTTGCAGGCAAATGGGGTTGGGACATTTCGTTCATGATCACGAACTTTGGCTGGCGTGCCGCACTGGCCGTGGCGGTAAATGCCGCGGTTGTGACGATGCTGTTCCACAAGGAACTGGGCAAGGTCAACATTGCTGCTGGCCAGCGCAACGATAAATCGCCTCCTCTGTTCGTTACCTTCGTCCATTTGTTTTTCCTGGTCGGCGTCGTGGTATTTGCGCACCACCCCATTATTTTCATGGGCTTACTCCTGTTTTTCCTTGGTTTTGCTTCCGCCTACAAGCGCTATCAGGACCGCCTGATCCTGCGCGAAGGACTGATGGTGGCATTCTTCCTGGCCGGTTTGGTCGTTCTGGGTGGGCAGCAGCAATGGTGGCTGCAGGAATTGCTAATGGGAATGGATACGACCAGCGTATACTTCGGCGCAACGGCATTGACTGCCGTAACCGACAACGCCGCATTGACCTATCTCGGCTCGCTGGTGGATGGACTGACTACCGAGTTCAAATACGCCCTGGTGGCGGGCGCCGTGTCCGGAGGCGGCTTGACCGTAATTGCCAACGCCCCCAACCCGGCGGGATTCTCCATTCTCAAAGGGAATTTTCCGAGCGAATCGATCCGGGCGTCATGGCTGCTTCTTGCAGCTCTTCCGCCAACCCTGGTAGTGATTTTTATGTTTCATTTCCTGTAGCCGGAGGAAGCCTTTCGATTTTTCCGCACTGCGCTGAACCGGCACGAACGGGCAGTCTTCCACCGGACATGTCGAATGTAATCCATCCCTCCGCATGGCGCGATCATGGGGCTCACAAGGCGCAGTCCGGGAGCAAAGCGGCTTGAGGAGTCAATCCGCTGGCGGAGCGAAGCGGTGTCGGATTAGGTTGTGAAACGGCGAATCGAGTCTGGTGATTACAAGAAAAAAGGGCGTCCGGTGGAAAACGGACGCCTTTTTTTGCCGCCGCAGACGATCAGCCCTTAGGCGTGGAAGCCGCCTGAATCGCCGTCAAGGCGATGGTGAACACGATGTCGTCAACGAGGGCGCCTCGCGACAGGTCGTTGACCGGCTTGCGCAGGCCTTGCAGCATCGGCCCGACGGATAGCACGTTGGCGCTGCGCTGGACCGCCTTGTACGTGGTGTTGCCGGTATTCAGGTCGGGGAAAATAAATACCGTCGCCCGTCCCGCCACCGGGCTGTTCGGCGCCTTTTGCCGGCCGACGTCGGCCACCGATGCAGCATCGTATTGCATGGGGCCGTCAAGGACGAGATCCGGGAACTCGGTGCGCGCGATTTCGGTTGCCTGACGCACCTTTTCCACGTCTTCCCCAGTACCGGAGCTGCCGGTGCTGTAACTGATCATCGCTATCTTGGGCGTGATGCCGAAGGCGGTTGCGCTGTCCGAGGTCTGTTTGGCGATCTGCGCCAGTTCCTCGGCAGTCGGGTTGGGGTTGATGGCGCAATCGGCGTAGGCCAGCACCTGGTCGGGCATGAGCATGAAGAAAACCGACGAGACGATCGACGAACCTTGCGCCGTCTTGATCAACTGCAGCGCAGGGCGAACTGTGTTGGCGGTGGTATGCACGGCACCGGAAACGAGGCCATCGACTTCGTCGACCGCCAGCATCATCGTGCCGAGAACCACCGTATCTTCGAGCTGCGCTGCCGCCATCTGCGGCGTCAGCCCCTTGGACTTGCGCAGTTCCACCATGGGCGGAATGTAATGCTCCCGAACGCTGTCCGGGTCGACGATTTCGAAATTTCTGCTGGGCAGGGTAATACCCTGGGAAGCCGCCACGGTCTCGATCGCCTCGCGTTTGCCAAGCAGCACGCAGTGGGCGATATCCTTTTCCGCGCAGATAGCTGCAGCACGCACGGTGCGCGGCTCGTCTCCCTCGGGGAGCACGATGCGCTTGTGTGCGGCGCGCGCTTTCTGGATAAGCTGATAGCGGAACGCGGGCGGCGACAGCTTTATGGACTCGGGAATGTGGAAGGACGCGACAATTGCCGCGATGTCGAGATGCTCGGCCACGGTATCGAGTACGGCGGTCATCCGCTCCGTGTCATCGTAGGGCACATCGGTGGGAATCTTGCTGACGGCACGCGCGACAGCGTAACTATCGCCCTTCGTGCGCAGCATCGGCAAACCACCGGTATTCAAGGCCGGGCCGGCCAGTTCCATAAGCGCCGGATCGATCGAACTGCTGTGCGTCAGCAGCAGCCCGGCGAGAGGAATGCCGCGGCTGGCGGCCAGCGCCACCGCCATCACGATATCGTCGCGGTCGCCCGAGGCGATAACCAGCGTGCCCGGGCGCAGGCGCGGGATGAAGGCGGCAGCCGAACGCGTGGTGATCATCGTATCGGTGACGCGGCGGGTATTCATCTCTCCCGCCGTGATGACTTCGGCGTCGAGATGGCGCGCCACGTCCAGCGTGCGCGGAGCTTGCAGGAGCGGGTTTTCGTGTACCACGCCCCACAGCGGGACGTTGCCCAAACGCCGCTTCAGTTCGCTGCAATCGTAATCTTCCGCCGCCATGTTGAGAATGGCGCCGGCGACGTTACACCCCTCGTTGGCGTACTGGCGGATGGTCAGGCGCATGTCGGCGATGGCATCCGCCGCGGTAGCGTCGGCAACGACGATGATCTCGGCCTTCAGGCTGTTGGCCATGTCGATATTGAGATGCGATGTGAACTGGTGGGCCGGATCGGTGTGCAGACCTTCGACGATCAGAACGCTGGCGTCTTCGCCGGCCTTCATGCACAAGGTGACGATCTCCTCCATCAGTTCGTTCGTTTGATTCGAGGCAATCTGCTCGGCAGCGTCCTGCAAAGGAATAGCTTCAGGAACGGCGACCGGGAAAACTTCGCGGGCAAAATGCACCGACGTGTCCCCGATCTCCTGTGCGACAGGTTTGACGAAACGCACACTAACGCCATGCCGTTGCAACGCACGCACAAGCCCCAGCGATACGGATGTAAGGCCAACGCCCTGCCGGGTGGGGACGATGAGGAATATCTGAGTAAAACTCTGACTCATTTATAAATCTCCTGATGTGGGTAGCTTGATATTTTTATTGTCGACTCCGCCTCATTCGCATGAATAAGCCGGAGGAGACATTGTAGTCCCAGTAACGCGCGACGACAGCACGTTTCCACCTTGCCGGCGAAAATATTCTCCAGCCTGTTGGTTTTCTAAAACAGTTTGATTTTTCTAGGAAAAATCCTTATTTTCCGATTGGTTCAATGGCCGGGCCGGATGACAAAAGGGATATTGCCGCTCATGGGACCCAATCGCCGGTGATAGCGCGTATCAAGCGGCACAACGGTCCGGCCACATGGCCAATTATGTCTCTAGGGAAACGTTTCTGAATTCGGGCCGAGGCAACGTGTCGGAAAGAAAAATTCGAAAAACAACCCCGGTAAAAACCGGGGTTGCATGGTGATACTGGACAGAAGTGTTGAGGCAGATGAGAACAATCAGTTGGCGGGCGGCGGATTCGCCGGCTGGCCGCGCCGGCCGTGATACCCCCTTTTCTCCTTGCCAAAATGTTCCATCCGTTCCATTCTGTCCTTGAAAAAGACGCGCGCTTTTTCCTTCTGGTCCGGATTGAACGAATCATAAACAGCCAGCCAGCGGTCCCGCATGGCAGTTCGCTCTTTGGCGCCCTCGTCCCGGAAATCATCCATGCGCTTGGCAACAGCCCGCAAATCGGCGCCCGGCTGGTCGATCATACCCTTGATCTCGTCGTGATGCTTGCGGAAGCGGTCGAACATGCTCTGGCGATGCTCGCGGCCGAACTGCTCGGCGTCCTTCCACAGCGCCTCCTGTTTCGCGTCCAGCTTCAATTCCTCATGCAGGCGGTTCATGCCCTTCCCGCTCATCATGTGATGTCCCGGGCCGCCACCCATCATGCCCCAACCGGGTCCGGGGCCGGGCCGGCCTTCGGGGGGCGCAGCAAAGCTATTGGCGGCAAAGCCTATGGATAAAGCCGCGGCCGTTGCGAGCAGGCAAGTGGAAAGCTGTTTT
Organism: Propionivibrio sp.; assembly: GCA_031547245.1. Lineage (GTDB taxonomy): Bacteria > Pseudomonadota > Gammaproteobacteria > Burkholderiales > Rhodocyclaceae > Propionivibrio. Next base: position 9,883 of record JAVBSG010000108.1, read on the forward strand.
TTCATGACATTCGTCTCCTTTCAGGTTGATCGGTCAGAAATCGCTTGCTTCGTCGTATTGATTTCTGATGGGCTCATTTTCAGGGAAATGCTGTTAAAAAGAATTTCGTTGCGCCAATTCTTCGTTGCAAATTGTTACAGCCGGCCATTTCATTGGAGACGACAGCATAAAATAAGGCAACCTCGGTTTTTAGACCATGCGCCATGAAAAAAATCCTGCTCATAGACGATGACCCCGAACTGCGCCAGCTTTTGGCGACATATCTTGGACGGAGCGGTTTCGACACCCTTCTGCTTCCCGATACGCAGCAGCTCGACGCATTTCTCGACCGCTACCAGCCGCAATTGATCGTGCTGGATCTGATGCTGCCCGGCGAGGGCGGCGTGGCAGCCTGCAGACGTTTGCGCGCGCGCGGGGAGATGCGTCCCATCATCATGCTGACGGCGCGCGACGAACCCGTGGACCGCGTAATCGGCCTGGAAAGCGGAGCCGACGATTATGTGGGAAAACCCTTCGAACCCCGCGAACTGGTTGCCCGGATCGATGCCGTATTGCGTCGCGGCACACAGAATCCGGCGGCGCCCGTGCCGCAGGGTGGCATTTTCCGCTTCGGGGAATGGAGCTTGGATCGCGCGACCCGCCAGCTTTCCAAAGCGGATCAGTCGATCGCGCTGACGAGCGGCGAATTCGCTTTGCTCAACGCGCTCGTCGGCAATGCCGGGCGGCCGATGAAGCGCGAGCGCCTCATGGAACTGACGCGCGGCGAAGACAGCGAATCGTTCGACCGGGCGATCGATGTGCAGATCCACCGTCTGCGCCGCCTGATCGAAAAGGATCCGACGCATCCGTTCTATCTGCAAACGGTTTGGGGAGTGGGCTATGTATTCGTCACAGGCAGTGAGGAAGACGGCGCGGCCTTGGAACCCCCTCCATGAAATTTCCAAGATATTTTCCGGATTCGCTGGCCCTGCGAACGGTGCTGCTGGTGATCGCCATCATCGCCGTCGCCGAAATCACGACCTTTTCGCTGATTTTCCACCACGATCGGTCGATGCATATGCGGCAGACCGTGCGCTACGCAGCGGGCCAGGTTCGTTTGCTGCAGAAATTGTTGCCGGGGCTGGAGGACGAATTTCGGCTGCGCCTGGAAGAAACGAATCCGGGCGAACAGTGGCTGCAGTTGCGCCCGGATGGCGCGTACGTACCTCAACACACGCCGCAGTTCGGTTTCGCTGCGATGTTTGCGGAGGAACTAGAACGAAGCCTCGGCGAGCCGGTTAGCTTGCGCTACGCCGGACGCGGCTCGCGCAGCGGCTTGTGGATAGGTTTCAATGCGGCCGGCGAACGCTGGTGGCTGATTCTGCCGCCTCCCCGATTCAAACCCCAGGAGCTTCCGCCCGACCTCTGGCAGAAGCTCGGCATCGCTTTGCTGGTGCTCACGCTGATCGCCGGCTGGTTCGTTTACAGCATCATCCGGCCGCTGAAACGTCTCGGCGAAGCCGTTTCGGCCACCGGAGAGGGAGCCGGTTGCCGGGTCACGCCGAGCGGCCCGACGGAAGTCCGGCGGTTGGCCGAGCGGTACAACACCATGCTCACCCAGCTGGATCGCGCGGATGCCGAACGGCGGGAAATGCTGGCCGGCCTGACTCACGACTTGAGGGCGCCGCTGGCGCGACTGCGCGTGCGTCTGGCGCTCCTGGAAAACGAGGCGGATCGCAGCGGCGTCGCGCGTGACGCCGATGACATGGAGCGGATCGTTAGCCAGTGCCTGGCTTTTTTACGTAGCGAAACCCAGCATACCGACGACATCGAGGCCTTGGCCATTGCCGACGCGGTCAGCAACGAAGTCGCCCGCCACCGTGAACTTGGCCGCCCGTTGGAGATTTCCGTCAGCGAACCGGCAGCGGCCTGTTTGGTGGCGATTACCCGCGGCGACCTGCAACGACTGCTCGACAATCTGATCGACAACGCCCTGCAATATGGCGCGCCGCCAGTGGAAATCGTGCTGACGGCCGAGCAGCCGGGAACCGTGGCGCTGCTCGTGCGCGATCATGGCCCGGGCATTGCCGACGCGGACAGGAAAAAGGCACTCGAAGCGTTTGCCCAGATCGAACCGGCGCGCGCAACGCGCGGCAGCTGCGGCCTGGGGCTGGCCATTGTGCGCCGAATCGTCGAAGGGTATGGCGGAGAGCTGGCGTTGTGCAACGCGCCGGATGGCGGGCTGCAGGTAACGGTCAGATTCAAGACAGCACACTGACCCGAAGAACCTGTTTCCGATCTTGCCGCAGTACCGCAGCTGGAAGACAAATCATTCTTTATCTCAATGAATATATGTAAATAATTTCCTCCAGCACTGGCCCTTAACATTTTTATTCCGTAAACTGCCGACTTTGGAAGCAAACAGATTTTTCCAAAGTCGGATGATTGCCTCGTCACAAGCTCGGCAGTTAGTCCGAAGTTCCTCCGATCGATTGTCGAGTTTCTTTGCGCCACAAGGGTTTGAAGCGAGATTGGAGTTCTGTTTTCTGACTACGGCCGGATCTTCTTGATCAAGTCAAGCGCACGACGTTGCACCGCGTTGGGTGTTGTGAGG
>JAVBSG010000223.1:0-10572 GCA_031547245.1 Propionivibrio sp.
ACACTTCTGTGCATCGCACCGCGAAGTTGCACGGACGTGGTGCGCCGGAAACCCGATATCCACGCAACCATGCGGGTTTTAGGGGTGGCACGGGCGTTGCTTAGTGTGACTTGTTATAACAAGTCATGTCAGCACCGGAAAAATGCCAGCTCTCAAAAACAAATCTAATCTCCAGCTTGTAAATGTGTCGAAGTCTTCGCCGCGTCTGGACGCGCACAGCTCGCTCCACTCGCAGATCAAGGAGATTCTGAAGACCCGCATTCTCGAAGGCATGTATACCGCCAATCAGCGCATGCCATCGGAAAGCGAATTGATGTCCGCTTTCGGCGTAAGCCGTATCACCGTGCGCCAAGCGATGGCGGTCCTGCAAAGCGAAGGCCTCGTATACAGCGTGCACGGCAAAGGCTCCTTCGTTTCCAGGCCGCGGGCCTTCCAGGATCTCGGCAGTCTGCAGGGCTTCGGCTCGGCAATGCGCCAGATGGGTTACGAAACGCATTCGAGAGTCCTGTCGGTAAAGATGATGCGTCCGACTCCGGAAATTCAGGAAATCCTGAAGCTCGGGAAGGGAACAAAGGTCAATGAGCTCCGCCGGTTGCGGTTCCTGAACCGCGAACCGATATCGGTCGACGTCTCCTATCTGCCGAGTGAGCTGGGCGAGCGCCTTGCCAAGGAAGACCTGGCCAACCGCGACGTCTTCTCGATTCTGGAAAACAACTTCCAGATCCCGCTGGGTCATGCGGACCTGCAGATCAACTCAACGATTCTCGAGGATGAAAGCCTGGCTGCGCTCCTGCGAGTCGACCTCGGTTCGCCCATCCTCTACATCGAACGCACGATTTACACCGCCAGGGGCGAGCCCCTGGAGTTCGAAAAACTCTACTACCGGGGCGATGCCTTCCAGTTCAAGGTCCGCGTCGGAACCCCGACACACAGCTCTATCTGAGCCTCGACAAGGAATCTGTACCCCGCAACGCAGCAAGCACTGATAAGGAGTCCGACCATGCAGTTCGCAAGCCTCGCAGTGAAAGCCATCCGCCGCAATGCAACCGTTCTGTCCGCGTGCCTGGCATGCATGTCGCAGTATGCGTTCGCGGAAACGATAGAAATCGGCATCGGCACTCAGAACACCACCACCAATACCGTCACCGGTGGGGTGATTCTCAAGGAGATGGGCCTGCTGGACAAGCACTTGCCCAAGACCGGCAAGTACAAGGGCGCCAAGTACAACGTCACCTGGCAGAACTCCACGTCGGGCCCGCCCATCACGAACGGCATGATGGCCGACAAGATCCAGATCGGGATGATGGGCGATTACCCGCTGCTGGTGAACGGCGCAACGGGCCAGGCCACCAAGAACGAAACCCAGTTGATCGCCGTGATCGCCTACAACGCATACGGCGGCGGCAATGGGATCGTCGTGCCGAAAGATTCGCCCTATTACGACATCATGGACCTGAAGGATAAGCGGGTCTCTGTCCCGTTCGGCTCGGCGGCCCACGGCATGATGCTCCTGGCGTTGCAGCAGCATGGCCTCACCCCGGATTTCTGGAATTTGGTGTCCCAGTCTCCCGAGATCGGCGCCAGCAACATCCAGGAAAGCCGCATCGACGCGCATGGCGACTTCGTGCCGTTCGCCGATATGCTGCCGTTTCGCGGCACCGCAAGAAAGATCTATGACGGCGCCGAAACGCTCCAGCCGACGTTCCATGGCGTTGTGATCCGCAAGGATTTCGGTGAGAAGCATCCGGAAATCGTGGTCGCCTACATCAAGGCGTTGCTCGAAGCCAACGACTGGTTGCGCGAAAACCCGAAGCTGGCATCGGAAAAGATCGAGCAATGGACCAGCGTCAACAAGGAAGTTGCCTACATGTTCCTCGGGCCCAACGGCGTCCATACGCTGGACCCGACGATCAAGCCGAGGTGGGTTGAGGCGTTGGGCGTCGACTATGGCGTGCTCCAACGCCTGAACTTGATCAAGGATCTCAATATCCCGGCCTGGGTGAACGACAAGTACGTCCGTCAGGCCTACGGCGAACTCGGCATGAACTATGACACGCAGCTGGAGAGCTTCGGCAACTACGTGGTGAAGGGCGACGACCCGGTCTGCAAGGCGCCGATCACCAAGCCGTCCGAGTCAGGACAGATCTGGGTCGAGGGCGGGGATATCACGTCGTACAGCTCCCCGGCATGCACCCTGATGGGCGTCAAGAAACTTACCGCCGAAGGCAAGAAGCTGGGCGCGGTCTATCTGATGGACCGGGAGCTCGGAATCAAGCTCTTCGCCGATGCCGCCTTCTACTCGATCGACGCGAAGAATCCCGCGAAACCGGAAATCGTTCCTTTCCTTTTGAAAAAGGATGCCGAACAGCACGTAAAGAAGAGCGGCGGCAAAGTGGCGACCTATGCGGAGGCGCTGAGCGCGGCGCCGGCTGTCCCGCACTGAGGCCATGACATGACCGCAATCGAGGCACGCATCATGAGAGCACCCACTCCAATAGCTGAGGAGAAAGCGAAAGCCGTTCCGCCGATATATCGCGTAATGCCGTTCGCCCGGAACTTCGTCAAAGAGCGCGGTATCACCATCGCATTGAGCGTGCTGTCGATATTTTCGCTGTTCCTCTTCTGGTATCTGGGCACGAAGTATCAGCTCGATTTCTACATTCGATTCAAGAATGTTCCGACCCCAGTGGAAGTATTCCATCAGGCAATCGAGGTTGCCGGCACCGAGAAGTTCAGGACCAACGTGTTCTTCAGCCTGCGCCGGATTCTGGCAGGATTCGCGATCGCCATCGTTCTGGGTCTCGCACTGGGACTGCTTGTCGGCAGAAGCCGCCGGTTTGCCGAGTTCCTGATGCCGGCGATCGAGGTCCTGCGTCCGGTCCCTGCCATTGCCTGGGTTCCGATGTCGATCATGCTGTGGCCGGACAACGAAGCGAGCATCGTTTTCATCACCTTCATCGGCGCCTTCTTTCCGATCCTTCTGAATACCGTGCATGGGGTCCGGTCGATGGATGGCGTTCTGCTCCGCGCCGGACGCTGCCTCGGCGCCAGCGAAACCCAGCTGCTCTGGCATGTGGTGCTGCCCGGCGTGATGCCCAGCGTGTTCACGGGCCTTGCGGTCGGGATGGGGGTGGCCTGGGTTTCGCTGATTGCCGCCGAAATGATCTCCGGGCAGTTCGGCGTCGGTTACTACACGTGGGAAGCCTACTCGGTCGTCGATTACCCGGCGATCGTTCTCGGGATGATCACGATCGGGGTTCTCGGGTTGGTCTGCAGCGGGCTGATCCGCCTGATCGGAAACATGCTCATGCCTTGGATGAACTTCGCGAACGGGGCAAAGAAATGAACATCGAAAGCAAGAAAGGCCACGTCGAGTGCAAAGACATCGGGGTGGTGTTCGGCTCGGGTGAAAAGGCAGTAGAGGCAGTCAAGGGCGTGTCTCTTGAAGTTCAGCCGGGAGAGTTCGTATCCCTGATCGGACCGTCCGGCTGCGGCAAGTCTTCGCTGCTCGGCATCGTGGCCGGCTTTACCAGGCCAACCAGCGGTGTGGCGACCGTCGACCGCAAGGCTATCACCAAGCCGGGCTCCGATCGCGGTGTCGTATTCCAGCAGTACTCGCTGTTCCCGTGGCTGTCGGTTCGGGAAAACGTCGAATTCGGCTTGAAAATGGGCGGCGTCAGCCGCACCAAGCGCCAGACCTCCGCACGCACGCTGCTGGGGCTGGCAGGGCTGCTGGCGTTTGAAAACCATTATCCAGACCAGCTGTCTGGCGGCATGAAGCAGCGCATCGGCATCGTCCGCGCCCTCGCCGCCAGCCCGCAGGTTCTGCTCATGGACGAGCCCTTCGGCGCGCTCGATACGCAGACCCGCTCCGTGATGCAGGAGATCCTGACCAACATCTGGCAGAAGTTCCGGATTTCTGTCCTGTTCATCACTCATGACATCGAGGAGTCGGTCTTTCTGTCCGATCGAATCTACGTCATGACGGCGCGCCCCGGACGCGTCAAAGCCGAGATCGAAGTTCCCCTGCCGCGCCCCCGTACCACTGAGATGACGCGTACCAGGGAATTCTGCGATCTCGTAAACAAGCTGAAGGACCTCATTCGTGAAGAGTCCCTGGCTGCAATGGGTTCGGAGCTGACTGCCGGCGGTGTGCCGGGATTCAGCATGGAAGTCGGGCCTGAAGGAGTCGGGCAGGTCCTTTGAAGGGCCGCCGTGTCGGTTCAGGCTGAATTCTCAAATGGCAATGAAAAGCCGACTTATCAAAACGGAGTTATGAATGGCCAAGAAACCAAACATTCTGTTCTTTCACGTCGATAACCTGGGCATGGGCGAACTTGGCTGCTTCGGCGGCGGCGTCCTGCGCGGCGCCGATACCAGGCGTATCGATGCATTCTCCAGGGAAGGCGCAAAGCTCTCCCACTACGTGGTGGAGCCGCAATGCACCCCGACGCGCTCCGCGCTCATGACGGGCCGCTATCCGATCCGTTCCGGCAACCACACCATTGCTCTGGGCGGTAACGGCGGCGGCATCGTCAGTTGGGAACGCACCATCGGCAGCATTCTGTCCGAAGGCGGCTACGCCACTTCCTGCTTGGGCAAATGGCACATCGGCGCCGAGGATGGCCGTTTCCCGACCGACCACGGCTTCGACGAGTGGTACGGCCCGCTGCGCACCTACGACGAATGCATGTGGCTGGAAGACCCGCACTACGACGCCGAGCGCGATGGCTATTCATACATGCACGAAGGCACCAGGGAAAAGGGATGCTATCCGATCATGTCCGAACAGCTGACCATGGAATCGAAAAAGACCTGCGATCTGGCTTACCAGAAGCGCGGCATCGATTTCATGAAGCGCAGCGTTGCGGCCGACAAGCCTTTCTTCCTGTACTTCAACCATTCGCTGATGCACTTCCCGATGAGCCCGCGCGACGAGTTTGCCGGCAAGAGCAGCAACGGCGACTGGGGCGACTGCCTGCTGATGCTCGACCACGACTTCGGCGTCCTCCTCGACCAACTCGATGAGCTTGGCATTGCCGATAACACGATCGTCGTTTTCTGCGGCGACAACGGCGCGGAAGACCATCTGGCCGGCAGGGGGACGGGCGGCTTCTTCGACGGCTCCTACTTCAGCTCGGCCGAAGGCGGTATCCGGACTCCTCTGCTGATGCGCTGGCCCGGATACATCCAGCCCGGCATGGAGAGCGACCAGATGATCCACGTGACCGACATGTTCGCCACGCTGATCAAGCTCGCCGGTTGCGAGGTTCCGGCCGACCGCATCATCGACGGCGTCGATCAGAGCGATTTCATCCTCGGCAGGAAAGACGAGTCGAACCGCGAGGCCTGCATGGTCTGGCTGAAGGACGAACTGCATGCCGTGAAGTGGAAGGACTTCAAGATCAACTTCAAGCGCCAGCAGCACTTCCACGACCCCGAGCTGCCGCTCGGCTTCGCGCGGATCACGCATCTGAAGGAGGACCCGAAGGAGCGCGAACCCGTGAACCAACAGTACGTCCGCTGGTGGGTGATGCAGCACGCGCACCGCGTGGTGCACGAATTCGAGGAAAGCGTGAAACACGAAGAACTGATCCCGCCGGGATCGCCGCTCGACTTCGTGCCGAAGACCGACAAGGCTGCCTGAGCCCTTAAGCACTATAAGCCCCAAGCCCCACATTTCACAATGAAGGACGATTCAGACATGGCTGCTACCGAGACTTGCATGGGTGAGTGCAAATGTGGGGCTTCCGGAAAATCCGCGGAAGCGATCGCCGGGCCGCGGACCGAAGGCATGGTTTACGTCCCGGGCGGTCCCTTCTTCATGGGGTCGGAAGATTTCTATCGCGAAGAGCGGCCGATCCGGGCCGCCTACGTTGGCGCTTTTTATATTGATCCCTATCCTGTGACCAATGCCGACTTCGCACGCTTCGTCGAAGCAACCGGCTACGTCACTTTCTCCGAGCGAACGCCCGATCCCGCCCTTTATCCCGACGCGGATCCGGACTTGCTGGTTCCCGGATCGCTGGTTTTCACAAAGCCGGAAGGCCCAGTCGGCCTGCGCGACATCTCGGCCTGGTGGTCCTATGTCCCCGGCGCGTCATGGCGAAGCCCCGAGGGAGCCGGCAGTACCTACGTCGGCCGCGAAAGGCATCCGGTAGTGCATGTCGTCTACGAAGACGCCCTGGCCTATGCTGCATGGGCGGGGAAGTCGCTTCCGACTGAAGCGGAATGGGAGTTCGCCGCGCGTGGCGGGCTGGATCGGGCGACTTATCCATGGGGCAACGATCCGCAACCGGCCGGCATGCCGATGGCGAATACCTGGCAAGGACGGTTTCCTTCGGAAAACCTTCGGGAAGACGGCTTCGAGGGCACGTCTCCGGTAGGCATCTACCCGCCCAACGCCTATGGCCTTTATGACGTCGTCGGCAATGTGTGGGAGTGGACCGGCTCGGTCTACAGCACATCCCAAGCGCAGGCGCCCGCGAAGTCCTGCTGTCTGCCCAGTCAAACGCCGTTGGAAGAACGCCTGGTCGTAAAAGGCGGCTCGCACCTTTGCGCCCCCAACTATTGCTTCCGCTACCGGCCGGCGGCCCGCCAGGGGCAATCGCCGGATTCCTCCACGAGCCATATCGGCTTCCGCTGTGTGGTCCGCGTCGACGAATAAGACAAGGATAGAAATTGTGTCATCCACTATGCAATCAACATCTAGCGCGGGCGGCGGAACGACGGTTGCCGACGTTTTAAAATCGCCGTCATTGCTGGCGCGCGAAAGCCTTGCCGGTGTCATTACCTGTCTGGCGCTGATCCCAGAAGTCATTTCCTTCTCGGTAATCTCGGGCGTCGACCCGAGGGCCGCCCTGGTGGCCTCGATCGTTCTCGGCTTCGTGATGTCGATCCTGGGCGGCCGCCCCGCCATGGTGACGGCGGCCGCCGGTTCGGTTGCGTTGGTGATCGGGCCAATGGTGAAGGCGCACGGTGTCGGCTACATCCTGCCGACCGTGGTTCTCGCAGGCGTGATCCAAATCGCCTTTGGCTTTGCGGGCCTCGCTAGAATGCTGCGCTATGTTCCGCGCTCGGTCATGATCGGGTTCGTCAATTCGCTTGGCATCCTCATATTTTTTGCGCAGGTGCCGCACATCGTCGACAAGCCAGAGATGGTGTACGTCCTTTTTCTTCTCGTCGTTCTCATCGTCCAGTTCTTTCCCCGGGTGACTACGGCGGTTCCGTCTTCGCTTGTTGCGATCGTGGCGGCAACGGCGATTGTCATGCTTGGAGATTTTCAGGTTCCGAATGTGGGTAGCGAGGGCTCGATGACGCCGGGCTTGCCGGGCATGACCGAGCTCCTGGTCCCGCTCTCGATGAAAACGCTGTGGATCATCTGGCCGACGGCATTGAGCGTAGCTTTCGTGGGGCTGCTCGAATCGCTTTTGACCGCCAAACTGGTTGATGAACTGACTGGGACGCGCTCCCACAAGGGCCGGGAATCCTGGGCACTGGGTGTTGCGAATATCGCCGCAGGTTTCTACGGCGGCGTAGCCGGTTGCGCCATGATCGGCCAGACGGTAGTGAATGTGCAGATGGGCGGTGCGAGGACCAGGGTTTCGACGATGGTGGCCGTGGTCGTCATGTTGTTGCTGGTGACGGGCTTAAGTCACGTGATGGCGCAAATTCCGATGGTCGCCCTGGCCGCCGTGATGATGATCGTTGCGCTCAAAACGGCGAACTGGCGCAGCCTCCAGCCGGCCACGCTGAAGCGCATGCCGCCGCCGGAAACCATCGTCATGCTCGTGACCGTGGCGATTACCGTATTCACCGGCAATCTGGCGATTGGCGTCATTTCCGGTTCCATCCTTGCCATCGTCCTGTTTGCCCGGCGCGTTGCCCTTGTGACCTATGCCGACCGGACGTTGATAGAAGATGGTTCGACGGCGCTGTACGAGATTCATGGCCCGCTCTTTTTCGGCAGCAGCAACGATTTGGTGGAGAGCTTCTCATATGCCGAGGATCCCAAGACGGTAATCATCGATTTCTCGCGCTCCCAGATCTGGGATGCCTCCACCGTCGCGATACTGGATTCGATTGGAGCCAGGTATGCCCAGCATGATGTTTCGGTGCGTTTTATGGGGCTTGACCGCAGGAGCAGCGAGTTCCACGACCGTCTGACCGGGCAGTTCGAATGAGCCTGTTTGAAGGACAACTACCCGCCGGCCCGGAGGGAGAGGGGATTCCGGACGAGTATGGCGCAGGAGCGATCCAGGTTCTGGAGGGCCTCGAAGCGGTGCGCATGCGCCCCGGCATGTATATCGGCGATACCGGCGACGGAACCGGGCTGCATCAGTTGATCTTCGAGGTCGTCGACAACTCGGTCGACGAGGCGCTCGCCGGATTCTGCGATTCCATCCTGGTCACAATCCATGGCGACAATTCCATTTCCGTCGTCGATAACGGCCGCGGGATTCCCACCGGTCTCAAGATGGACGACAAGCACAAGCCCAGGCGTTCGGCTGCCGAAATCGCCCTGACCGAACTTCATGCCGGCGGGAAGTTCGGCCAGAACAACTACAAGGTTTCGGGCGGCCTGCATGGCGTCGGGGTCAGCTGCGTCAATGCCCTCAGCCGGTGGTTGCGGCTCCGGGTACGCAGGGACGGAAAGCTGCATGAGCTGAATTTCCGGCGCGGCGCGCTTCAGGATCGGGTAGTGGAAATGAAAGGGGACGTTGCAGTCAGCCCCATGAAGATCGTCAGGGAAACGAACGGCCGCGGTACGGAAGTCCACTTTCTGGCCGACGACGAGATCTTCTCCGCGGTGGATATTCACTACGACATCCTGGCCAGACGCCTGCGCGAGCTCAGCTTCCTGAACAACGGCGTCAACATTCGCCTGCTCGATGAGCGCACGAACCGGAGCGAGGATTTCGCCTATTCCGGCGGGGTTAAGGGCTTTGTTGACTTCATCAACGGCGGCAAGCGTGTCTTGCATGCGAATGTTTTCCATGCCGTTGAAATGGACAGAAGCGACGGCACGGCGGAGATCAGCGTCGAAGTCGCCATGCAGTGGAACGACAGCTACTCCGAATCGGTGCTTTGCTTCACCAACAATATTCCCCAGCGCGACGGCGGCACGCATCTTACCGGCTTGCGTGCCGGCATGACGCGGGTCATCAACAAATACATCGAAGACAACGAGCTCGCCAAGAAGGTCAAGGTTGCCGTCACAGGCGATGACATGCGCGAGGGCCTGGCCTGCGTCATCAACATCAAGCTCCCGGAACCGAAGTTCAGCAGCCAGACGAAGGATAAGCTGGTCAGCGGCGAGGTCAGAGGGGCGGTTGAGAGCGTCGTGGCCAGGTCGCTTGCGGATTGGCTGCAGGAGCATCCCCGGGATGCCAGGCTGCTCTGCGGCAAAATCGTCGAGGCGGCCAGCGCGCGCGATGCGGCCAGGAAAGCCCGGGATATAACGCGGCGCAAGAGTGTTGCCAACAGCATTGGCCTGCCCGGAAAACTGGCGGACTGCCAGGAAAGGAATGCCGCGCTGAGCGAACTCTATCTGGTCGAGGGCGACTCTGCCGGCGGCAGCGCCAAGCAAGGCCGGGATCGGAAATTCCAGGCGATCCTGCCGCTCCGGGGCAAGATCCTGAATGTCGAAAAAGCGCGATACGAAAAGCTGCTGGACAGCGAAGCCATCGTGTCGCTCATTGCCGCACTGGGAACGGGAGTCGGCCCGGAAGGCTTCGATATCGAGAAAACCCGATACCACCGAATCATCATCATGACGGATGCCGACGTGGACGGCGCCCATATCCGGACGCTTCTGTTGACCTTCTTCTATCGCCAGATGCCCCAACTGATCGAGCGGGGCTACATCTATATCGCACAGCCGCCTCTCTACAAGGCCAGATACGGGAAAACGGAGCTGTATCTGAAAGACGCCTCCGAGCTCGAGTCTTTTCTGCTCGAGGCGGCACTGGACGGGGCGGCCATCGACCCCGGCAAAGGACAGCCCGAGCTGCGTGGCAGCGCCCTGCATGACCTGGCGCGCCGGCATCTCGAAATCGATAAAGTCATTCAGCGCATTTCCGGTTGGACGGATGCCGACGTCCTGAAGGCAATCGCCGGTGGCGTGACACTGGACTTCGACACGCCGGAAGGTATTCAGCGCACCGTCGACGCGCTGGGCAAAGCCTTGCCTCCGGACGTCCAGGTGAGCGCGGCATCCGACGGCGCTGACCGGTGCGAGCTGCATTTCACTCGCTGGCGCCACGGCAATCAAAGAATCAGCGTTATTTCTTCCGACTTTGTGCTGGGGCCCGATTACGCGGTACTTGCCCGTGCTGGCAGGCTGTTTGACGGGCTGATCGGCGAAGGCGCCATTGTCAGGCGCGGGGAGGGGGATCGCCAGAAGACTGCCCCGGTGCGCGACTTTTCTTCCGCCATGGCCTGGTTGATGGGGCTGGCGGAGCACCTCGTTTCGCGGCAACGTTACAAGGGGCTCGGCGAAATGAATCCGGGACAGCTTTGGGAAACCACGATGGATCCGGCTGTACGCCGCCTGCTCCAGGTGCGTGTCGA
>JAVBSG010000180.1:0-17609 GCA_031547245.1 Propionivibrio sp.
TCAATAAAGTCCAATGAAAATGTGAAACGGGTAGCTTTGTGAAAGCGGGATATTCTATCTACAATTTTTTTTTTGTCATGCTATTCAATAATTGGGAAAAATCGGAATTGCCTGACGACCGGTAGGGTTATGCATAATTGCCTCCGCTTCGGGCCGGGCGCAGTACGGCAAGGCGGCGCAGCAACACCCGGGTCATGTTGTCGCGCTTCCGTTTCGGGCCAACTTGTTTGGCTATTCATTGCGCTTGATGTAGAATCTTGCGTCCCGTGGGTAAGTTATGCCTACGGTCCGTAGCGAAAACCGGCCGGTTTCAGCGGCGTGTTTTCGCAAATTCGCACATTCATCCGTATAGGGTGTCCGTCGCACGATGGGCGTAGTGGATGAATGGTGGTTTAACCCTTAAAGGAAGACATTCATGTCAACAACGATGCGTCAAATGCTCGAGGCCGGCGTTCATTTCGGCCACCAGACACGGTTCTGGAACCCCAAGATGGCCCCGTTCATCTTCGGTGCCCGCAGCAAGATCCATATCGTCAATCTCGAAAAGACATTGGCCAAATACAACGAGGCCATGGCTTTCGTGCGCAAGCTCTCCGCCAACAAGGGAACGATCCTGTTCGTGAGCACGAAGCGCCAGGCGCGCGAAATCATCGCCGAAGAAGCCGCCCGTTGCGATTCCCCGTTCGTCGATCAGCGCTGGTTGGGCGGAATGCTGACCAATTTCAAGACGATCAAGCTGTCGACCAAGCGCTTGAAGGAAATGGAAACCATGGTGGAAGACGGTTCCCTGGACAAGCTTGGCAAGAAAGAGGCGCTGATGATGCGCCGCGAACTGGACAAGCTGGAAAAGTCGATCGGCGGCATCAAGGAAATGAATACGCTGCCGGATGCGCTTTTCGTCATTGACGTCGGCTATCACAAAATCGCCATCACCGAAGCCAACAAGCTGGGCATTCCGGTCATCGCCGTCGTCGATACCAACCACTCGCCGGACGGCGTCGATTACGTCATTCCCGGCAACGACGACTCGTCGAGCGCCATCCGCCTGTACGCGCGCGGCGTCGCCGACTCGGTTCTCGAGGGGCGTAGCCAGTTCGTCGAAGAGATTATCGCGGCAACGTCGGACGACGAGTTCATCGATGAGTCCGTCGAAGAAGAGTCCGAGTAACCTGAGCGGGCTGAACGACGAATCCGCAAGCAGTGTTTAATGATTGATTAACCGATTTTGAGGTGCGGCCGGTTTTCCGGCCGTATCCGTAAATGGAGAAGAAAATGGCGGCAATTACCGCAAGCATGGTGGCTGAACTGCGCGCAAAAACCGATGCGCCGATGATGGAGTGCAAGAAGGCGCTGACCGAGGCTGCCGGCGACATGGGCAAGGCCGAGGAAATCCTGCGCGTCAAGCTGGGCAACAAGGCGACGAAAGCGGCAGCGCGGATCACGGCCGAAGGCATGGTCGCCGTAAGCATTGCGGCGGACGGCAAGCTGGGCTCGATCATCGAAGTCAACTGCGAAACGGACTTCGTGGCGAAGAACGATGACTTCCAGGCGCTGACCAAAGGCTGCGCCGACCTCGTCGTGCAGAATAATCCTTCCGACGTGGCTGCGCTTTCCGGCCTGCCGATGGGCTCCGGAACGGTCGAGTCGACGCGCACCGCGCTGGTCGGCAAGATCGGCGAGAACATGAGCGTCCGCCGTTTCGCCAGGCTGGAAGCCAAGGGCAAGCTGGTTTCGTACATCCATGGCGGCGCCAAGATCGGTGTCGTGGTCGACGTGGTCGGCGGCGACGAGCAGTTGGGCAAGGATCTGGCCATGCACATCGCCGCGTCCAAGCCGAAGGCGCTCAACTCGGAAGGCGTGTCGTCCGATCTGCTGGACACCGAGCGCCGCATCGCGATCGAAAAGGCGCGTGCCGACGGCAAGCCGGAAGCCATGCTGGAGAAGATCGCCGAGGGAACGGTTCAGAAGTATCTGAAGGACGTGACCTTGCTGGCGCAGGTTTTCGTCAAGGCCGAGGACGGCAAGCAGACGATCGAGCAACTGCTCAAGGCCAAGGGCGCCTCGGTTGCCGGATTCGTTTTGTACGTTGTCGGCGAGGGGCTCGAGAAGCGCTCCAACGATTTCGCCGCCGAGGTTGCGGCGCAAGCTGCCGCTGCCAAGAACTGACCGCGGGATGACGGGAGCCAACGACATGACAGAAGACACTCCGCCCAAATTCAAGCGCATACTGCTCAAGCTTTCGGGCGAGGCGCTGATGGGGGCCGATGCCTACGGCATCAACCGCCAGACCATTGCCGATATTGTCGGCGAAGTGAAGAGCATCGTCGATCTCGGGGTGCAGGTGGGCGTGGTCATCGGCGGCGGCAACATCTTCCGCGGCGTCGCGCCGGGGGCCAACGGCATGGACCGCGCCCAGGCGGACTACATGGGCATGCTGGCGACCGTCATGAACGGCCTGGCGCTGCAGGATGCCATGCGGGTGGCCGGCATGGTGGCACGCGTCCAGTCGGCGCTCAATATCGAACAGGTCGTCGAGCCGTACATCCGCGGCCGTGCCATCCGCTACCTCGAACAGGGGCGCACCGTTATTTTTGCCGGCGGTACGGGCAACCCTTTCTTCACGACCGATACGGCGGCCGCCTTGCGCGGCGCCGAGATCGGCGCGGAAATCGTCCTCAAGGCGACGAAGGTCGACGGCATCTATACCGCCGATCCCAAAAAGGATCCGAAGGCCACGCGCTTCGAGAGTATCAGCTTCGATGAGGTCATGGTCCGGAATCTGGCGGTCATGGACATGACGGCTTTCGCGCTGTGCCGCGACCGGAATCTGCCGATCAACGTGTTCTCGATCAACAAGCCCGGAGCGTTGAAGCGGGTCGTGCTGGGCGAAAAAGAAGGTACGCATGTACATTGCTGAGGGAGGTTGAAATGTCGATTGCCGATGTGAAAAAAACCACCGAGACCAAAATGCAGAAATCGCTCGAGGCCCTGCGGGTCGATCTGGCGAAGATCCGCACGGGGCGGGCGCATACCGGCCTGCTCGATCACGTTCAGGTGGATTATTATGGTTCGATGGTTGCCGTGAACACGGTGGCCAATATTACCGTACTCGATCCGCGGACCCTCGGCGTTCAGGTCTGGGAAAAGAACATGGCGCAGAAGGTCGAAAAGGCCATCCGCGATTCCGATCTCGGCTTGAATCCCGTGTCGCAAAGCGAGGTGATCCGGGTGCCGATGCCGGCGCTGACCGAGGAGCGCCGCCGCGATCTGATCAAGGTCGTCAAACACGAATGCGAGAATGCCCGCGTGGCCATGCGCAATCTGCGGCGCGATGCCATCGCGACGTTGAAGGATCTGCTCAAGAAAAAAGAGTGTTCTGAAGACGACGAGCGGCGCGCGCAGGACGACATTCAGAAGTTGACCGACAAGCACGTGGCCGAGGTCGACAAGCAGTTTTCACAGAAAGAAACCGAGCTGATGGCCATCTGAGTCCTCGGAGACAGGGGTAGGGCAGATGCTTTCCTTCAAGAGTTCGACGCGGTCGTTTCCGGATGTGCCCAGGGTGCCCCGGCATGTCGCCATCATCATGGATGGCAACGGGCGCTGGGCGAAGAAGCGTTTTCTTCCACGTTTTGCCGGGCATAGCCGCGGCGTGGAGACGGTGCGCGAGGCCGTCAGGTATTGTCTTGGCTGCGGGATCGAGTATCTGACGCTGTTCGCTTTCAGCTCGGAGAACTGGCGGCGTCCGGCCGAAGAGGTGACTCTGCTGATGCAGCTCTTCGTCCGCGCCCTGCAGCAGGAAGTGACCAAGCTGCACAGCAACGGCGTGCGCCTGCGTATCGTCGGCGACCGTTCCCGACTCGACGCCGAGTTGCAGGGGCTGATTCGGGCCTCGGAAGAAAAGACGGCCGGAAACGACAAACTGACACTGACGATTGCGGCCAACTATGGCGGCCGCTGGGATATTCTCCAGGCCGTCAACCGCATGGTGGCGGAACAGCCCGGGAAAAAGGGAGAGTGGAACGAGGACGATCTGGCGCCCTATCTGTCGATGAGTTATGCACCGGAGCCGGATCTGTTCATCAGGACCGGCGGCGAGGAACGGATAAGCAATTTCCTGCTGTGGCAACTGGCCTATTCCGAATTCTATTTTACGGAAGCCCTGTGGCCGGAGTTCGATTCGGCGGCTTTCGACGAGGCCGTCGCCTCCTACCAGAAACGCGAGCGCCGCTTCGGCCGGACCAGCGAGCAGTTGCAGGACGTTGCTGCCCGGAATGGCGAAAAGCAGCCTGGAACCGGGGCGGAACCGTCTAATGGATAGCCGGCACGATGCTTAAAACGCGGATCATCACCGCGCTCTTGCTTCTCGTCGGTTTTTTCTGCGCGCTGTTCTATCTTCCTCCGATCGGCTGGCTGTGTCTGGCCGCACTGATAGCCGCCCTGGCGTTCTGGGAGTGGGGAGGGTTGATGAAACTCTCAGACACGCTCCGTATTTGCATGGGCGCCGCCGGCCTTGCCGCGATTGCCGCATTGTCGGCGCTTTTTCCATCGGCGCTCGGCATCGGAGACGGTTTCGCGGAAACGGCCTGGGTTGTCGGGCGCTGGTTTTATATTCCCGCCGCGGCATTCTGGCTGCTCCTGGTGCCGCCGTGGCTGAAGAAGCGCTGGAGCGTGCAGCATCCGCTCGTCGGTGGTTTGACCGGAATCGTCGTGATTTTTCCCGCCTGGCTCGCGCTGGTGCAACTGCGGCAGTTGGGTGGATGGGCGTTGCTGGCGGTCATGGCGATCGTCTGGCTGGCGGACAGTGCGGCCTATTTTTCCGGCCGCGCCCTGGGGCGGCACAAGCTGGCGCCGGCCATCAGTCCTGGGAAAACCTGGGAAGGCGCCGTCGGCGGGGCCCTGGCGGTGCTTCTCTATGGTTTTTTGCTGTCGTCCAGGCTGCCGGGAACGCTTGCGGAAAACGAGCTGCTGCTGTTCGTCATTCTGGCGCTGCTGGCGGCGATCAGCATCGTCGGCGATCTTTTCGAATCCCTGCTGAAACGCCAGTCCGGATTGAAGGACAGCAGCAACATTCTTCCCGGCCACGGCGGGGTGCTGGACAGGATCGACAGCCTGACCTCGACCTTGCCCCTGGTGGCGCTGGCCTGGCTTGGGCTCGGCTTTTAGGCGGACGCGCGATGGCGAAAAACCTGACGATTCTCGGTTCCACTGGGTCGATTGGCGTCAATACCCTCGACGTCGTGCGGCGGCACCCTCAGCATTACCGCGTAGTGGCCTTGTGCGCGCACAACCAGGTCGATCTGCTGTTCCGGCAGTGCCTCGAGTTCCGGCCCCGCTACGCGGTGCTCCGCGACGCCGTTCTCGCGGCGGAACTGCGTGGCCGCCTCGCCGCAGCGGCATGCGCGACCGAAGTCGAATACGGGCCGGAGGCGCTGGTGCGCATGGCGGCATTGCCGGAAATAGATACGGTCATGGCGGCCATCGTCGGCGCTGCGGGCCTGCCGTCGGCCCTGGCGGCGGCGCAGGCCGGCAAGCGGGTGCTGCTGGCCAACAAGGAGGCGTTGGTCATGGCCGGGCCGATATTCATGAAGGCCGTCCGGGATCATGGCGCCGTTCTATTGCCGATAGACAGCGAGCACAACGCCATTTTCCAGTCGCTGCCCTCGGGGTACGCCGGGCATATGCCGGAAAGCGGTGTCCAGGGAATCCTGCTGACGGCGTCCGGCGGGCCGTTCCGGAATACGCCGGCAGAGGCGCTGGAGAAGGTAACGCCCGAAGAGGCCTGCGCGCACCCCAACTGGGTCATGGGGAAAAAAATCTCCGTGGATTCGGCGTCGATGATGAACAAGGGGCTGGAGGTGATTGAAGCCCACTGGCTGTTCAACGTTCCCGCCGAGAAGATACAGGTGGTCGTGCATCCGCAGAGCGTGATCCACTCGCTGGTCCAGTACGTCGACGGTTCCGTGCTTGCCGAACTGGGAAATCCCGACATGCGCACGCCGATTGCCCATGCGCTGGCCTACCCCGAGCGGATCGATGCCGGCGTTGCGCCTCTCGATCTGTTCAAGGTGGCCTCGCTGCATTTCGAGCGCCCCGATTTTTCGCGTTTCCCATGCCTGGCGCTGGCCTACCGCGCGCTGGAAGAGGGCGAGAGCGCGCCGGCGACGTTGAATGCCGCCAACGAAATTGCCGTTCAGGCGTTTCTGGAAGGGCGAATCGGTTTTCTCGACATTCCGAAAGTGATCGCCCGTGTGATGGACGAAGCGCCGGTAGTGAAAATGTTGTCTATGCTGGAAGAGGTGCTTGCCGTGGATGCGGCGGCGCGTAAGATGGCCGAACAGGTTGTTGTGGAAACGCGGTTTTCCTGAATTTCCGATGAGTAATTTTTTCGTTTTTCTCGCGGCATTCGCCCTGTTGCTCGGGGTGTTGATCGTCGTGCATGAGTTCGGCCATTACGTTGTTGCCCGCTTGGTCGGCGTGAAAGTGCTGCGCTTCTCGGTGGGTTTCGGCCAGCCGATCCTGACGACGCGGATCGGCCGCGACGGGACGGAATGGTCGCTCGGTATTTTCCCGCTCGGCGGCTACGTCAAGATGCTCGACGAAAACGAGGGCGAAGTCGCCCACCACGAACTGCATCGCGCCTTTAACCGGCAAAATCCGTGGAGGCGCATGGCGATCGTGGTCGCCGGACCGCTGTCCAATCTCCTGCTGGCGATCTTTGTTTATTGGGGCTTGTTCATGCATGGGGCAGAAGAGTTGCGCCCCATTCTCGGGGCGCCGGCCATTGCCAGTCCTGCCGAAGCCGCCGGGTTCGAAAGCGGCGAACGGGTGCTGAAGGTGGGCGGGGACGAAGTGCAGACCTGGGGCGAATTGCGCTGGCTTTTGCTTCGCCGGATGGTCGAGCAGGATTCGGTGGAACTCGAGGTGATCAATCCGCGCAACGAGATCAGCTTTCGCCGCATCAATCTGCTGTCGGCTAGGGAGCGTATGGAGGACGGCCGCGATCCCATTGCCAAGCTCGGTTTGACTTTTTTCCGCCCGAAAATGCCTCCCATCATCAGCTCTCTGGTTCCGGGCGGCGTGGCGGCCGCCGCGGGTCTGATGCCGGGCGACCTCGTTGTGAGTATAGCCGGCAAGCCCATCGCATCATGGGCGGATATCCTGCAAACGGTCAGTGCTTCGCCGTCGATTCCCCTGATATTCGAAATCGAACGCAATGGGCAGCGGTTGTCTCTCGACATGACGCCGGCTCCGGTCAGGAAAGGCGATCAGGAAATAGGCCAGATCGGCGCCATTGGCAGCATGAGCGCCCATGACGATTTGCTGGTCGTTGTCCGCTATGATCCGGTTCCCGCTTTGCTCAAGGCTTTTGAAGAAACGTGGGACAAGTCGGTTTTCAGTCTGCAGACGATGGGCAAAATGGTTCTCGGGGAACTGTCCTGGCGCAACATCAGCGGGCCGATCACCATTGCCGATTATGCCGGCAAATCGGCAAAGCTCGGGCTTGATCCGTACCTGAGATTCCTGGCTTTGGTCAGCATCAGCCTGGCCGTATTGAATTTGCTGCCCATTCCGGTTCTGGACGGCGGCCATTTGCTGTATTATGCGCTGGAAATCATAAGAGGCAGACCGCTTGCGGAACAAAGCATGGTGATCGGGCAAAAGGTCGGACTGACGCTGATCCTGTTGCTGGCGGTACTTGCCTTCTACAATGACATCACTCGATTGATTCTTGGTTGACTCCTGGCTGATCCATGAAGAGAAAATTGTTTGCCGGTGCGATCGCCGCACTTTTCCTGTCTTCCTCCTA
This sequence comes from Propionivibrio sp., assembly GCA_031547245.1. GTDB lineage: Bacteria > Pseudomonadota > Gammaproteobacteria > Burkholderiales > Rhodocyclaceae > Propionivibrio. The sequence continues at coordinate 7,811 of JAVBSG010000180.1, forward strand.
CGCTTTTGAGCCATTTACCGTCAGGGATATCCGCGTCGAGGGTATCCAGCGGACCGAGGCCGGCACGGTATTCAGCTACCTTCCGGTCAGAGTCGGCGAGACGATGAATGACGAAAAGGCGGCGCAGGCCATCAAGGCGCTGTTTGCCACAGGCTTCTACAAGGACGTGCGGATAGAGGTCGATGGTTCGGTCGTCGTCGTCGTCGTTGAGGAGCGGCCGGCCATTGCGCAGATCGATTTCGTGGGGCTCAAGGAGTTCGACAAGGATCAGATGATCAAGGGTCTGAAAGAGGCGGGCTTTTCAGTTTCCCGCGCATTCGACCGCAGCATGCTCGAACGCGCCGAACAGGAACTTAAGCGGCAGTATCTGACGCGCGGCCGGTACGCCATGACGGTGACGACGACGGTGACTCCGCTCGAGCGCAATCGCGTTGCCGTCAACTTCAACATCGACGAGGGCGAAGCCGCACGCATCAAGCAGATCAACATCGTGGGCGGCAATTCCTTCAAGGAAAAGGAGCTGCTGGAAATCTTCCAGTTGCAGACGCCCAACTGGATCAGCTGGTATACGAAGAACGATCAATATTCCAAGCAGAAGCTGTCTGCGGACCTCGAGGCCCTTCGCTCTTTCTATCTGAACCGGGGATTTCTGGAGTTCAATATCGAATCGACCCAGGTGTCGATCAGCCCGGACAAACAGGACATCTACATCACGGTCAACGTGTCGGAAGGCGACCGGTACATAGTTTCGTCCATCAAGCTGGCTGGAGATCTCACATTGCCCGAGGAAGATCTCAGGAAAGCCATGAAGGTCAAACCGGGCGACGTATTCTCGCGGGAAAAGCTCAACGAGAGCACCAAGGCGATCAGCGACGGCCTTTCCGGCAAGGGATATGCGTTCGCCAACGTCAATGCCGCGCCGGAAGTCGACAAGGAAAAGCGGCAGGTGGCCTTCACGATCTTTGTCGATCCGGGAAAACGGGTGTACGTGCGCCGCATCAACGTTGGCGGCAACACCAAGACCCGTGATGAGGTGATCAGGCAGGAAAGCCGCCAGATGGAAGGCGCCTGGTATGATGACGAGAAAGTCAAGCTATCAAAGCAGCGCATCGACAAAACGGATTATTTCTCCGACGTGACGGTGGAAACGCCGCCTGTGCCGGGCACGACCGACCAGGTCGACGTCAATTTCAACGTGACCGAAAAATCGACGGGCAATATCACGCTGGGCGCCGGTTATTCGCAGTCGGAGAAAGTCATGCTTTCCGGCGCGATTTCCCAGTCCAACATCTTTGGCAGCGGCAAGTTCGTTGGCGTCCAGGTCGGCACGGGCAAGATCAACCGTGCTCTGGGTTTGAGCTATAACAATCCCTATTTCACGGTGGATGGCGTCAGCCAGGGCTTCGACATCTACACGAGGAAATCCAACCCGACATCGCTTGGGTATGTCTATAAGACCGAGTCGACAGGCGGGGGAATCAAGTTCGGCTTCCCGATAAGCGAAAAGCAATCCATCCAGTTCGGCGCCGCCGTCGATTACACCAAGGTCGAAATCGACCGTGACGATCCCGATACGCCTTTGCAGTACATCAACTTCATCGACAAATTCTGCGGGACGAGTACCAGCACCTGCGGCAATCTCTCGGTGCCGTTATCCATCGGCTGGGTGAGCGATGGCCGCGACAGCGCGATCAATCCGACAAGCGGCCTTTTCCAGCGGGCGAGCTTTGAAGTCAGCCCGGGCGGCGATTTGCGCTACTACCGGGCGACCTATCAGCACCAGCGCTATCTCGCGGTGACGCGCAACCTGACGCTCATGCTGAACGGCGAGGTCGGGTATGCCAAGGGGTTGAAGGGGCAGGAAATGCCGTTCTTCAAGAACTTTTATGCCGGCGGCGTAGGTTCGGTGCGCGGCTATGACACGGCCAGCCTTGGCCCGTATGAGATCGATTCGTCGGGCGACGAAGTCCGGTTGGGCGGAACGAAGCGCGTCATATTCAATGCCGAGCTGTCGATGCCGGTTCCCGGCTTTGGGCATGATAAGTCGATGCGCTTCGGTCCGTTCTTCGATGCGGGCCAGGTTTATGCGGACAAGCTCGATCCACAGGCTTACGACGGTGGTTCCATCCGCATGTCGGCAGGCTTGGCGATGACCTGGCTGTCGCCCATGGGGCCGCTCAAATTGAGCATGGCGCAACCGCTGAATAAGCAAAAAAATGATACCATTCAAAATATTCAGTTCCAGATGGGAACAATGTTCTAGCCTAGGAGAAGTCGTTTGAAAACGAAATTTGCTGTTTTGCTGTTTGCGCTTTCGGTGTTGCTGCCCGTTTCATATGCATCGGCGGAAACTGCAGTGAAAATCGGTTATGTCAACACTCAGCGGATTTTCCGTGATGCGCCTGCGGCAGTGAAAGCCGCGAAAAGAATCGAGGCGGAATTCTCGAAGCGGGACCAGGATTTGCAGGACATGGCCAAGCAACTGCAGAGTATGCAGGATACATTGGAGAAGAACGGTCTGACGATGAACGACGCGGACCGCCGCTCAAAAGAGAAAGAACTGAACGAGCTTTCGCGCGAGTTTCAGCGCAAGCAGCGCGAGTTCCGCGAAGATCTCAACCTGCGCCAGAATGAAGAGAATGCCGCGATCATCGAGAAGGCCAACAAGGCCATAAAGCAGCTCGCCGAAACCGAGAAATTTGACCTGATCGTGCAGGACGTCGTATGGGCTAATCCGCGTCTCGATATCACGGACAAGATCATCAAGGCCCTGGCCGACAGCAACGGCGGCAAATAAGCAACGTGGTTGATCGTGATGGAGGCATCCGCCTCGACGAAATCGTTGCGCGGCTGGGCGGTCAACTTGAGGGTGACGGTTCGCTCCTCATCTCGCAGGTAGCGCCGCTTGCGTCGGCGGGTCCAGACCAAATCGCGTTTCTTGCCAGCGTCAAATACCGCAAACAATTGCTGGCAACAGAGGCTTCGGCGGTCATCGTGCCCCCGGCCTTTGCCGGCGAGACGGCTCTGGCGAAAATCATCCACCCGAATCCCTACGCCTATTATGCCCGGGTCGTGGCACTGCTGAATCCGAGGGAAAAGCGCCCGGCGGGCAGGCACCCGAGCGCGGTGGTCGGCAGCGACATTCCTGCATCGGCTTGCGTTGGCGAGAATGTCGTCATCGGCAAGGATGTTTCGCTTGGCGGGAACGTCACGCTCTATCCTGGATGCGTTATCGGTGACGGCGTTTCGATCGGCGACGATTCGGTACTGTACCCGAACGTGGTTGTATACCACGCCTGCGTGATCGGCCGGCGTGCCATCATCCAGGCCAATGCCGTTGTCGGCAGCGACGGTTTCGGTTTTGCCAAGGAAGGCGAGCGCTGGATCAAGATTCCCCAGATCGGCCGCGTGGTGATCGGCGACGACGTTGAAATCGGCTCCAACACCTCGATCGACCGCGGTGCGCTGGACGACACGGTCATCGGCAACGGCGTCAAGCTCGATAATCAGATTCAGATCGCCCATAACGTCCAGATCGGAGACCACTCGGCAATCGCCGGGTGCGCCGGAATTGCCGGCAGTGTCAAGATCGGACGGCGCTGCACCATCGCTGGCGCCGGAATGGTCGTCGGCCATATCGAGATAGGGGACGATGTCCATGTCTCCGGCGGCACCATGATCACCAAGAACGTCACGCAGCCGGGGCAATACACCGGCGCCTTCCCCATGGGGACCCATGAGGAGTGGCTGCATAATGCGGCGCAACTGAAACGTTTGGCGAAGCTTGCCGAGCGAGTGTCCGAACTCGAGAAAAAACTTAAGTCAGTGGAGAAGAAACCTTGAACACCATGGATATTCACGAAATACTGAAGCATCTTCCCCATCGCTATCCGTTCCTGCTCATCGACCGCGTGGTTGATCTGGAGGTGGACAAATCGATTCACGCTTACAAGAACGTCACGATCAACGAGCCGTTTTTCACGGGGCACTTCGCGCATTATCCCGTCATGCCGGGTGTGCTGATCATGGAAGCGCTGGCGCAGGCCGCGGGCGTGCTGTCGTTCAAGACGCTGGGCATGCTGCCTGACGCCGGATCGCTGTTCTTTTTCGCCGGCATCGACAACGCCCGCTTCAAGAGACAGGTTCTGCCGGGCGACCAGTTGCACCTACACGTGGAAATCCTGCGCCGGACGCGCATGGTCTGGAAGTACAAAGCCGAGGCCCGCGTCGATGGCCAGTTGGCCGCCGAAGCGGAATTGCTGTGCGCCAAGAGCGACATCGCCTGACCACGGCTTCAAGAGGTAACGCAATGATCCATCCTACAGCGATTATTCATCCCGGCGCCAGACTGGGCGAAGGCGTCGAAATCGGCGCCTATTCCATCATCGGCGAACATGTGGAAATCGGCAACAATACATGGGTCGGTCCGCATGTCGTGATTTCCGGGCATACGAAAATCGGCTGCGACAACAGGATATTCCAGTTCAATTCAATCGGGGATATTCCCCAGGACAAAAAATACGCCGGTGAGCCGACTTGCCTCGAGATAGGTGACCGCAACACCATCCGCGAGTTTTGCACCTTCAATCTGGGAACGGTGCAGGATGCAGGTGTCACCCGCGTCGGGAACGACAACTGGTTCATGGCCTATGCGCACGTTGCGCATGACTGCCAGGTTGGCAACCGTACGATCTTCGCCAACAGCGCGCAGTTGGCCGGCCACGTTCATGTCGGCGACTGGGCGATTCTCGGCGGCTTTACCGGCGTGCACCAGTTCTGCCGCATCGGTGCGCATGCCATGACGGGGGCTTGTTCGCTAGTGACGCAGGACGTGCCGCCCTATGTCATGGCCTCCGGCAACCCGGTCGCACCGCACGGCATCAACACCGAAGGGTTGAAGCGGCGCGGTTTCTCGCCCGAGTCGCTGACGGCGTTGAAGCGCGCCTACCGGGCTCTCTACCGCTCGGGGCTGTCGCTCGACGAAGCGCGCGTGAAACTGGAAGAAGAAACCAAAACGCATCCGGAAGTTCAGCCCATCCTCGATTTTCTGGCGGTTTCCAAGCGCGGCATCATCAGATGATTCCCAGATCGGGGGTGCGTATCGCCATGGTGGCAGGCGAAGCCTCGGGGGATCTTCTGGCCAGCCATCTGATACAGGCGCTACGGGAGCGGCTGCCGGACGCCAGCTTTTTCGGAATCGGCGGCCCCAAAATGACTGGAAAAGGGTTCGATGCCTGGTTTCCGCTGGAAAAGCTGGCCGTGCGCGGTTACGCGGAAGCACTCAGGCATTACCGGGAAATCGCGGGGATTCGCAAGCAATTGAAGCAGCGCCTGCTGGCCGATCCGCCGGATGTGTTCATCGGCGTCGACGCGCCCGATTTCAACCTCGATCTGGAAAGGGCGCTGAAGCGACGAGGAATTCCCGCCATCCACTACGTCGGCCCGTCGATCTGGGCATGGCGCGGCAAGCGCATCCATAAAATCGGTAGGTCCGTCTCGCGGATCTTGGCGCTGTTTCCCTTCGAACCACCGCTCTACGAAAAGGAAAACATCCCCGTCACCTACGTCGGCCACCCCTTGGCCGACATGCTGCCGCTCGAGGACGGTAGGGTGCAGGCGCGCGAGATGCTCGAAATTTCTCCGCAACGGCCGGTTTTCGCCATGTTGCCGGGAAGCCGGCAGTCCGAATTGGGCTACATGGCCGATACGTTCATCAACACCGCCCGAGTGATTCATCAGCAGCTGCCGCATGCGCTGTTCCTGGTGCCGATGGCGACGCGCGAGACGCGCCTATTGTTCGAAACCGCGCTGTACCGCTGCCAGGCGAAGGATCTGCCCATTCAAATGCTGTTCGGCCACGCGCACGAAGCGATGATGGCCGCCGACGCCGTGCTGGTGGCGAGCGGCACGGCCACGCTGGAGGCGGCGCTGCTTAAACGTCCGATGGTGATCGTCTACAAGGCGGCATCGTTGTCCTACTTCCTGATGCAGCGCATCGTGTATCTGCCGTACATCGGTTTGCCGAATATCCTGGCCGGAAAGTTCGTCGTGCCGGAATTCCTTCAGGACGACGCTACGCCCGAAAACCTGGCGCAGGCTTTGCTCAATTACCTGACGGACAAGACGACGCGCACGAGGCTGGGCGAACTGTTCCTCGGGATTCATCGGCAGCTCCGGCAGAATACCGCGGAAAAGGCCGCCGAAGCAGTGATCGGACATCTGCCGGAAGAGGCGCGCAGGCATGCCGTCGCTGCTGCTGTCTGAGGGGCTGGTCTGCGGCGTCGATGAGGCCGGCCGGGGCCCGCTGGCTGGTCCGGTCGTGGCGGCCGCTGTAATCCTCGATCCGAATAAGCCGATCGAGGGACTCGACGACTCCAAGAAACTTTCCGCCAGGCGCCGCGATTTATTGGCCATTGAAATCCGCGCCAAGGCTTTGGCCTGGGCTGTCGCCGAAGCCGGTGTCGAGGAAATCGACCGGATTAACATCCTGCAGGCGAGCATGCTGGCCATGCGGCGCGCTGTCGACAAACTCGCCGTTAGGCCGGAAAAGGCGCTGATCGACGGCAACCGCTGTCCATCGCTCAACTGTTTGGCGGAAGCCATCGTCGGCGGCGACGGCAAGGTCGCTTCGATTGCGGCTGCTTCTATTCTCGCCAAAACCGTGCGCGATGCCGGAATGCTGAAGCTGCACGCCGCCTATCCGGTGTATGGCTTCGACCGCCACATGGGCTACCCCACGGCGCTGCACCTGAAAGCGTTGCGAGAACACGGGCCGTGCCCGGTGCACCGGCGCAGCTACGCGCCGGTGGCTCAATTGACGTTGCTCTAGGCCGCGATGAAGCACATAACCTCGCGCGACAACGCGCACTTCCGCGAGTTGAAAAAGCTCTGCCAAAGCAGCCGCGAACGGCGCAAATCCGGGAAGATCGCGCTGGAGGGGATGCACCTCGTCGAAAGCTATGCCGAACGCTTCGGCCGGCCGGAGGAAGTCGTTCTTTCCGAGACCGGGCAGCATCGCCCCGAGATCACCGCTTTCCTGCAACGCCACGGGGCGGGCTGGCCCGTTACCGTCCTGACGGATGCGCTGTTCAACGAACTGGCCGAAGTCGAAACACCCAGCGGGATCATGGCCGTCGCCATGCTGCCGCAGGGCGCCGCGAAACCGGACGGCGGGAAGGACGCGGTGCTGCTGGACGGCATCCAGGACCCGGGCAATCTCGGATCGATCCTGCGCACGGCCGCCGCCGCCGGCGTTCGCCAGGTACTCCTCTCGCCGGACTGCGTCCAGGCCTGGTCCCCCAAGGTGCTGCGCGCCGGCATGGGGGCGCATTTCGCACTCGACATCCATGAAAACGGCGACCTGCCGGTTTTTCTGGGCAGCTACCGCGGACTGACCGTTGCCACTGTGCTGGAAGCCTCGTCCGGACTTTATTCACTCGATCTCAAGAGCGCCGTGGCCTGGATCTTCGGCAGCGAAGGGCAGGGCATCCGCCCGGAGGTGCTGCAGGAAGCCGGCCAGCGGGCGCGGATTCCCATGCCGGGAACGGCGGAATCCCTGAACGTGGGCGCAGCTGCGGCAATCTGCCTGTTCGAGATGGTGCGCCAGCGCTCGATCACGCCTTGACGCGCATCAGGCGCGCCTTTTCGCGGTCCCAGTCGCGCTCCTTTTCGGCCTGGCGCTTGTCGTGCTGCTGCTTGCCCTTGGCCAGTCCGATTTCCATCTTGATGCGGCCGTTCAGATAGTGCAGGTCGAGCGGCATCAGCGTGTAGCCGGCGCGTTCCACCTTGCCGATCAGCTTGCTGATCTGCTTGGCGTGCAGCAGCAGCTTGCGCGTGCGCACCGGATCGGGCTTGACGTGCGTCGAAGCCTCGGCCAACGGCGTGATGTGCATGCCGAAAACGAATACCTCGCCGTCGCGGACGATCACGTAGGATTCCCTGATATTCGACCGCCCGGCCCGGATCGCCTTGACTTCCCAGCCTTCCAGGACGAGGCCGGCCTCGAATTTTTCTTCGATGAAGTAATCGTGGAAAGCTTTTTTATTGGTGATGATACTCATGACGGTGTTTCCCGCGGTTGACTGGCGAGGATGTTAGAATTGGACCATTTTACAGGATTCGAGGGGTGCGGCTGACCATGCACCGTGTTGAAAAATCGATATTGATCGAATACTCGGCGCAACAGATGTTCAATCTAGTCGAGGACATTGAAAGTTATCCGGCATTTTTGCCGTGGTGTCCCCGAACGCATGTCGAATGCCGCGACGAGCAAAAGACGATCGCGACGATGTACGGCAATTTCCACGGCATCAAGGCGCATTTCACAACCGAGAACGCCAAGAAAAGTCCGTTCTGGATGGATATGAAACTGGTGGCCGGTCCGTTTAGGCATCTGCACGGAGAATGGCATTTCAAGCCGCTTTCGGAAAATGCCTGCAAGGTCGAGTTCCGGATTTCCTACGAGTTTTCGAACAAGCTCTTCGAAAAGATGGCGGGTCCCGTCTTCAACCAGGTGACCAGCACTTTCGTCGAAATGTTCGTCAAGCGTGCCCGGCAGGTCTATGGTGAACCGAATGCCTGAGCCGTCGGAAAAAATCCGTATCGAGGTGGCCTATGCGCTGCCCGGCAAACAGGAAATCCTCGCGCTGGAACTGCCGGTAGGCGCGACGGTGCGCGAGGCCGTTGAACGATCCGGCATCCTGAAGAAGTACCCCGAAATCGATCTGGACAAAAACAAGCTCGGCGTTTTCGCCAAACTCGCCAAACCGGATTCCGCATTGCGCGACCGCGACCGGGTGGAAATCTACCGCCCGCTGATCGCCGATCCGAAGGAGGTGCGCAAGCAGCGGGCCGCCGAAGGCAAGGCGATGAAAAAAGGAGGCGGCGAGCAGGAAAACGCTTAAGGCCTCCGGAAAACCCCCCTCACGCTCTGCCGCATGCAGTAGGGTGAGGCAGCCATACAGAAACCATTCTCTTGGGGCTTTCTACTGGAACCCCAGCCCGTTTCGTCACCGATTGAAACTCTTCGTTGAAAGAATTTTGCCATGCAGTTCAAAATGTCCGACAAATCGCTGTTCGCCGTCCTCCTGCGTTCCTCGTGGTGGCTCAGCATAGGCATAGCCGCCGGTATCGCGTTGATTGCCCGCATAGCCCTGCCGAACTGGATGGTGCCGTACGCGCTCTCATTCACGTTGCCCTTTCTGGTTATCGGCGCCATCGTCGGCTGGAAGCAGCTTCGGTTGCCCAGCGCGAAAAAAGTCGAAGCCACGGCGGAGGCCGTCAGGGCCATGTCGTGGAAGGATTTCTCCGCACTGCTGGAACAGGCCCTGCAGCGAGAAGGCTACACCGTGGCACGTCTCAATAATGGCGTGGCGGACTTCAAAATAAACAAGGACAATCGCACGACGCTGGTCTGCGGCAAACGCTGGAAAGCAGCCAGCCTCGGCGTCGAGTCGCTTACCGACCTGGGGACGCTGTGCGAATCCGAGGAGGGCGTACACGCGGGCCTATACGTGGCGCTCGGCAACGTCAGCGAGAATGCCCGCGTTTTCGCGCGCAAGCACCGGATCGAACTGGTGCAGGAAGACGGACTGGCGAAGCTACTGCAACTGAAACTGCCCAAGGAAAACAAAAAAGCGGCTTAGGGCGTGTTCACAGCAAGCGACGGGCAGCGCAAGGGGCTGGCGGGGAGGCAGTGCAAGGCGCCGGTCGCGCCGTGCAGTCATCTGCACAAGCGAGCGGCAACGCAGCAATGCGCCCCGCCAGCCCCTTGCCCTTCGGGTTTGCTGTGGCGGGCGCT